>DATBCI010000216.1:0-23695 GCA_036270555.1 Burkholderiaceae bacterium
CCACATCCTCGAGCACGAGGATGGCGGAATGATGGCGAGGATCCGGGTCAGAGCCAGTCCGAACTGAGCCGCACGGCAACGCGCTCGCACTGGCATTCGCGATTCGCCCGCAGCGTGCACACTGGTATCGTGTGCACGCTATGGACCTGCTGAATGAAACCCACGACCCGGGCTTGAGCAGCTGGGTGGCCTCTGCCAATGCGCCCGGCTGCAACTTCCCGATCCAGAACCTGCCTTTCGGGGTGTTCCGTCGCGCGGGCACGGACGAGGCCTTTCGGGGCGGCGTAGCGATCGGCGACGCGATCCTGGATTTGGGGCGGGCGCACGCGACCCGCGCCTTCGACGGTGTGGCTGCTCAGGCGGCGGCCGCTGGCGCGGGCTCCGCGCTCAATGCCTTGATGGCACTCGGTCCGGCCGCCTGGTCATCGCTGCGCCTTGCGCTGTCGCGCGCTCTGCGCGTGGGCTCCAGGCTCGCCGATGACCTGCAGTCCTGCCTGTTGCCCCAAGCCGACGCGCAACATGCGGTGCCGGCGGTGATCGGCGACTACACCGACTTCTATACCTCGATCCACCACGCAACGAGCGTGGGGCGGTTGTTCCGGCCCGACAATCCGCTGCTGCCCAACTACAAGTGGGTGCCGATCGGTTATCACGGGCGCAGCTCCTCGATCGCGGTGTCGGGGCAGTCGTTCCGGCGGCCGGTCGGCCAGACGTTGCCGCCGGGCGCACAGGCGCCGATGTTCGGGCCAAGCAAGCGCCTGGATTATGAGCTCGAGTTGGGCGTGTTCATCGGGCCCGGCAATGCACCCGGTTCGCGCATTCCGATCGCCGGGGCCGAAGAGCACGTGTTTGGCCTGTGCCTGCTCAACGACTGGTCGGCGCGGGACATACAGGCCTGGGAGTACCAGCCGCTCGGCCCGTTCCTGGCCAAGAACTTCGCCACCACGATCTCGCCCTGGATCGTGACCCTGGAAGGCCTTGCGCCTTACCGGGTGCCTTGGACCCGGCCGGCGGATGACCCGCAGCCGCTGCCTTACCTGGAATCGAACGACAACCGCGCAGCCGGCGCGTTCGACATCCAGCTCGAGGTGCAGATCGAAACGGCCGGCATGCGCGCCGCCGGCTTGGCGCCTGCTTGCCTGTCGCGGACCAGCTTCCGTCACGCGTATTGGAGCATCGCCCAGATGGTTGCCCACCACACGGTCAACGGCTGCAACCTGCGGCCAGGCGACCTGTTGGGAACGGGCACCGAATCCGGACCTTTGCCTCAGGAGGCGGGTTCGCTGCTGGAGTTGTCGGCCGGCGGAAAGTCTGCGCTGCCATTGCCGGGTGGCGAAACTCGCACCTTTCTGGAAGACGGTGACACGGTGACACTGCAAGCCTGGTGCGAGAGGCCGGGTGCCGTGCGCATCGGCTTTGGTGAAGCCGCGGGTCGGGTTCTGCCTGCGCTCACGTGATCAGCCGCTGCGGCTGAGTCCGCTTGCTGACCGTGCTCTATTCGGCGAACAGTTGTTTGACGCGTTCGCGCAGCCAGAGGTGAGCCAGATCGTGCTCAGCGCGCGCCACCCAGTGCAACGAGACGTCGAATTGAGGCAGACCGAGGTCTGCCTCGAGCACCGCCAGTTGACCGTAGAGCGCCGCGAAGCGCCGTGCCGGCCGCCTCGGCAGGATCAGCGCCAGGTCCGTCTGCTTCAGGATCGCCGGCACGACCGTGAAGTGCGGCAGCGTCAGTCGAATGCGTGCCTGCAGCCCCAGCCGCTGCAGCGCGAAGGCGGGTTCGATATGACTTTGCACCAGCACGAACTCGAGCGCATCCAGACTGGCGCGGGAGCGCGTCCGGCGCCGTAGCGGGTGGCCCTGCCGCATCATGACGACGTAACGCTCGCGCAGCAGCAACTCGCGCTGCGTACCGGCCAGTTGAGGCAGGAAGCCGAACGCCAGATCAAGGCGTCCCGACTCCAAGGCGTCGAGGATCTGCCCCGGCGCCAGTTGCACCGCCTCGAACTGGACCTCAGGGGCCAGCCGATGCAATTCGCGCATCAGCCGCGGCAGGAATTCAGTTTCACCCAGGTCGCTCATGTAAGCGCCGAAACGCCGGCGGGAGCGCGCCGGATCGAAGCGGTCCGACTCGACCAGTGCGGCCTCGAGCGAGCGCAACGCCGCCTCGACGTAGCCGGCCAGGTGGTCGGCACGCGCGGTCGGCTGCACGCCACCGGCAATCCGCATGAACAACGGATCTTTCAAGGCAGCCCGCAGGCGGGCGATCGAGTGACTGACCGCCGACTGGGACAGGCCGAGTTGTTGGGCCGCACGCGTGACGTTGCGGCTGTCGTACACCGCATGAAACACGTTGAGCAGGTTCAGGTCGATGCCCGGCATATGCATAGCCTGCATGATAAGACGGAATTCGAGTCATTTGCTTCATGACGGTCGGGATCTTAGAGTGCGCGCCAGGGCGACCTGAAAAGCGCAGCCGTCGTGCAGCGCACAAGACCGCGCCTTCCAAACGATGGAAGTCCGTTACGACGACGAGATCGAACGCCTGCGTCTTGGGGCTGGATCGGTGTTCCATGGCGAGGGCATTCTGGCCATCACCAAGGCGTTGTTGCAGTCGGGCGTTGCCTACGTGGGCGGGTATCAGGGGGCTCCGGTATCGCACCTGCTCGACGTGATGATCCAGGCCAAGCCTTATCTCGACAGCCTGGGCGTGCACGTGGAGGCGTGTTCGAACGAGGCCTCGGCCGCCGCCATGCTGGGAGCCTCGATTCATTACCCGCTGCGTGGCGCCGTCACCTGGAAATCGATCGTCGGCACCAACGTCGCCGCCGATGCCCTGTCGAACCTGGCGTCGGCGGGAGTGCGCGGTGGCGCCCTGATCGTGGTCGGGGAAGACTACGGCGAGGGCGCCAGCGTGATCCAGGAACGCACACACGCCTATGCGCTCAAGTCCACACTGGCGCTGCTCGATCCGAGGCCGGACCTGCCGACGATGGTGCGGCTGGTCGAACACGGCTTCGCGCTGTCCGAAGCGGCGAACATGCCGGCGATGCTCGAGCTGCGGATTCGTGCCTGCCATCTGCACGCCAGCTTCGAGTGCAAGGACAACCAGGCGCCTGCCCTGTCCACGCGGCGTCTGCTCGCTGAACCGGTCGCGTTCGACTACTCGCGGCTGGCGCATCCGCCGGCGACGTTTCGCCAGGAAAAGCTCAAGATCGAGCAGCGCCTGCCAGCGGCACGACGCTATATCGCCGAGCATGGTCTGAACGAACGCCTGCCTGGACGGCGTGACGATCTGGGGCTGATCGTGCAGGGGGGACTGAGTCACTCGCTGCTGCGCGCGCTGCATCAGCTGGGACTGGCGAACGCCTCTGGTGCGAGCGAGTGGCCGCTGCTCGTGCTGAACGTGACGTTTCCGCTTGTGCCCGAGGAAATCGCGGCTTTTGCACTCGGCAAGCGCGCGCTGCTGGTGGTCGAGGAAGGCGCGCCCGATTACATCGAGCAGGAGATTCTGGCAACCCTACGGCGCCGCGATCTACCCACCGCCGTTCACGGCAAGGACCTGTTGCCGCCGGCCGGCGAGTACACGATCGAGGCGATCGCCCAGGGGTTGGTTGCGTTCTTTGACCACCATGCGCCCGGCGCCGTCGCCGATGGCGGACGCGAGTGGCTCGCCGGCAATGAGCAGCGGCGCCAGGCCGTCGCGCGGATGCTCGGCGCGCCTTTGCCGGCCCGACCGCCCCAGTTCTGTACCGGCTGCCCGGAGCGCCCGGTGTTTTCCGCATTGAAGCTGGCGCAGCAGCGGGTCGGCGCGGTCCATATTGCTGCCGATATCGGCTGCCATTCATTCGGCACCTTCGAGCCGTTCTCGTTCGGCCACTCGATCCTGGGCTACGGGATGAGCCTGGCGAGCCGCGCGGGCGTCTCGCCGATGTTGGAGCGGCGCGTGCTCGCCGTGATGGGCGACGGCGGGTTTTGGCACAACGGGCTGCTCACCGGGGTGCAGTCCGCGCTGTTCAACGGTGACGATGCGGTGCTGCTGATCTTCAAGAACGGCTACACCTCGGCGACCGGGACCCAGGAAATCATCTCTACTCCCGACGACGACGCCAAGGCGCTTGCGACCGACAAAGGGCAAAGCCTGGTCGACCGCAACATGACGATCGAAAGCACGCTGAAGGGGCTGGGAGTCCAATGGCTTCGCAGCGTCGACTCGTACCGGGTCGAGCAGATGCAGGGCGCCCTGGAGGAGGCGTTGACGTCGCCGCAGCAGGGATTGAAAGTCATCATTGCCGCCGGTGAATGCCAGCTCGAACGCCAGCGTCGGGTGCGCCCCTGGATCGCGGGGATGCTGCAAGCCGGCCGGCGGGTGGTGCGGGTGCGATATGGCGTCGACGAGGATGTATGCACCGGTGACCACGCCTGCATTCGCCTGTCGGGCTGTCCCACGCTGACGTTGAAGGACAGTGGCGATCCTCTGCGAGTCGAACCGGTCGCGACCGTGATCGACGGTTGCGTAGGCTGCGGACTGTGCGGCGAGAATGCGCATGCGGCGACGTTGTGCCCGTCGTTTTACCGGGCGGAAGTGATCCGCAATCCAACCTGGTCCGAGCGCGCGCTCGACCGCCTGCGCGCGGGCGTGAGCCGCGCGCTCGGGTTGGCCTGAATTGCCTCCGATGACAGCGGCCAACTCCCGGCCATTGATCTCGGTGCTGGTGTGCGCCCTTGGCGGGGAGGGCGGTGGTGTGCTTGCGCGCTGGCTGGTCGACACGGCCGTGGCAGCTGGCCACGCGGCGCAGAGCACGTCGATTCCCGGCGTGGCTCAACGCACTGGCGCCACCACCTACTATGTCGAGATAGCCGCTTGCAGGGCGGTGCCGGGCGAGGTCCGCCCGCTGTTCAGCCTGTATCCGGTACCCGGTGCGCTCGACCTGCTGGCATCGTCCGAGCTGTTGGAGACGGCGCGACAGGTCGGCGCGGGTTTTGCCACGCGCGAGCGCACCTGCGTGTTGAGCTCGACCCACCGCACTCTGACGACGGCGGAGAAGATGCAACTCGGCGACGGCCGGGCACCGTCCACCCGGCTGCTGGAGGTCATTCGCGCGTACAGCCGTCGCACGCATGTGCTCGACATGGCGGCACTGGCGCACGAAGCGGACACTGCGATCAGCGCAGTGATGCTGGGGGCCATCGCCGCCAGCGACGTGCTTCCCTTTACGCGCGAGCATTACGAGGCCACCATTCGGCGCGGCGCCACGGGCGTCGAGTCCAGCCTGCGCGGCTTTGCGCTTGGCCTTGACGAAGTGCGCGGGCTGCACACCCAGGCCGCCTCGCCGGGCGCCCCGATCGCGGTGCCGCCGCTTGCGATGGAGGTTGCCGCGCGTTTCCCAGCGGCGGCGCACGACCTGATCGCGCTGGCCCTGCAGCGCCTGCGCGAGTATCAGGACGAGGCCTATGGACAGCTGTACCTGCAGCGGCTGCAGCGAATCGGCGATGCCGAGTCGGTGGTCGACCTGGAAGGGGCGAACGGATCGCTCGCCACGCGCGAGGCGGCACGCAGCCTGGCGCTGTGGATGGCGTTCGACGATGTCGTACGAGTGGCCGACTTGAAAAGCCGGCGGGATCGCTTTGCTCGTGTGCGGCGCGAGGTCGGTGCCGGGCAGGGCGACTTGCTGCGCCTCTACGATTACATGAAACCGGGGATCGCCGAAATCGCGGGCCTGCTGCCGTCGAGCGTTGCCTCGCGTCTGGTGCGATGGGAGCGGCGCCGTGTAGCGGCCGGCCGCGCGCCGATAGGGTTTGCGCTGGCGCTTGGCAGCCACCGGGTGCACAACCGCCTGCTGCTGCGCGTGCTGGGCCGCATGAAAGGGTTGCGGCGCCGCGGCAGCCGGTTCGCCCAAGAGCAGGTGATGATCGAGCACTGGCTTGACCGGACCGAGCGCGGCCTGCGGGGCTGCTGGTCGCTCGGACATGAGCTCGCCTTGTGCGGGCGGCTGGTCAAGGGTTACGGTTCCACCAACGCACGCGGCAAGGAGGCGCTGATGCACATTCTCGACCACCTGGTCGACAGCGACCGGTTTCCGGATCCGGAGCAGCGCGCCCGCGCAGTACGGCAGGCGCGCGAGGCGGCGCTGTCGGACGATGCGGGAAGCTCGTTCGACCGCACGCTCTCGCAATTCGGCGCACCTGCGCGCCCGTTGAAGCCGCAGCCGATCAAGTGGGCGCCGCGCGCGGCGCGACCCGGTGGCACGGCCGCTTCCAACCGGGCGAGCGCGAAATGAGGTGGCCGCATGTTTATCCGGTTCAGGTCGAGTTCGGAGACTGCGACCCGGCCGGGATCGTGTTCTATCCGAACTTCCTGCGCTGGATCGACGCCGCGGGCCGCGCCCTGTTCATCACGGCCGGGGTGCCGCCGTGGCGCGAAACGGAGCGGACCTCGGGCATCATCGGCGCGCCACTGGTCAACGTCCAGGGCCGGTTCGTACTGCCGGCGAGCTACGGCGACCGGCTGACGATCGAGTCCACGATCAGCGAGTGGCGTAACCGCAGCTTCGTGATGAGCCATCGCGTCTGCCGCGGCCCCGACTTGCTGGCCGAGTTCGAGGAGGTGCGCGTCTTTGCGCGGCGCCTGATGAGCGAACCCGTGCAGATCGAGGCGGTCGACGTGCCGCCGGAGATTCGCGAGCTGTGCGAACCCGATTGAGAATCGTCCAACAAGACGACATCCCCTGGGGGAGACCATGCACCTTCAAGATGGCATCCGTAGCTCTGCGCGCGCGATCGAAACGGTTGCCCTGACCGTAGCGCTGGCTCTCACATGCGCGCCGACGGCGGCGCAGGACAAGCCAGTCACCTTGAAACTGTCCAGCTGGCTGCCGGCGCAGCATCCGTTGAATCCGATGTTGCAGGCCTGGGCCGATGACGTCCGCCAGCAATCGCAGGGCACCATCACGTCGACGCTGTTTCCGTCCGAGCAATTGGGCAAGGCGTTCGACCACTACGATATGGCGCGCGACGGCATCGCCGACTTCGCTTACGTCAATCCCGGCTATCAGCCCGGACGGTTTCCGATCTTCGCCGCCGCGTCGCTGCCGTTTCTGTTCGCCGACGGCCGGGGCGGCTCGGCCGCGATCGACGCGTGGTACCGGCCGTACGCCGCCCGTGAGATGAAGGACGTGCACTTCTGCTTCGCCTTCGTACACGACCCGGGGACGCTGCACGCGCGGCGCAAGATCGTGATGCCAGGCGACCTCAGGGACCTGAAGGTGCGGCCGGCCACCGGAACCATCGGACAGATGGTGACGACGCTCGGGGGTACCAATGTGCAGGCCTCGGCGCCCGAGTCGCGCGAGATGCTGGAACGCGGCGTCGCTGACGCGATCACTTTTCCTTGGGGTTCGCTGGCCCTGTTCGGCATCGACAAGGTCGTCTCGTATCACCTCGACGTCCCGTTGTACGTGACGCCGTTCGTCTGGGTGATGAATCTGGACCGCTACAAAGGCCTGTCGCCCGCGCAAAAGAAGGTGATCGATGACCATTGCAGTACCGAGTGGGCCGAAAAGATCGCCGGCCCCTGGGCCGATTTCGAAGCGGCGGGGCGTACCCGGATCGCCGCGATGCCCGGACACGAGCTGATCCGCCTCAACCCGGACCAGCTGCAGGCCTGGCGCAAGGCGGTCGCGCCGGTAGTCGGCCAGTGGAGCGGCGATGTCAAGCGCACGGGCCTTGATCCGGGCGCCGTGCTGGATGCGCTGAAACAGAGCCTGAGTCGCTACAAGGCGGCCCTTCCGTGATCGTGTGCGAAGGACCTCCGCTCTCATTCAGATGGGCTGCGGGGAGTAACGAGGGGGCCGGCTCAGCTTTCCCGTTCTCTGACCGCTTGCCCTTTCCGGCCGCAGGCCGGAAAGGGGTGAGAGTGGACCGCCCCAGCGCGGTATGAAGCGCGGCGTCACAGACCGTATCATCAACGCCATCGAGCGGCTGGCTGCGATCTTCATCGGCATCGTCGCGGCCGACATTTTCGTCTCGGTCATCCTGCGCAAGTTCTTCAATGCCTCGATCCCGGACAGCTACGACTTCGGTCGTCTGCTGCTTGGGATCCTGATCTTCTGGGGCATCGCGGCCACCAGCTATCGAGGCGGCCACATCACCGTCGACCTGCTGTGGACTAACGCCGGCCCCCGGTTTCGGCGTTTCATCGATGTGTTTGCCACATTGGTGCTGCTGTTCGTCGTGCTGGTTCAGACCGGCACGTTGTTCGACAAGGTGCGCCAGACCCATGCCGATCATGTGCTGACGTTCGATCTGAATCTGCCGACCTGGCCGATGTTCGCGCTGGCATGGGCCGGCGACGTCTCGGCGGTGGTCCTGATCGCCGTGCGGGCGTGGCGCCTGGTGTTTCATCCCGAGCTGCTGGAAGATCAGCCCGAGTCGCGGCGGGTGCAATGAGCCGCAGCGTGCCGCCGCGATGAGTCCGGACGCGATTGCGATCGCCAGCTTCGCGATCCTGTTCGCGCTGATGCTGCTGCGCGTCCCCGTCGGCATGGCGATGGGGCTGGTTGGCGTGACCGGCTATTCATTGCTGGCCGGTGCCGGTCCGGCGCTGAAGCTGGTTGGCCAGACGTCGATGCGAACGGTCACCGACTACACGTTCGGCGTGATCCCGATGTTCATGCTGATGGGCGCATTCGTCTCAGCCAGCGGAGTCAGCAGCGAGCTGTTTCGCGCCACCAACGCGCTGGTGGGGCACCGGCGCGGCGGCCTCGCGGTGTCGACCATCATGGCCTGCGGCGGGTTTGCGGCGATCTGCGGTTCGTCGGTCGCGACCGCTGCCACGTTTTCGAGCGTCGCCTATCCGGAAATGCGGCGCTATGGATATCCACCGTCGTTGGCGTCGGGTGTGATCGCGGCCGGTGGCACGCTGGGCGCGATGCTGCCGCCATCGACGGTGCTCGCAGTCTACGCGGTCATCACGCAGCAAGACGTCGGCAAGCTGTTCATGGCCGGCATCCTGCCGGGGCTGCTGGCGATGGCGATGTATGTCATGACGATCGTGCTGATCGTCACGCTTCGGCCGCGACTGCTGCCGGCCGGCGCGCGGCTGCCATGGCGGGAACGGCTGCTCGCCTTGAAGCAAGTCTGGGCGCCGCTGGCGCTGTTCGCGTTCGTGATCGGTGGCCTGTATGGGGGTGTATTCACGCCGACGGAAGCGGGGGGCATGGGTGCTGGTGGAGCGTTCCTGCTCGGGGTGCTGCGCGGCAAACTGCCGCACGCCGCGATCCGGTCCGCCTTGTTGCAGGCGACCCGCACCGCTGCTGCGGTGTTCACGGTCCTGATCGGCGCCCTACTGTTCGGCTATCTGCTGACGATCACGCAAGCGCCGCAAAAGCTCACGCAGACGCTGGTCGGCCTTGGACTGGGGCGCTACGGGGTGCTGGCATTGATGATGTTGATGTATCTGGTGCTGGGCTGTCTGATGGATGCCATGGCGATGATCATCCTGACGGTGCCGATCCTGTTTCCGGTGGTTACCGCGCTCGGCTTCGATCCGATCTGGTTCGGCGTCATCATCGTGATGACCGTCGAACTGGGGTTGATTCACCCGCCGGTCGGCATGAACGTGTTCGTGATCAAGAGCGTCGTCAAGGAGGTGAGTTTCACCACCATCTTCAAGGGCGTTCTGCCGTTCGTCGCGACCGACCTGGTCCGACTGCTCGTCCTGATCGCCTTTCCTGCGATCGCGCTGTACCTGCCGGGGCGGATCTCATAGGTCATAGCCGAAGCTGCGGATGATCGCCTTCGACTTGTCCGACTTCAAGTAATCGATCAGTGCTTTCGCGGCCGGACGGTCCCGCCCCTTGTCGAGTATCACCGCATCCTGCCGTATCGGGGAGTACAGATTGGACGGCAGGATCCAGCTCGAGCCGTCCGGGATTTTGCCGTCCTTGATCACCTGCGACAGAGCGATGAAGCCGATCTCGGCGTTGCCCGACGCGACAAACTGAAAGGCCTGCGCAATGCTCTCGCCCTGCACCAGCTTCGGCTGGACCGCGTCGAGGACACCGAGCGACTTCATCGCCTCGACCGCGGCTGCCCCGTAGGGGGCCAGTTTGGGGTTGCAGTACGCGATGTGCGCAATGGCCGAATTCGTGAGCACCGAGCCTTTCTGGTCCACCACGCCGGGCTTCGCCGACCACAGAACCAGTTTGCCAATGGCGTAGGTGAACTGGCTGGCTGCCACGGCCTTGCCCTCCGAAACCAGCCTGGAAGGGGTCTCGCGGTCGGCCGCCAGCAATACTTCGAACGGCGCGCCGCTGCTGATCTGCGCGTAGAACTTGCCGGTCGAGCCGAAGGAGAGTTGAGCGGTGTGGCCGGTGTCCTTGTGGAATTCGATCGCGATCTGCTGCATCGGCGCGGTGAAATTGGCGGCTACCGCCACGGCCACCTCATCGGCCGCGACGAGCTCACTGGCGAGTCCGAGGAGCGTCAGCAGCAGGATCCGGGTCAGTGACAATTGCATGAAGGCTCCATCAGCGTGCGGCGGGTCGGCCGCAGCGTGAGAATATAGCGGGACTGGACGCGGTGCCGATCAGTACGGGGACGCCATCATGCGAACGCAGTGTACTGCCTGGTTGATCGTCTGCGCGATGTGCTCGGCTGCAGCCGAGGCGCAGGCGGCCGACGATGCATGCGACGGATTCCGCTGGGATATCGGTCATGAGCGCGCGCTTTTCGCGACGACGGCCGAGGCGCTGCCAGCGGGCGTGGCCCCCGAGTCTGCGCCGACCGTGCTTCCCGACCGGCTGTATGAAATGCCGGTCACGCCCCAGGGCGAGGTGAAATTCCCGCTGCCCCCCGGGAAGAAGACGCTGACTGACGCAGGGTCGGCGGGCCTGGCGCACCTGCGCGTGGCAAGCGCCGGTGACTACCGCATCTCGATCGATCAAGCGTTCTGGATCGATGTGGTGGCCGATCACCAGTTGCTCCCTGCCAAGGACTTTCAGGGCCGCCCTGGGTGCCAGGCGCCTCACAAGATCGTGCTTTACTCGCTGCCGGCCGGCCAGGATCTGATGCTTCAGTTCAGCGGCGCCAGTGGCTCGCGCCTGCAACTGACGATTACAGCGGTCGCGCCGTCGCCACGGTGACCTCTCAACGGCGTCCGGGTCGAATCGTCCCGGCTTTGATCCGCGATGCCTTGGTTGTGCGGCGTACAACGCGGAGCGTGGGCCGGTATCGATCGTCGGTCTGCGGATCCATGCGCAGATGTGACCGCGCACCGACGCGGGGGTGCGCACACGACCTGCGGCGTTTACGACCAAAGTGGAATATCGCCAGTCTAGGCGGATCGCTAGAATCGCCGGCCATGACGCAGCCGACGTTGATCATTGCCGATGACCACCCTTTGTTTCGGGCCGCACTGAGGGAAGTCGTTGGTCGCCACATACCCGGTGCGCAGATCGTGGAGGTCTCGTCGATCGACGCACTGCGGGTGGCGATTGCCGATCATCCCGACTCGGACATGATCCTGCTGGACCTGCGGATGCCGGGCGCAAGGGGCTTTTCCTCGCTGCTGTATCTGAGGGCCGAGTACCCTGCCGTCCCGATCATCGTCGTTTCGGCCTCGGAGGCTGTCAGCGTGATTCGGCGGGCCCTGGATTTCGGTGCGTCCGGATTCATTCCGAAGTCCGCCAGCATCGAAACGATTGGCGATGCGTTGCGCACGGTCCTGGACGGGGGGATATCGGCGCCGCGCCTGCCCGAGCGCCGTACCAACGCCGAGGAACAGGAACGCGAGCTGGCGCGGCGACTGTCGACGCTGACGCCGCAGCAGTTGAAGGTGCTCGTCATGCTCGCCGAAGGCCAGAGCAACAAGGACATCGCCGGCAACCTGTCCATTACGGAAGCCACCGTCAAGGCGCATATCACCGGAATCCTGCGCAAGCTCGGAATCGAACGCCGGACGCAGGCGGCGATTCTTGCCCAACGCCTGATGCAGACCGGCGAGCGAGCCGAAGTGGACGCCTCTGACGACGACGCATAAACGCCAGGTGTCGAGCGGGAAAGGGGAAGATCTGCAGATCGCGCTGCCAAGTCGCTAGGCGAGCATGCTGTTCATCACGGCCCGCAGCGCGGCGGGCTTCACTGGCTTGCGCAATATCCGGCAGCCACGCGCGTTGGCAGCCGTTTGAGCGCCCGGCGTGTGGTCGGCGGTAATCACGATGCTCGGCACGCGGCTGCCCCACAGTTCCTGGATCTGCTCGGCCAATTCGAGCCCGCTTTCGCCCCGATCGAGGTGAAAGTCGACCAGCAGGATGTCCGGCGCAACGCCCCCCTTGCGGACCCAGCTCATCGCCGACTCCCGGTCGCGAACCGCAACGGTGTGACATCCCCAGCTCGACAGAAGCGCTTCGATGCCCGCCAGCACTGCGGGTTCGTTCTCCATGCACAGAACGCGTCGACCGACCAAGCGATCCTCCGACAGATCCACCGCAGCGGGGCGCGGCAGTGATACCCGGCTGGGGTCGCCGATCGGGACCGAGATCGCGAAAACGCTGCCACGTCCCAGCCACGACCGAACCGACAGGGGATGCTTCAGCATCCTTGCGATCCGGTCTGCGATGGCCAGGCCGAGCCCAAGACCACGTTCCTGGTCGTCGTCGTAGTCATCCAGGCGGCGGAACTCCTCGAAGATCTCCCTTTGCTTGTCTTCTGGAATGCCTCGCCCGGAATCCCAAACCTCTATCCGCAGTACACCACTTCGCCGCCGGCAGCCGAGCAGCACATGGCCACGCCGCGTGTAGCGCATCGAGTTGGACAGGAAGTTCTGCAGCACGCGTCGCAGCAATTGAGGATCCGAGGCCACCACGTGATCGCAATTGGCCGTGCGCAATTCCAAGCCTCGATCACGGGCGATCACCGTAAATTCGGCCGCCAGTGGTCCGACCACCTGAGAAAGCGGGAAGTGTTCCACGTGAGCTTCCTGGGCGCCCGCATCCAGACGCGAGATATCGAGAAGTCCACCCAGCAGGTTCTCCGCAGCCACCAGCGCGGCTTCGGCCTGGCCGACCAGCGGCGCCCCCCCATTCGTCAGTTCGCCACGGTCCACCGACGAAATGAACAGCCGTGCCGCGGTCATCGGTTGCACCAGGTCGTGCGACGCTGCCGCAAGAAAGCGCGTCTTGGCCTCGTTGGCTCTTTCGGCCGCGATCTTCGCCTCGGCCAGCTCGGCGTTCAGTGCCGTGAGCTGCCGGGTGCGCTGAACGACCCGATCCTCCAGCGTCTCATTGGCCTCCTGCAACGCCCGCTGGGCGCGCTTATAGGCGGTCACCTCGGAATAGCTTGTGACGAATCCGCCGCCGGGCATCGGGTTGCCCAGGATCTCGAGCACCGTCCCGTTGGGCAGCTCGCGCTCGTGGGAATACGCCATTCCGGCGCGCATGAACTCAAGGCGCCGGGCGACCGCGGCGTCGACGTCAGCGGATACGACCCAGCCGCGGGTTGCGTTGTAGCGGATCAGGTCCTCGATCGGGCGTCCGACCACGACCAGACCGGGCGGGTAGCCAAACAGTGTCTCGTAGCGCTGGTTCCAGGCGACCAGACACAGGTCGGCGTCCACCACGCTGACGCCTTGCGACAGATTCTCGAGGGCGGCGCGCAACAGCTCACGGTTGAATTGGATCGCGTGCGACGTCTCGTCCAGCAGGCGCACCACGTCCTCGGGCTGCATATCGCGTCCCCGCAGTGTGGTTCCGAGCACCAGACGCGCGCTCGACGTGCCCAGCACGCCCGCCAGCAGGTGCTCGACAAATCGCGCGAAGTCGGGGGCCGCATGGTCCTTGCGATCGAGCGCTCCGCGCCCGACTCGGGAGGCGTATTCGGCGAACAGGGTCGTCGTTCGCTCGGATCCAAGAAACCGCTCGACCAGCTCCTGCAGGTCACCGACGGTCGCCGAACTTCGCGGCAACGCGCGCTCCGGTGCTTCCGGCCCGACAGCGTCATCCAGGAACTTGGACGCCTGCAGACGCTCGCGCAGTCCGGGTGATGTCAGCAGCGAGATGGCGACGTACGAGAGCAGGTTGAGCGACAGGCTCCATAAGACCCCGTGCGTCAACGAGTCCAGCCCGGTGATGCCGAATAATGCTTCCGGCCGAAGCCACGCGATCCCGAACGGTCCGTTGCGCAGGATGTCGAGGTCGTGTCCGCTCGCCATCAACACGGCCGGCATCAGCAGCGTGTAGCCCCAGGTTGTGAAGCCCACCACGAGGCTCATCACGACCCCGCGGTAGCGACCGCCCTTCCAGACGACACCGCCGACCAGGCTGGGAGCAAATTGCGCGACCGCCGCGAACGAAAGAAGGCCGATCTGGGTCAGCGTTCCCGGGCCGGTGAACAGGCGAAAATAGCCGTACGCCAGTGCGATGATCAGGACGATCGCGACCCGGCGAACGGTCTTGATCAGCTTGGAAAGATCCTGGCCCGGTCGCTGCCCGAGACGTGTCGTTCGCAGCAACAGCGGCATCACGACTTCATTGCAGATCATCGTCGAAAGAGCGATCGTTTCGACGATCACCATTCCGGTCGCGGCGGAGAAGCCGCCCAGATAGGCGCCGAGCGCCAGGGCCGCATGGTTGCCGGCCAACGGCAGCGCCAGCACGAAGGTATCGGCCTGAACCGACAGTCCGGAGAATCGCTCCAGGCCGCTGGCTGCAATCGGCAGCACGAAGATGCTGACGATCGCGAGGTACGCAGGGAACACCCAGCGCGAGGTGCGCAGGTCCGACAGCACCGTGTTCTCGACCACGGCGACGTGAAACTGCCGGGGCAGGCAGATGATTGCCGCGGCCGCCAGCAGCGTCTGGGCCACAAAACCCATCCGCCAGGACGCCTCGCTGGCTGCGCTCGAAACCTGGGGCAGCGCCAACGCATGCGAGTAGGCGTCGCCGATGCCATCACGCAGACCGTACACGGCGTACAGCCCTACTGCCAGAAACGCGGCGAGCTTGACCAGCGACTCGAACGCGATCGCCAGAACCATGCCGTGGTGGTTCTCCGTGCTGACCAGGTCGCGCGTCCCGAACAGGATCGCGAACGCCGCCAGCATCAGGGCGATCGTCAGCGCGCTGTCGACAACGTGCGGAACGTCGGCCGACGCTGCCACCGGGATGTCGAATCCGAACGAGACGGCTTTCAGCTGCAGCGCGATATAAGGAAGGACGCCGACCACCGCGATGGCGGTGACGAGCATCGCGACCGGTTGATGGCGGCCGTAGCGGGCGCCGATGAAGTCTGCGATCGAGGTGATGTTGTGACGCTTCGAGATTCGAATGATCCGCTGCAGAAGCGGGGCGCCAAACAGGAATACCAGCACGGGTCCGAGATAGATCGGCAGAAAGTCCCACCCGCTGCTGGCGGCACGGCCGACGGCTCCGTAAAACGTCCAGGAAGTGCAGTACACGCACAGCGCGAGGCTGTAGACCCACGGCTTGCGTGCAGGGGGCCCGACGATGCGGGCGCGACGATCCCCGGCGTAGGCGATCGCAAAGAGAATCGCGACGTAACCCGACGAAATGGCAAACAGCGTCCAACTGTTCCACATTTGGCGCACCCCTTACATCGACACTGCGCCGCGTCGACGTTATTTCGCTTGTTGTTGTTGATTAGCCGTGCGCACCGAACAGGTTCGGGGGCGGCGGCGGCGCCCCTAGAACGTGCAACAGAATCTTATTCTTTGCAAGCGGCGTGAAGTAGCCGGCTGATCGATATTGCAATGCAGTAATCCGCTTCGCAGCGACCCGTGCACCGATCATTCGACTTAAGTGGTAGACGCTGATTGTTAGCGAATTGTTCAACAGGCGCATACCTATAATCCAGGCGATGCGTCCCGCCTCGACCGTGCCGCCGTGGTTGCGGTGGTCTTTCCTGATCGTCGTGGGCGCCCTGACCGCCTGCGGCCCGGAGCAAAAAGTCCCACCGCCAGGGAGCGCCAGTACCTCGCGCAACGTCAGCCCCCCACAGGAATTGTTCGTCGATGCCACCGAGGAGAGCGGAATTCGCTTCCAGCACTTCAACGGCAGGACCGGCGATTTCTTCTATCCCGAGATCATCGGATCGGGCGTCGCAGTATTCGACTACAACAACGACGGGAAATTGGACATTCTGGTCCTGCAGGGTACGGCGCTGGCTGCAACGGGCAAGGAGCCCAAGCAAGCGCATGAATCCTGCACGGCGCGCCTGTATCGCAACGACCTGGTCGTCCGTGCGGACGGTACGCGAACTCTGAAGTACACGGATGTCACCGAAGCCTCGGGTCTGTGCTCCCATGGCTACGGGATGGGGATCGCCATGGGAGACTTCAACAACGACGGATGCGTGGATGTCTTCATCACGCATTTCGGCTCGCCCAACCAGCTCTTTCGAAACAACTGCGACGGCACCTTTACCGATGTGACCAGGCAAGCCGGGGTTGCAGGCGACGGGCGCTGGGGCTCCAGTGCGACCTTCGTCGATTACGACCGTGACGGCTTTCTCGACCTGTATGTTGCCAACTACGTCGACTACCGGATCGAGAACAACCAGAAGTGTTACGCCAGTACCAGCGCACGGGACTACTGTGCGCCTTCGGCCTACAAGTCGGTACCCGGAATTCTTTATCACAACCGGGGCAACGGCACCTTTGAGGACGTCTCGGTCAAGTCAGGTATCACGCGCGCGTACGGCGCCGGCCTGGGCGTGATGGCGGTGGATCTCGACGGCGATGGCTGGCCGGATATCTACGTAGCCAACGACGGCAATCCCAATCAGCTGTGGATCAACCAGAAGGACGGCACATTCAAGAATGAAGCAGAAATACGCGGGTGTGCCGTCAATGCCGACGGTGTCGCCGAAGCGGGAATGGGTATCGATATCGCCGACTTCAATGGCGACGGCAACGAGGACATCTTTCTGACCCACCTGACGCGGGAAAAGAGCACCCTGTTTGTCAACCGCGGCGGGGGTTACTTCGAGGATCGCAGCGTCGAAACGGGGGTCGCGGCACCCAGCATTCCGTTTACCGGATTCGGCACGGTCTTCTTCGATTACGACAACGATGGCTGGCTGGATATCGTCGCGGTCAACGGTGCCGTGCACCTGATCGAAGAACTCAAGACCGCCCAGGACCCGTATCCGTTGCAGCAGAGCAAGCAGTTGTTTCACAACCTCGGCAACGGCCGCTTCGAGGAAACAACCGCTTCGGCAGGCGCGGTGTTCCAGTTGGCCGAGGTCGGGCGGGGCCTGGCAGCAGGTGACCTTGACAACGACGGAAGCACGGACCTTGTCGTCAGCAACAACAATGGACCGCTGCGCGTGATTCTGAACAAGGCGGGCGGCGCCAAGTCCTGGGTGGGGTTGCGGCTGCTGACGGGCAAGCGCGACGCTTATGGCGCCAAGGTCGAAATCAAGCGTCACGCGGGGCCGACGCTTTGGCGTCGCGTGCGCGCCGACGGCAGCTATCTGTCGGCCCACGATCCGCGTGTGCTGGTGGGACTGGGCGATGCGCCTCAAATCGACGGCCTCAACGTGCACTGGGCCGACGGTCGCACTGAATCATTCCCGGCGCCGCCCTTGCGACAGTACACGACGCTGGTCGAGGGCAGCGGCTCGAAGGGCTCCGCTCAGTGAGGGCAGGCCACCTCTCCAGGCTCGCTCGGCTGGCGTCGACCGCGCTTGTCGCCGGGTTGATCGCGGCGCCGCTGGCAGGCTGCCCCGCGCCCCAACGCGAGCTGGTGCCGGTCCCGACCCCTGACGCAGCCGACCTCGAACCGTCCGTGCGCTCCGCGCTGGAACGCGCGCGGGCACAATTCGATCGCGTCGCTCAGGCTCATCCCAAGCAGGCGCAACTGGCTGACGCATACGGCGAGCTGGCCATGACCTATCAGGCTCAGAGCCTCGTACCCCCCGCCGAGGCGGCGTACCGCAATGCGCGCGCGCTGGCCCCTGGCGACAAGCGCTGGGCCTACCTGTTTGGACATCTGTACAACGACTCGAGCAGGGTGCCGGAAGCGATCACCCAGTTCGAGGCGGCGCTTGCGATCGATGAACACGACAGCCCGACCCTGCTTTCTCTGGGCGAGGTGTATCTGCAGCATGGCGACTTCGACAAGGCACGCTCGATGTACCACAGGCTCGAGTCCGACGGCAATGCGCGGGCGGCGGCGCTGGCCGGACTGGGCAAGGTCGCGCTGGCCACCCATCAGTACAAGGAAGCGGTCAGTGACCTGGAGCAGGCACTGAAGCTCTCGCCCGGTTCCACGCGCTTGAGGCAGCCGCTTGCGATGGCTTATCGCGAACTGGGCGAGCGCGACAAGGCCGAGCAAAACCTTCGACAGTTCGACCCGGCAGGTGTGGACCCCGGAATCGTCGATCCGATGGCGGACGCCCTGGGTGAAAAAGTCGCCGCATCACGGGCACTGGTGCGCCGCGGCCAGCGCGCCGGCAAGGTAGGGCGCTTCGACCTGGCCGAGGTGGCATTTCGCGCCGCGGTGGAGGCGGATCCGTCCAATGCGGACGCGGTTGCGAACCTCGGCATCTCACTCGCCAACCTCGGCCGCATCGCAGAAGCCGAGCAGCGACTCAAGCAATCCCTCTCGATGGACGATACCAACGCCGTGGCGCATTTGAGCCTGGGCGTGGTACTGGATCGACAGGGGCGGGATCAGGAGGCGATCGCTCAATACCGGGCCACGCTGCAACACGACCCGGCCAACGTGCAGGCCTGCGTCTACCTGGCCGATGCGACGATGCGCGTCGGTCATCCTCAAGAGGCGGCCGAACTGTACCGGCAAGCGCTCAAGTGGGTGCCCGATTCGCTCCGGATGCAACTGTCGCTTGCGATGGCCAATGTGAAAGCGGGCCGCTATGACGAGGCGCGCAAGGTGCTCGAGGCCGTGCTCAAGGCGCAGCCGGGCAACCCGGAGGCCATCAACGACCTGGCGCGGATACTGGCGACCGCACCGCAGGCCAAGGATCGGGATGGCTCGCGGGCGCTGGAGTTGGCGAAGGCCCTGTTCCAGTCGACCCATGATCCTGACGTCGGCCAGACCTATGCGATGGCCATGGCGGAGACGGGCGGTTTCGAGCAGGCCGTGGTGCTGCAAAAGGAAACCATCCTGGTCCTGGAGCACACGGGAGGCGAGACTGGCAAGCCGCTCCTGCACAAGAACCTCGCCCTGTATCAGCAACACCAGCCGACCCGCGAAGCGTGGGCGCCCGACGATCCTGTGTTCCAGCCCCGCAGCCCCGCGGCGCGGCTCGTTAAGGCGCCTGCTTCCTGATGTAGAGCTCCCGATCCGACTGCGGCACGGCAACCTCCTGCATCGTGCCGTCGGTCCAATGCACCTGCAAGCGCTCCACCCGGGTCGACTGGCCCAGACCGAAGGTCAACGTGCGCTCGACCTGCGACAGGTAACCTCGCGTCGGCATGACCTGACGGCGTTGAGTCACGCCGCCCGCAGTCAACTCGACCGAGGAGCCGATCGCATCGCGGTTGACTTTGCCGGCGCCTTCGAGTCTCACGCGCAGCCAGTGGTTGCCTGACGCCTGGTCGTTGCGGAGCACCAGCGCCGGACCACCGACCTGGGTGACGATCAGATCCAGATCACCATCGCCATCCAGGTCCGCGTAGACCGCGCCTCGGCCCACGATCGCCTTCGAAAGCGCGCCGACCTGGGCCGCCGGCACCTCGACGAATGCATGCGGACAGCCGGCGCCGCAGTTCCAGAACAGCTTCATGGGCTGCGCATAGTGCTGGCTCGACTGCACCTTGTTGATCTGGTCCTCGATGTGTCCATTCACGTGGAACAGGTCGGGCCGTCCATCCAGGTCGTAATCGAAGAACAGGACACCGAAGGTCAGGTTCTGCCGCGTCGCCGCTCCAATGCCCTCCACGATGGCCAGGTCCTCAAAGCGCAGCCTGGAGCCATCGCCGACATAGAGCGCAGACATCTCGTTGGCGAAGTTGCCGATGTTGATCGCCACGTCCTCGTTGTTGCGGTAATACGCGCCGTCGATCCCCATCGCTCCGCGAGCGTTCCCGTTGACGTCGTACGCAAGCCCGCTCTCGGCGCCCACCTCCTTGAAAGTCCCATCGCGCTGGTTCAGATACAGGAAGTTGCGCACGGTGTCGTTGGCGACCACAAGATCCATCCAGCCATCGCCCTTCAGATCGATCGGCAGCACCGCGAGCGTTTTGGCCATCGGCATGCCCGTCGCCCGATTGACGACCCGCAGCCCGGCCTTGTCCGTCACTTCGGTAAAGGTACCGTTGCCGTTGTTCCTGAACAGGCGCGGGAACGTGCCCTCGAACGAGGTCGGGGGACCGTAGGCCCGTCCAATCCCGGTCATCCGGAAGTCCATTTTCCGGTCGATCTGCGGCGACCACCGAACGTATCGGCCGACGAAAAGGTCCAGCAATCCGTCGTTGTTGTAATCGAAGAAAGCGGCGCAGGTATTCCAGTCTTCCGGAGCGGATGCGATCCCGGCCCGACGGGTGACGTCTTCGAAGCGTCCGGATCCGCCGAGGTTGCGCAGCAGGCGGATCCCACCCACGCCGGTGACCACAATGTCGTCGTAGCCGTCGTTGTCGAAGTCTCCGATGGCCACTCCCATGCCATACAGGTGCACCGACTCCAGGCCGGAGCCGGCGGTTGCGTCGCGGAAGTGGCCATAGCCGTCGTTGCGGTACAGCCTCAACGTCGGCGTTTGCGGCGATGCCGCTCTCCAAGGCCAGTTGCCCGAGTCGACGAACAGCAGGTCCGCGCGACCGTCGTTGGCCACGTCGATGACCGCCACGCCGCCCCCCATCGTTTCCGGCAGCAGCTTTTCGCCATAGGCCCCGTTATGGTGGACAAAGTCGATTCCGGAGGCCGCTGTGACGTCGACGAATTGCGCAGCGGGCGGCGCGACCGCGGCGCGCTCGGGCGGGGCGGGTGTTTGGACTTTGGCCTCGCTGAAGGGTGCTGCCGGACGCGAGCGGTGCATCCCGAAGTACAGCGCGGCTGCGGCGAGCGCGGCCGCCCCGATGACCCAGACCGAGCGGCGAAACGCGATGCCGATGCGGCGGTCGTCCGCATCGACGTATTCCTCCGTTTCATCCTCAGCGCAGGGTGGCAGCGGGTCGTCCATGGGCGGCGCTCGCGGCGATCGACACCGGCGGATTCAGGACGGGACCGACATCAGCCAGGTAGCGCCCCTGGCGCTGCAGCTCGTAGATCACAACCGCCTCGGCGGCGTGATTGGCGGCGGGGTCGCGCAGTCGGGCCAGTGCGACGGTGGTATCGCGCGCATTGTCGTCTGGCTTGTAGCGCGCGTAGGCGCCCCGCTCGTCGGCTGCGTGCCTGCCGTCGCCGAGTTCCTCGTAGATCAACGCCAGGTTGTAGTGAGCCGCCAGATCCTCCGAATCCAGTGCGAGCGTCCTTTCGAACCAGGAAGCGGCCTCGCGCAGCAGCGCTTGGCGCCGGGTTTTCTGCTCGGGGCTGCGCTCCTGCTTGGCGCGCTCGATCAAGGTCTGGCCGAGCTCGTCAAGGGCGACATAGTCCTTGCCGAAGTCGAACTCGCGCTTGCGCGCTTCGGCGAAGCGGGTCCCGATCACGTCCTTGAAGTTGCGAATGGCCTCGTCCAGTTGTCCGTTCTGCTTGTTCACGAGGCCGCTGAACCAGGTGATCGACCAGGGGTAGGCTGGCATCCTCGCGCCCGCGGCGCGCCCCAGTGAAGCGCCTGCCTCATCCAGGCGCCCCTCGCGCAATTGCACGCGCGCCTGGTTCAGCGCGCCGTCGCCGTGTCCCAGCTTCTCGACTTCGGCGAACGCCGCCTCCGCCTGCCGCAGCTCGCCGCGGCCGCCTTTGCGGAACAGTCCGATGCCGTAGTCGTTCCAGCGCTGCCATGGATCGATGCCGGACGTCGCGTTCTCGGCTGCGCCCGCCGCTCCCTGGACCGGGAATACGATGCGGTCGGCCGCCAGCGTCACCACCGGCAGCGAATCCTTCGCGGCCGGATCGTGCTCGAAGTACCGGACGAACGTTGCATCGAATTTGCGGTACTGCAGTCTCACTTCGACGTCCAGCGGGGCGTTCAGGCCAGGTGGAACCGTGAACGCGAAATGCACGGTGTCGGCGGCGCCGGGCGGAATCTGGTTGTTGTACAGCGGCGTGAAGATGTCCTGTGGATTGCGCCGGTCGATCCGGTTGCCGTTGCGGTCGAGCATGTAGATGTTGACGAAGTGCGACCATGGGTCGACCGTGCCGCTCGGATCCATGCCGCCGCTGCGTCCCACGATGCGGTCGCCGCTCTTGAGCACGACATCCAGCCATACTTCGTTCGAGTCCGCGGTGCCCTGGGTGAGCGGGTGACCGAGCTTCACGGTGCGGATCACCGCTTCGAGAAGGTAGCGGCGACCAGCCTGCAGGGCGGGGACCGTCGGACGCAACGGAGCGACCAGGTCACCATCGATGTTGCCGCCGCTCTTCAGACCGAAGATGTCCACCCGCACCGCGGCGTCGAGGAATTTCAGGTGGGCCTGGTTGACCCAGTCCGGGTAGCCCAGCAGCTGCGGTAGCGCCGTATTGGCGGCGGGAAACTGGTGGTTGTGGACCTTGAGCACATTGGAGTCGTCGAAGTGTCGCGCCCCGAAGTCACCCGATGCCATCAGCGGCATGTGGCAGCCGCTGCAGCGGTGCGTGGCCTTGGGCGGGTAATAGAACGACTGCGCGAAGTACCCCGACACGCCGCTCAGGAAGTAGCTGTCGTAGTGGTTCTGCCCGCGGACCCACTTGTAATGATTCAACTCCTCGGGCAGGTGCACCTTGTGACAGGTTGAGCAGAACTCGGCGCTTCGATGCAGGTCTTTCAGGAACGTCTTTTTGTGGAACGCCGGCTTGCTTTTCACGAGCTGTCGGTTGACCCATTTCAGGATCGGGTTGTCGCTGAAGGCAAACGGGTAGTGCAGCGGCTCCTCGATCGTGAAGTCGGCATTGCCGCGGGTGGAGTTGATATTCGTGATGGCGTGGCAGCTGGTGCAGGTAATTCCGGCGCCTGCCATCGGATCCTTGCCGACGTCGTAGTTGGGATCGTCGAAGCGGGCGCTCTCGAATGCCCCGGAGAAGAACGGCACCGGATCGTGGCACCCCGCGCACCAGCGGGAAGCATGTACGTTGCCATCGCGCTCCATGCTGACGTGCCGTGTTTCGCGCACCGAGAACAGATACGCCGGATTGCTGAACGAACTGAAACGATGCGCGCTGTGGTCCCACTTCTCGTAGGTGTCCTTGTGGCATTCCAGGCAGTACCGATCCATCATCAGGGTTCTGGCCGGAATGAAGTTGCCGGTCGCGGTGCGTGCCAGCGATGGCGAGTAGTACTGCGCCCCGGATGCGGGTCCTTTCTCGTTCCAGTGCCGCGGGTCCTGCGCCTGAACGATCAGCATCACGCCGGCGAAGGTGGCTGCGAAGGCCGCCCACCGCCAGCCGAGCTTCCAGTTGATCCGCTTACCGGCCAGTCGATGCAGCACGTACAACCAGGCCAGTACCAGCGGCGAGATGACGTGCAGCCAGTATGCGCCGCTGCGCAGCGATGGATCCTTCAGGTCGAAGACACCGAGGCGGGTCAGCGCAATTCCCGACAGCAACAGGACCAGCGCCGTTGAGAACAGTGCGATCCCGGCCGTGAC
>DATBCI010000217.1:0-9993 GCA_036270555.1 Burkholderiaceae bacterium
CCGCTGCAGGCGATCGGCGAGTCGTCCCACGGGCGCTTGAGTCGGTTCGGACTCGACCAGGGGCACCGGTCGCACGCGGGCGTCGATCAACGGGGCGAAGCGTTCCGACATCGAGCGGCTACGGGTGACCCCGGGTCTCTACCTGCTGCAGCGGAGTCTCTTCGACCGGCGTGAGCACCGGGCGTTCGCGTCCCATGGGAGCTGGCGCAGGCTGCATTTGCGCGGCGCGCGCCTGAGCGGCGGCGAGCTTTTGCGGATCCGTTTGTGCGAGCGTCATTCCGGACGATTCGACGATCGGCAGCAACTCGGCAACCGGCATCGGTGCGGCCTCGATGGCGTGGTCGATCTCGCGCAGAGCGGGCTCGCCGGGCGAAGCGCGTTCACCCTCCGAAGCGCGCAGCGCGTAGGAGGGCTGCGCGGAGATGGGTGTCTCCCTGGCAATGGCCGGGGCGGGCGCCCTGGCGGGCGCTTGGGCCGGAGGTTCGGCCGCCTCGACGACCGCAACAAACGACGGCTGGTGGTCGACGGCTTCCAGCTCCGCTGCCTCGGCGTCCTCGTCGACGGGCGCGCCGGCCGGCGATCCGCCCGTGGCGCGGTCACCGCGCTCCCCTCCGCGCCCGCGCCGCCGGCGTCGGCGGCCGCGCCGCTCCTCGCCGCTGCCGCCCCCTTCGGTGGCCGGTGCCGTCGCAGGCGCGCTTGCTGCCATCTCGGGAACCGGCAGCGTCGCTGGCGCCTGCGCCTCGGCAGCGCCGGCCTCGCGGCGTCCATCGGTCGGTGCCCGGCCGTCGCGTCCGGAACGGGCGCCTGCCTCGCCGCCACGCCCGCGCCGCTTGGACCGTTCCTCGGTCGCTTCGGGTCGCGCTTCGGGTCTCGTCGCGAGCGCCGGCTTGTCGCGGCGCTGTCCCTGTTCTTTGGCCCGATCGGATCGATCCGGACGTTCACCGCGTCCTTGTCCGCCGCGCTCCGCACCCCGCTCGTTGCGCGTCTCGCGCCGGTCTGCTCTGCCACCGCGGCCGCGATGGTCCCGCTCGGGGCGAGCACGGGCGGCGGCAGGGGTGGACGCCGCCGGGGCGGCCGCCGGCTTGGGCTGCGACAGTCCTGTGAGCCAGGCAACGAACCGCGACCACAGCGATGGGCCGGCCGCCACGGCCGGCGCGGGCGAGATGGTCGGTGGCACGAGCGGCGCGGGAGTGTCCGGAACCACTCCCTTGACCACCGCTTCCTGGCGCCGGATGCGCGGGTCGTCGCTGCGCGCGACCGAATAGGCCTCCTCCTGCGCCGGCGACGACACCCGGTCGTAGCTCGGTTTGACCTGATCGAGCCGCTCGTCATCGTGCTTCATACGCTCGATGCTGTAATGGGGCGTCTCCAGGAATTTGTTCGGGATCAGAACGATCGAGACCTTCAGTCGGGCTTCGAGCTTGGCCAGATCCGGGCGCTTCTCGTTCAGCAGGTAGGTCGCCACGTCGACCGGCACCTGCGCGTGTACCGCAGCCGTGTTCTCTTTCATCGCCTCTTCCTGCACGATCCGCAGGATGTGCAAGGCGGAGCTGTCGGTATCACGCACCTGTCCGACGCCGTTGCAGCGTGGGCAGGTCACGTGACTGCCCTCGCTCAAAGCCGGACGCAACCGCTGCCGTGACAGCTCCATCATGCCGAAGCGGGAGATCTTCCCCATCTGCACGCGGGCGCGGTCGTGATGAAGCGAGTCCTTCAGCCGCTGTTCGACCGCACGCTGGTTGCGGGCGTCCTCCATGTCGATGAAGTCGATCACGATCAGGCCACCCAGGTCGCGCAACCGGAGTTGCCGCGCGACCTCGTCGGTCGCCTCCAGGTTGGTGCGCAGCGCCGTTTCCTCGATGTCGGAGCCTCTGGTGGCCTGGGCCGAGTTCACGTCAACCGCAACCAGGGCCTCCGTGTGGTCGATCACGATGGCACCGCCGGATGGCAACGGGACCTGGCGCGAGTGCGCCGTCTCGATCTGATGCTCGATCTGGAAGCGCGAGAACAGCGGGACATCGTCCCGGTAGCGCTTGACGCGGCCCGCCACGTCCGGCATCACCAGGTCGACGAACGTCTTGGCCTGGTTGTAGACGTCCTCCGTGTCGATCAGGATCTCGCCGATTTCCGGATGGAAATAGTCCCGGATGGCGCGGATCACGAGGCTGGACTCCAGGTAGATCAGCTCCGGGGCTTTGACCTGATGAACGGCGTCCGTGATCGCCTTCCAAAGCTGCAGCAGGTACTTCAGGTCCCACTGAAGCTCCTCCACGGCCCGGCCCAAACCGGCAGTGCGTGCGATCACGCTCATGCCGCCCGGAACGTCCAATTGATCGATCGCCTCTCTCAGTTCCTGGCGATCTTCGCCCTCGACGCGCCGCGAGACCCCGCCGCCGCGCGGATTGTTCGGCATCAGGACCAGATAGCGACCCGCCAACGAGACGAAGGTGGTCAGGGCCGCGCCCTTGTTGCCGCGCTCCTCCTTCTCGACCTGAACGATCAGCTCCTGGCCTTCGGAAATCGCGTCGCCGATCCTGGCGCGCGCCACGTCGACGCCCGGCTTGAAATACTGGCGGGAAATCTCCTTGAATGGCAGGAAGCCGTGGCGTTCTTCGCCGTAGTCGACGAAGCAGGCCTCCAGGCTCGGCTCAACCCGGGTAACGAGGCCTTTGTAGATGTTCGATTTGCGTTGTTCCCGGCCGGCGGTCTCGATGTCCAGGTCAAGCAACTTCTGACCATCGACGATTGCAACGCGCAGCTGCTCCGCGTGGGTCGCGTTGAACAGCATCCGTTTCATCAGCACTCCCTGCGCCCCTGCGGGCGCTTGTGTGCCGATTCGGATCTGGCCTCAGGCGCTGGCGTTCCGGCGAGGCGCTGCAGATGTGGCGAGGCGGAGCCAGCCCGGGCGGCAGACACGACGCCCCCGCGGGCGGCGACGATGGCCACCTGCTCGCGGTTGCGTGCCGTTCTCGCTCACGGTCGGTCCCCTGCTCACACCTGGTCGGTGCCCATTCAAAGCCGGTAGCAAAGCTGCCTGAAGTTGCCCTAAGTTGCCACGGGTGCCGTCGGTTACGATCGGCGATCACGCGGCCTAGCGCACGATTCGAATTCGGCTGACGCCCACCCTCCCAGCGGTCTGGACGGCGATGGCGCCGATTTTGCAGAAGAACCGGTCACGCATTGTTCGAAGCAACGACCGCGGTCCTTCCGTTCCTACGCGCGGCACACACCGGCGCACCACGCACCCTTTGGCCGCACGGTCCAACCGCCCGACGCAGTTCGCGCGGGACTCGCGCTGCTGTTTTGCGGCGCGTATTGGTGCCGCGTGCGCTTTCGTCGCGGCGCGTATTTGCCCCGCTTAAAATCGCAGCAGATGCGGCCTGTTACAAACCCGTTAAGTATAGGCGACATGGGGGTTGAACGCAAAACAGCACCGGCGCGGCGGGGCCACCTGCAACGCGGCGCAACATTGCCTGCGGTGAGCGGCCGGCACCGCTCGGCAGGGTCGGCCACGAGCGGGCAGGACTCGGCGCCGGTGGCGGCCGCGACCGTGCGCCACGTGAAGGTCGGCTTCGAGTCCGCCGGCCAGCGCCTGGACAACTTCCTGATCAGGCTCAGCAAGGGCGTGCCCAAGAGCCACATCTACCGGGTCGTTCGCAGCGGCGAGGTCCGCGTCAACAGCGGGCGCGCCGTGGCCGACCAGCGCCTGTCGGTCGGTGACCAGATCCGGATTCCTCCCATGCGGATCAGCAACCGGCACGAAACGCCGGTGCTTCCGGCCGCCGCGTCCATGCTGCCGGTCGTGTTCGAGGACGAACACCTGCTGGTGGTCGACAAACCGGCCGGACTTGCGGTGCATGGTGGCAGCGGGGTGTCGTTCGGAGCGATCGAGCGACTGCGGGCCGCACGCCCGAACCAGCCTTATCTGGAGCTCGCGCACCGTCTCGACCGCGAGACCTCCGGGCTGTTGTTGCTGGGCAAATCGCGGCGCGCGCTGCTGCAGCTGCACGCGGCGCTGCGCGAAGGCCAGGTGCAGAAACACTATCTCGTTCTGGTGGCCGGTCGCTGGGTCAACGAGCGCCAGCACGTGAAGCTCGCATTGTCCAGGGCCAGCGCGGGTCTGGCCGGCAAGGTTCGGGTCGATCCGCAGGGCGGTTCGGCTTCGCACACGGTGTTCGAGTTGCGCGAGAGGTTCAAGGAGTTCGCCTTGCTGGACGCCGAGCTTCGCACCGGACGCACCCACCAGATCCGGGTGCATTTGGCCCACCTCGGCTATCCGGTCGTGGGCGACGCGAAATACGGCGACTTCGAGTTGAACCGCAACGTGGCCCGCGGCGCCTTTGGACCGCGGCTGACGCGCATGTTCCTGCACGCGTGGCAGGTGCAGCTGCGGCACCCGATCAGCGACGAGCCGATCGCCCTGACATCGCCCCTGGCGCGAGAGTGCGAATCCCTGATCGAGGCCCTGCGCCATGCTTGAACGATTCGACACGATCGTTTTCGATTGGGACGGCACGTTGATCGATTCGACCGGGATGATCGCTTCAGCCATCCGCAGTGCTGCGGCCGACCTCGGCCTGCCGGACCCGGGACCGGAGCGGGCATCCAGCGTGATCGGGCTTGGGTTGATGCAAGCCCTGGCAATCGCAGTGCCGGAGTTGCCGGCGGAGCGAGCCGCCGAGTTTGCCGCGCGCTACCGAGTCCATTTCGTGGCGGGCGAAACCCGGCTGCAGCTGTTTCCCAATGCGCGCGAGTTGCTCGCGCAGCTGCGGGCCCGACGGCGCGGGCTCGCCATTGCGACGGGAAAGACACGGGCGGGTCTGAGCCGGGCCCTGGACAGCCTGGGATTGGCGACTCAGTTCGACGCCAGTCGCTGCGCCGACGAGACCGAACCCAAGCCGCACCCCAAGATGCTGCTCGAGCTCGCCGACGAGCTGCGAACGCGACCGGCCCGGATGTTGATGGTCGGTGACACGACGCATGACCTGCAAATGGCGGCTGCCGCCGGCGTTGCCGCCGTTGCGGTCACCCATGGTGCCCATCCGGCCAGCGCGCTGCAGCAGTCGGCGGCGCTGGTGGTGGTGGATTCGCTGGTCGAGCTGCAACGGTGGCTGATTCCCGCCTGATCCGGATCTGCGCGTCCAGCGCGCTGATCGAGGGTGGCGACGGCGTGCGCTTCAGTGTGGTCGCCGGCGGCCTCGATCATGAGGCCTTTGCAGTTCGGCATCAGGGCGCGGCCGTCGCCTACCTGAACCGTTGCGCCCACACAGGACTGGAGCTCGACTGGATCCCGGGCCGCTTCCTGGATGCTGATCGTCGCTGGCTGATTTGTGCAGCGCATGGCGCCCTGTACGAACCGGCCAGCGGAGCTTGCGCGGGTGGACCCTGCACGGGGCGCGGCGCGTTGGTGCCCGTGCCGATCCTGGAGATCGAAGGAGCGGTTTATTGGCGGCGGGATGATGCCCCGTCGTCGCGGTGAAGCAGGAAGACCGCCGGCCGTCGATGCAGCGCGGGCCGCTCGGCCACAGGCAGCGCGCGCCATTGGCCGATGCGTCGCGTGATCGTCATCTCGGATGCGCTGCCCAGATCCAGCGCCAATGCCAGTCGCGTCGACTCGCCGCAATGCACCAGGATCGCTTGAAACAGCCGTTCGGTGCGATAGGGTGTCTCGATGAAGATCTGCGTCTCGCCCCCGGCGGCATCGCGCTCCAGGCATCGCAGGCTATCGGCCAAAGCGCCAGCCTCTTGCGGCAGGTATCCGTGAAAGCGGAAGCACTGACCATTCATCCCGGAGGCCATCAGCGCCAGACACACCGACGAGGGGCCGACGAGTGGCCGCACCAGCAGTCCCAGGTCGTAGGCACAGGCGACCACGGCCGCGCCCGGGTCGGCGATGCCGGGGCATCCACATTCGGACACCAGTGCTGCGTCCGTCTGCCCGGAACGCAAGGGAGCGAGCCACTCGATCGCTTGCGCTGGCTGTGGCGCATGTCCGATCTCGACCACTCGGATCTGTTGGATGGGCCCCGGATGGCCAACCGATTTCAGGAAGGCCCGGGCAGTGCGCGCGTTTTCCGCCAGCACGTAGCGCGTTTGACGCGCAACGGTCAGCACCGGCGCCGGCAACACGTCGGCCGGATCGGTAACGCCCAAAGGAACCGGCAGCAGGTACAGGGTGCCCGTCATCGGCTCGGCGCCGGCAATGCGACCCCATAGTCAGCGAGCATTGTCGTCAGTTTGATCAGCGGCAGGCCGATCAGCGCGGTCGGATCATCGGAGCGGACCGACTCGACCAGGCAGACTCCGAGCGATTCGATCCTGGCCGAGCCTGCGCAGTCGTACGGTTGATCCAACCGCAGATACGCATCCAGCGCATCCAGCGGCAAGCGGCGAAAGCTGACCCAGGTGTCCACGCACTCGCTGCAGACACGCTCGTCAGCGTGCCGCAAAACCGTCAGCGCCGTGTGAAAAACCACCGTGCGTCCCTGCATCGCAATCAACTGGCGCAGCGCCGCTTCGTGCGCTCCCGCCTTGCCGATCGCGAGGCCGTCCATCTCAGCGACCTGATCCGATCCGATCACGATCGCCTCCGGCCGACGCTGGCCGACGGTCGAGGCCTTAAGAAGAGCCAGGCGCCGGGCTGTTTGCAGTGGAGTTTCCCCGGCCTGCGCGGTCTCGTCGACCTCGGGCGCCACTGTTTCAAAAGGCACCCGCAGTCGATCGAGCAGCTGGCGCCGGTACGGCGAGCTCGACGCGAGTACGATGCAGGTGCCCATACGACGAGTTTAGCGGCGGTCAGGGATGCAGACGGTCGACGTAGTGCAACTGGCGCGCGATGGCGGCAGTGTCGAGGCAGAGCTGGACGCGGCTCAATTGCCAAGACTGTCGACCATGCTCTCGCCACCTATGGGGTGGATCCGATATCGGCTGCGAGGCCGGGTCGACGAGCAGGGACGGCAGGGGGCCACCCTGTGGCTGCAGGGCCGTTTGGGGCTGACGTGCGACCTGTGCGGTGGGCGCCTCGACTGGTCGCTGGACGAGTCGAACGACTTTTTCCTGGTTGACGACGAGGCGCAGCTGGGCGCGCTGCCGATTACGGCCGGGGGCGATGAACCGTTGCTGGCGAGCCACCGGTTAGATTTGCAGGATCTGGTCGAAGAGCAGGCGATCCTGGCTCTTCCGATTTCGCCGCGTCACCCGCAGTGCGAACAGAAGGTGCGCGCCTCGCAGCCGGAGCAGGGCACCACGCGGCCGTTTTCGGTGCTGGCGTCCCTTAAGCGCGGGCGAACCGATATACAATAAGTGGTTTAACTTTCGTTGGGTGCCAGAATGGCTGTCCAGCAAAACAAGAAATCGGCGTCACGGCGCGGGCAGCACCGCGCGCACGATTTCATTACGCCGCCTCCGCTTGCAAACGAGCCTTCGACCGGTGAAGTGCACCGGCGCCACCATGTGAGCCCGAACGGCTTCTACCGGGGGCGCAAGGTCGTGCAAACGAAGAACGATGAGTGACGCAGAGCGGTGACGCAGCGCGGTGAGGGGGCACTGCCCTTCCAAGCTGGAGTTTATCGAAAGGGTTCATCTCACTAGATGGCCGTCCGGATCGCGATCGATTGCATGGGCGGCGACCAGGGCCTTGGGGTCACGGTGCCGGCCGCCGTGCAGTGCGCCGGCGAGGACCAGGACTCGGAGCTTGTGCTGGTTGGCCGTTCGCGGGAAATCGAATCCGCCATGCGCGAATCGGCGCTGCGCAAGGCTGCCGCGGCCGCCGGGGGGCGATTGCGTGTGGTCCACGCCGAGCAGGTCGTCGAGATGGGCGATCCGCCGGCGGTGGCGCTGCGCGGCAAGCGCGATTCATCGATGCGGATCGCGCTGCAACTGGTCAAGGACGGCCAGGCCGACGCTTGCGTGAGCGCGGGCAATACGGGCGCATTGATGGCGATCGCACGCTTCGTGCTGAAAACGCTCGACGGGATTGACCGGCCGGCGATCGCCCAGTTGCTGCCCAATCAAAAGGCCGGCTTCACCACGATGCTGGATCTGGGCGCCAATGTCGATTGCTCGGCAGAGCAGCTGTTGCAGTTCGCGATCCTGGGTTGCGCGCTGGTGTCGGCGCTGCAAGGGACCCAGCGCCCCACGGTCGGTTTGCTGAACGTCGGCGAGGAAGTGATCAAGGGCAACGAGGTGGTCAAGCAGGCTGGCGAGCTGCTGCGAGGCAGTGGACTGAACTTCTACGGCAATGTCGAGGGCGACGACATCTATCGGGGCACCACCGACGTGGTCGTGTGCGACGGTTTTGTCGGCAACGTGGCGCTGAAGGCCTCGGAAGGCCTGGCGCAGATGCTGGCCGGCTTCGTACGCGAGGAATTCACCCGCAATCTGCTGGCGCGCCTGGTCGCGCTGATCGCGCTTCCAGTGCTTGGGCGCTTTCGCCGGCGGGTCGATCACCGCAGGCACAACGGCGCCTGCCTGCTGGGCTTGCGCGGCATCGTGATCAAGAGTCACGGTTCGGCCGACGTGTACGCGTTCGGCTTTGCGATTCGGCGCGCGGTGGAGGCGGCACGCCACGAATTGATGAATCGCACCCAAACCGCCGTGGCGCCCCTGGTGGCGAACCGCTCGGCCCGGCTGGCCGAGGCGAGCGCCGGGGCCCTCTGAATGGCCACGGCGCGCCTCGGGGTGGATGACGCGCGGGCGGTCACCTCGCGCATCATCGGCACCGGCAGTGCGCTGCCGTCGCGCGTCGTCAGCAATCAGGAGCTGGTCGACCAGCTGGCCCAACGCGGCGTGCAGACATCCGATGAGTGGATCGTCGAGCGCACCGGCATCCGTCAGCGCTATCTGGCGGAGGAGGGGCTTACCACCACTCAGCTCGGGGCGCGTGCGGCTCGCTGCGCGCTGCAAGCGGCCGGGGTGACCGCCGATTCGATCGACTTGATCATTCTGGCGACTTCGACGACCGACCAGATCTTTCCGAGCACCGCGTGCGGGGTTCAGGCCGAGCTCGGAATTCGCAACGGCGCCGCATTCGATGTGCAAGCCGTGTGCAGCGGTTTCGTCTATGCGCTGTCGGTGGCCGATGCGCTGTTGCGCACCGGCGCGCATCGACGGGCGCTGGTGATCGGCGCCGAGATCTTTTCCCGCATCCTGGACTGGAACGACCGCACCACCTGCGTGCTGTTCGGCGATGGGGCGGGGGCCGTGGTACTGGAGGCGTCCGACCGGCCGGGCCTTTTGGCCCAGCGTCTGCACTCGGACGGTGCGCGAGCGCGGATTCTGTGCACGGCCGGGCGCGTCGAGCAGGGGCAGGTTCGCGGCGATCCATTCTTGCGGATGGATGGACCGGCGGTATTCAAAGTGGCCGTCGAAGTCCTGGACTCCTCAGCGCGCGAGGTATTGGAGGCCGCGGGCCTGTCGATTGAAGAGCTCGATTGGCTGATTCCTCATCAGGCCAATGTCCGCATCTTGACCGCCACCGCCCGCCGGCTGGGCGTGCCCAACGAACGCCTGCTGGTCACCGTCGACCGCCACGGAAACACCTCAGCGGCATCGGTGCCGCTCGCGCTGGATTGGGGCGTGCGCGGCGGAATGATCCGCGCCGGCCAGCATGTGCTGCTGCAGGGCGTCGGGGGCGGGCTCACTTGGGGCTCCGCGCTGCTGCGCCTGTAGCAGGCCGTTGCAAAGGACCCCTGCTAGAGTGCCTTTTATGAGACGTGTTGCGTTCGTGTTTCCCGGGCAGGGCTCGCAAGCCGTCGGGATGCTGAACGCCTTTGCCGGCGATTCGACCGTCAGCGGCATCGTGCGACGCGCGTCCGAGGCGCTGGGCGAAGACGTGGGCCGGATGATCGAGCAGGGACCCGCCGAGCAGCTCGAATTGACGGTCAATACGCAGCCCTGCCTGCTCACTGCCGCCTTCGCCATCTACGCGGCCTGGCGGGCGGCGGGGGGACCGCCACCGGTGTTGATGGCGGGACACAGCCTCGGCGAGTACAC
>DATBCI010000218.1:0-9582 GCA_036270555.1 Burkholderiaceae bacterium
CAGGGTCACGACGAACAGCAGGAAGCCGAGCGCGGTCAGCGACGACAGGTAGATGTCCGAATCGGCCTCGGTGAATTCATTGGCGATCGTTGCGGCGATCGAATTGCCGGGCATCAGCAGCGAGGCGCTGAGCTGATGGGCGTTGCCCAGGACGAAGGTGACCGCCATCGTTTCGCCGAGGGCGCGTCCCAGGCCCAGGAAGATGCCGCCAACCACCGCGGAGCGGGTGTACGGCAGCACCACCTTCCAGACGACTTCCCACGTGGTCGAGCCGAGCGCGTAAGCCGATTCCTTCAACGACGCTGGCACCGTGCGGAACACGTCGCGCATCACCGACGATATGAAAGGAATCACCATGATGGCGAGCACGACGCCCGCGGTCAGCATGCCGATGCCCAGCGGCGGACCGCTGAACAGGACACCGATCCAGGGCAGCGGCCCGAGATGGTCATTGATCCAGGGCAGCACGTGGTCGGCCATGAACGGGACGAACGAGAACAGGCCCCACATGCCGTAGATGATCGAGGGAATCCCTGCCAGCAGCTCGATGGCCGCCGCAATCGGTGCCTGCAACCACCCGGGCGCAATCTCCGTCAGGAACAGGGCAATGCCGAAGCTCACCGGCACTGCGACCAGCATCGCGATCGCCGAGGTGGCCAAGGTGCCATAGATCGGGACGAACGCTCCGAAGTGCCGTCCGACCGCGTCCCACTCATCGCTGACGATGAAGCGCCAACCGAAGGTCTGAAACGCCAGGCGACCGCCCCACAGCATCGACAGCGCCGCAGCACCCAGCACGACCAGAACCAGCGTCGCCGAACTGAACAGCATCAGGCGGAACAGATTGTCCTGGCGGGTCTCCGCCGCGGAGCGATCGCGGGCGCCTGCAGGCTCCACGTCCGTCGTCGTCGATGCGGTCGAAGCGACGGTCATACCTCTCCCATCCTCAGAAGACGACTGCGGCCGCGTCGTCACGGCGGCCGCGTCCGCAGCGCCTCAAAATCTCAGTCTATTTGATCGAACTGGCCCAGTAGGCCTCGATCTGCTTGACCAGCGGATCCGGCAGCGCCACGTAATCGAGCGCCTTGGCCTGTTGCTGACCTTTTTCCAACGCCCATTTGAAGAACTCCAGAGCCGTCTTGGTGCGCGCCTCGTCCTTGGGCTGCTTGTACATCAGCACGAACGAGCTGGCCGCGATCGGCCAGGAAGCCGCCCCTGGCGCGTCGGTGATCACCAGGTGAAAGTCCTTGGCCTTGCTCCAATCGGCGCTGGCGGCGGCTGCCTGGAACGATTCCAGGCTCGGCTCCACGAAGTTGCCGGCGCTGTTCTTCATCGAGGCATACGACATTTTGTTCTGCAGCGCGTAGGCGAGCTCCACGTAGCCGATCGAGTGCTTGATCTGTTTCACATAGGCGGCCACGCCTTCGTTGCCCTTGCCGCCGACTCCAACCGGCCACTGCACCGAGGTGCCTTCCCCGACCTTGGATTTCCATTCCTCGCTGACCTTGGACAGGTAGTCCGCGAAGTTGAAGGTGGTGCCCGACCCGTCCGAACGGTGCACGACGGTGATCGCGGCGTCGCCCAGCTTCAGCCCAGGGTTCAGGCCCGTGATGGCCGGATCGCTCCATTTCTGGATCTTGCCGAGGAATATGTCGGCCAGCACCGCGCCGGTCAGCCTCAGCTTGCCGGGCTCCACGCCTTCGATATTGACGACCGGCACGACGCCCCCGATCACGATCGGGAACTGCGCCAGACCGGCTTGGGCCAGTTCGTCGGGAGGCAGAGGTTTGTCGGACGCACCGAAATCGACTGTCGCGGCTTTGATCTGGGCGATGCCGCCGCCGGATCCGATCGACTGATAGTTGATCTTCACGCCAGTGGTCGCACTGTAGTCCGTCGACCATTGGGACAACACGGGGTATGGAAAGGTCGCCCCTGCTCCGGTGATATCGGCCGCGAGCGCGGATGCCGACACGGCGGCGCCTGCCGCTGCTACGGCCAGCGGCCTGACGATTCGATCAAACATGCGGCTACTCCTCTGATTTTTTTCTCGAAAAGAACCGATCAAGACTAGAAGTCGAATGTGTCAAGTTGGTTACATTGCAATGCAGTATCGATGACGCCGATACTCAAGTTTTTTACTTGGCGTCGGCGCTTGCAATCCCGTTGTGGCGCAGTAGGGGCTCGATGCTCGGCTCGCGGCCACGGAAGGCGACGAACGATTCCATGGCCGGGCGACTGCCGCCGACCGCCAGGATCGTGTCCAGGAACCGCTTTCCCTGGTCGGCGTCGATGACGTCTCCCAGCTCCTCGAACGCGGCGAAGCAGTCGGACGAAAGCACCTCGGCCCACAGATAACTGTAGTAGCCCGCCGCGTATCCGCCCGAAAAGATGTGGGTAAAGCTGTGGGCGCCCCGATGCTCGGGGGGAGGAAAGACGACGGCGACCTCCGACCGCACCTCGTTGGCCAGCGCCTGCAGCGCGGCGGCGTCGCCGCGCTGCGGATCGAACTCGCTGTGCAGCCTCAGATCGAACAGTCCGAACTCGAGCTGCCGCATCAGATGCATCCCGCTCTGGAAGTTGCGCGCGGCGATCAGCCGGTCAAACAGGGGAGCCGGCAGCTTCTCGCGCCGCTCGACATGCTCGGTCAGCATCTGCAGCGCCTGCCACTGCCATCCGAAATTCTCCAGGAACTGGCTCGGCAGCTCGACTGCGTCCCATTCGACCCCGTGGATGCCAGCCACCGGTGGCTCGTCCACGCGCGTGAGCATGTGGTGCAACCCGTGCCCGAACTCATGCAGCAGGGTCAGCATCTCGTCGTGCGTCAGCAGCGCAGGGCGGCCTTCAGCCGGTCGGGAGAAGTTGCAGGTCAGGAACGAAATCGGCGTTTGCAGCTTCGCCTCATGCAGCCAGCGGCTGCGCGCGTCGTCCTGCCAGGCGCCGCCCTGCTTGTGGTCGCGCGCGTACAGATCCAGGTAGAACTGCGCAACCAGCTCCCCGGCATCGCCCTCGATCCGGTAGAAGCGCACGTCCGGGTGCCAGACCGGAGCCTGGTCGGGGCGAATGCGGACCGAGAACAGGCGCTCGATCAGCTCGAACAGACCCGGCAGGACTCGCGAGAGCGGGAAATAGCGCTTGAGCTCCTGCTCCGAGTAGTCGTAGCGAGCCTGCCTGAGGCGCTCGGCCGCGAACGAAATGTCCCAGGGTTTCAGTTCGGGCAGTGCCAGCTCCAGGTTGGCAAAGCGGCCGAGCTCGGCGATCTCGCGCTGCGCGTGCGGGCGCGCCCGCCGCGCCAGGTCGCGCAGGAATTGCAAGACCTCGTCCACCGAGCGCGCCATCTTGGGCACCAGCGAGAGCTCGGCGAAATTGCGGTAGCCCAGCAGCTGAGCGTGCTCGCGGCGCAGCTTCAGCAGCTCCAGCATCAAGGGCGTGTTGTCCCATTCGGCGCGCCCGAACTCGGAGGCCCGCGTGGTGTAGGCCCGGTACAGGCGTTCGCGCAGGCTGCGGTCCTGTGCGTATTGCAACGCCGGCAGGTAGCTCGGTGCATGCAGCGTTACCTTGTACCCGCTGCGGCCGTCGGCCTGCGCTGCTTCGCGGTACTGCTCCAGCACGTCTTCGGGGATGCCGGCCAGTTGCGCCGCATCGTCCACGAACAGGGCAAAGACGCCGGTCGAGTCGAGCACGTTCTCCGCGAAGCGCGTCGCGATCTGCGACTCCCGCTCGCGCAGCGCCCGCAACCGCTCGCGCTTCGGCGGCGGCAGTTCCGCGCCGCCCAGGCGGAAATCGCGCAGCTCGTTTTCGACGGTGCGCCGGCGCGCCGGACTCCAGTGCGGGAACTGCGGCCGGCCTGCCATGGTCCGGTACTTGTCGTACAGCAACAGGTTCTGCGACAACTCGGTCCAGAACTGCGTGAGTTTCGGAAGATTGGCGTTGTATTGGGCCCGCAACGGCGGAGAGTCCGCCACGGCGTTCAAATGCGATACCGCGGCCCAGGCGCGCGTGAGCATCTGCGTCTTCTGCTCCAACGGCTCCACCACCAGGCCCCAGGCCGACGGGGTGGCTGGATCCGTCACGCGCTCGACCGCGTCCCGGCATTGCGACAGCAGCTGCTCGACCGCGGGTGTCACGCAGTCGGGCGTAATGCGGTCGAAGGCAATGGCCTCGTGAAATTGCAGCAGCGGGTTGGGCGCGGAAGGAGCTTCGCCGTCGGGCGACATGGGCAGGGCAACGGGGCCGGTTCTGGTCGCCGCAGTCTACCTGGGGGTCATTTCGACATACAAAATGGCAGACCACTATTTGAAATTAACCCGAACCGCTGTTAGAGTGAGAAAGTCTGGTTCCCCGGCGCCGCGCACGGTGGTGCCAGGCCGTGTTGCGAGGAGAGTCAATGTCCGCCAATCCGATTGCGCTCGCCGCCAACGATCCCGACGCCACCGAGACCCGGGAGTGGCTCGATGCGCTGGACACCGTCATTGAACAGGAAGGCCCGGAGCGCGCCCACTACCTGCTCGAGCGATTGGTCGAGCAGGCCCGGCGATCCGGGGTCGACGTGCCGTTGTCGACCGCGACCGCCTACGTGAACACGATCCCGCCGCACCTGGAGCAGCACTCGCCCGGCGACCATGAGCTGGAGGAGCGCATCCGCTCCTACGTGCGCTGGAACGCGATGGCGATGGTGGTGCGGACCAACCGCGAGGAGGGCGATCTGGGCGGGCACATCGCCAGCTACGCGTCGGTCGGCACCTTGATGGAGGTCGGCTTCACTCATTTCTGGCATGCGCCGGACGCGGAGCATGGCGGCGACTTGATCTACATCCAGGGGCATTCCTCGCCGGGCGTGTACGCGCGCGCCTACCTGGAGGGACGGATCAGCGAGGATCAGCTGTTGAATTTCCGGCGCGAGGTGGATGGCAAGGGCATCAGCTCGTATCCGCACCCGAAGTTGATGCCGGACTTCTGGCAGTTCCCGACGGTCTCGATGGGGCTTGGTCCGATCCAGGCGATCTACCAGGCGCGCTTCCTGAAGTACCTGCACGCGCGCGGCATCGCCGACACGGCGCGACGCAAGGTATGGGTTTTCTGCGGCGACGGCGAGATGGACGAGCCCGAATCGCTCGGCGCGATTGGAATGGCGTCGCGCGAGAGGCTCGACAACCTGATCTTCGTCGTCAATTGCAACCTGCAGCGACTGGACGGTCCGGTGCGCGGCAATGGCAAGATCATCCAGGAGCTCGAAGGAGAGTTTCGCGGCTCGGGCTGGAACGTCATCAAGGTGATCTGGGGCTCGTATTGGGACCCGCTGCTGGCGCGCGACAGCGATGGCTTGTTGCGCCAGCTGATGGAGGAAACCGTCGACGGCGAATACCAGAACTACAAAGCGAACGACGGCGCCTACGTGCGCAAGCATTTCTTCGGCAAGTATCCGCAGCTGCTGGAACGCGTGGCGCGCATGACCGACGAGGACATCTGGCGCCTGAACCGCGGCGGCCACGACCCGCACAAGATCTACGCGGCTTACGCCGCGGCCACGCGCCACACCGGGCAACCGACCGTGATCCTGGCCAAGACGGTCAAGGGTTACGGCATGGGCAAGATCGGCGAGGCCAAGAACCCGACCCATCAACTGAAAAAGCTCGATACCGAGGCGGTGCGGGAGTTCCGCGACCGCTTCCGCATTCCGGTTCCGGACGACCGTCTGGAAGAGGTGCCGTTCTACCGGCCCGATGAGAATTCGGCGGAGATGAAGTATCTGCACGAGCGCCGGCGCGCGCTTGGCGGATATCTGCCGCAGCGGCGCAGGCGCTGCGACGAATCGCTGAAGGCGCCGCCGCTGGAGGTGTTCTCGGCGCTGCTGGAAGCAACCGCCGAAGGGCGCGAGATCTCGACCACGCAAGCCTTCGTTCGATTCCTGACGCAACTGGTGCGCGACAAGGCGATCGGTCCGCGCGTGGTGCCGATCATTCCGGACGAGGCGCGCACGTTCGGGATGGAGGGGATGTTCCGGCAGCTGGGTATCTTCTCGCAGGAAGGCCAAAAGTACGAACCGGTCGATCGCGACCAGGTGATGTATTACCGCGAGGACAAGGCCGGGCAGATCCTGGAGGAGGGGATCAATGAAGCCGGTGCGATGAGCTCGTGGATGGCGGCCGCCACCAGCTACTCGAGCAACAACCGCATCATGCTGCCGTTCTACATCTTCTATTCGATGTTCGGCTTCCAGCGCGTCGGCGACCTGTCGTGGGCGGCCGGGGACATGCAGACGCGCGGCTTCCTGCTCGGCGGCACCAGCGGCCGCACGACACTGAACGGCGAAGGCCTGCAACACCAGGACGGCCATTCGCACATCCTGTCGTCCACGATTCCGAACTGCGTGTGCTACGACCCCACGTTCGCCTACGAGGTGGCCGTGATCCTGCGCGACGGCGTGCGCCGGATGGTCGAGGAGCAGGAGAACGTCTGGTACTACGTCACGCTGCTCAATGAGAACTACCCGCATCCCGGACTGGTTCGCGGCCAGGAGGCGGGGATCCTGAAGGGGATGTACCGGCTGCGCGAAGGTCCGGCCGGCAGCGGCAGGGGTCAGTCGATCGCCCGCGTCCAGCTGCTGGGCTGCGGATCGATCCTGCGCGAGGTGATCGCGGCGGCCGAACTGCTGGAGTCGGATTGGGGGGTCGCGGGCGACGTGTGGAGCATCACCAGCTTCACAGAGCTGCGGCGCGATGGGCTGGACGTGGAACGCTGGAACCTGCTGCATCCGGCCAGCAAGCCGCGCACGGCGTTCTTCACGGAATCGCTGGAACGCACCGCCGGTCCGATCATCGCGTCCACCGATTACATGCGCCTGTTCGCCGACCAGGTCAGGCCGCTGATCCCGCATGGCCGCGCCTACAAAGTGCTCGGGACCGATGGCTTCGGCCGCTCCGACACGCGGCAGAAGCTGCGGCATTTTTTTGAAGTCGACCGCCACTATGTGACGGTGGCCGCGCTGAAAGCGCTGGCCGAAGAGGGCGCGGTGGCGGTCACGCAGGTGGCCGAGGCGATCAAGCGCTATGGCATCGACCCGGAGCGGCCCAATCCGTGGGTCTCGTGAGACACAGGCCCGGCTTCTGACAAGGAGCCAGAGGTCGAGCAACGATAAGCGCCATTCTTCCGACGAGCGGGAGGAGGGCTGGGGTTAAAAGAACAGCTCGGGGAGAAACCATGGGCAACATGGTGGAGGTCAAGGTTCCCGACATCGGCGATTTCAAGGATGTCGAGGTCATTGAATTGCTGGTGGCACCGGGCGATCGCATCAAGCCGGAGCAGTCGCTGATCACGGTCGAGTCCGATAAGGCCTCGATGGAGATACCTTCGCCGATGGCCGGCATCGTGCGCGAGGTCCGTGTCAAGCTGGGCGACAAGGTGTCGGAAGGCTCGCCGATCCTGGCGCTCGAGCCCGGCGACGAGGCTGCGGCTGCGCCCAAGCGACCCGAAGCGGCCCCGGCGCCTGCTGCGGCTGGGCCGGCGCCGAAGCCTGCACCCGCTCCCGCCCCCACCCCGGCACCGGCTGCGCCGCTTGCGGCCGCAGCCGGATCGCCTCCGTCCACCGCGTTCGCGACCGAAATGGGCGCGCCTCCAGGTTCCGATCTGGCCCATGCCACGTCGCCGCGCGCCCACGCCTCGCCCTCGGTGCGGCGGTTCGGCCGCGAGTTGGGCGTGGACCTGAACCAGGTCAAAGGCTCCGGGCCCAAGGGCCGCATCCTGCCGGACGACGTGCGCGGGTTCGTGAAGGCGGCGCTGGCGTCGGCCGGCCGCCCCGCTGTGGCGCCGGCCGCCGCCGGCCTCGGATTCAACCTGCCGCCCTGGCCCCAGGTGGACTTTGCCAAGTTCGGGCCGATCGAGCGCGTCGAGCTGTCGCGAATCCGCAAGCTGGCCGGTCCCAACTTGCATCGCAATTGGGTGTCGATCCCGCACGTCACCAATCACGACGACGCCGACGTCACCGACCTGGAGGCGTTCCGCGTCCAATTGAACAAGGAAAACGAGCGCTCGGGCGTGAAGGTGACGATGCTCGCTTTCCTGATCAAGGCTTGCGTGGCGACCTTGAAGAAATTTCCCGCATTCAACAGCTCGATCGATCCGGCCGGCGATGCGCTGATCCTGAAGCGGTATTTCCACATCGGTTTTGCCGCCGACACGCCCAGCGGCCTGGTGGTGCCGGTGGTGCGCGATGCCGATCGCAAGGGCGTGCTCGAACTGGCGACCGAGACGGCGGCGCTCGCGGGCAAGGCGCGCGAGGGCAAGCTCACGCCCTCCGAGATGCAGGGCGGTACCTTCACGATCTCATCGCTCGGCGGAATCGGTGGCACCTACTTCACACCGATCATCAGCGCGCCCGAGGTGGCGATCCTCGGCGTTTGCCGCACGGCGACGCGGCCCGTGTGGGACGGCCGGCAATTTGCGCCGCGGCTGATTCTTCCGTTGTCGCTGTCCTGGGATCATCGGGTGGTCGATGGTGCCGCGGCGGCCCGCTTCAACTCATATCTGGCGCAGGTGCTGGCTGACTTCCGGCGCGTGCTGCTATGAGGGTGTCGATTGTGCCGATCGAGATGCGGCACATCGAAGGGCTGCACGACTGCGTGGCGGAGGTCGCGCGCGAGCGGCGCTACCTGTCGATCGTCGAGGGCTTCACGCTGGATCAGAGCGCAGCCTGGGTGGCCGCGGATCGCGCGCGCGGCAACCCGTTCCTGGTGGCGCTGGATCACGATCGGGTGGTCGGCTGGTGTGAAGTGCGTCGCGATATCCTGCCGGGTCGCGCGCACGCCGGCATGCTGGGCATGGGGTTGAGGGGTCCGTACCGCGGCAAGGGACTGGGCCGGCAGTTGATCGAACAAGCGCTGCAGGCGGCGCGCCAGCACGGCTTCGAGAGGATCGAGCTGATGGTTCGGAGCCCGAATGCGCGCGCGATCCGGTTGTACTCGCAGGTTGGTTTTCAGGAGGAAGGGCGCAAACGCGATGCGGTGCGCCTGGACGATGGCTCGGAGGACGAACTGATGATGGCGCTGCACTTCAAGGAGAACGGCTGATGGCCGCGCCCGTTCAGGTGAAAGTACCTGATATCGGCGACTTTCGCGATGTGCAGGTGATCGAGATCCTGGTGAAAGCAGGACAGTCGATCAAGGCCGAGCAGTCGCTGATCACGCTGGAATCGGACAAGGCGTCGATGGAGATTCCGTCGCCGATGGCCGGCATCGTGCGGGAGTTGAAGCTCAAGCTGGGCGACAAGGTATCGGAGGGCTCACCGATCCTGGAGCTGGAACCTGCCTTCGCGCCTGGCGGAGCTACGGCGGGCAAGCCCGCTGAGGGCGACGCGGCGGCACCGCCCGCGGCCTCCCCAGCGCCGGCAGCCGCGGCGCCCGTCGCAGCGCCGCCACCGCCGACGGCCCAGGCGCCGAGTCCCGCACCTGCGGGCGGTGAGGCGGAATTCGAATGCGAAGTAGTCGTGCTCGGTTCCGGGCCCGGAGGCTATTCAGCCGCCTTCCGAGCCGCCGACCTGGGCCGGCGCGTGCTGCTGGTCGAGCGCTATCCGACGCTGGGTGGCGT
>DATBCI010000219.1:0-2751 GCA_036270555.1 Burkholderiaceae bacterium
CTTAGTAGCTTGCCCACTCCCAGCTGTTGACGGTCCACTCGTCCGGGGACTTCGAGGTGAATTCAACCCGCAGGCTACCTGGGCCCGATGGGTTGGCCCAGGTGTAGGTCCACTGCAGGGTTCCCTTCGAGGGCGCGCCATCGTTCTTCAGAGCGGTCCGCCGCGGTCTGCCGAGCAACTTCTCGACCTCAGCGGACGTCATTCCCTGCCTCAGGTCGCCCGACATGTGTTCGGCCTGGCTCAGACTAAGGGTTGGGTCGGGGCCTGCCGCGAGCACGCCCCCCGCACAGATTGCCGCAGTCACGAAACTGAACGCCAGAAGGGCGCGTCGATGGGTTTTCATCCCGGATTCCTTTTGCGGTTGTGCGCTGATCGCGAACGCAACGCTGACATCAGCGGAATTCTAGGCACGGCCCTGTGCCCGGTCTGTGCGTTATCGCACAGGACCGGCCGGACATGCCGGCGCCTGCAGCAAGACCATCCACGCAAGGCGGACCTATGTACGACGCCGTACCGACCGCGGCCGACCTTTGGAGCAAGCTGCCTCGATGCTTGAAAAAGCTACGCGTTCCGCTGGCCGGCAACATTTGCTGGGGAATCGGCTGCTCTCGGCGCTGCCGCGCCGTGAATCCGGCGCGTTGCTGGCCGCGTGCGAGGCGGTTGAACTGCAATTCGGCGAGGTCGTGTACGAACCGGGGAGACGAATTCGACACGTGTATTTTCCGATCGACTGTTCCATTTCGTTGATGATCCCGCTCGATGGGACCGACAACCGCGAAGTCGGGTTGATCGGAAGCGAAGGCCTGCTGGGAATGCCGCTCGTCTTGGGAGTGAAGGAGTCGGCGCTGCGGGCGCTGGTTCAGGGTCCGGGTTCGGCCTGGCGGATGAGCGCGGCGACATTCACCCGCGAGCTCGGGCGCAGTCCCGCGCTGAGCCGCGCGCTGCATCGCTATCTGCAGGTGCGGATGGATCAGTTGGCGCAGAACGCCGCGTGCACGCGCTTTCATGTGCTCGAGCAGCGGCTCGCCCGCTGGCTGCTGATGACGCAAGACCGCGCGCGCGGCAACGAATTTCGTGTGACGCACGAGTTCCTCGCGTTCATGCTGGGCGTTCGGCGCGTCGGCGTCACCAAGGCCGCGAACGCGCTGCAGACGCGCCGCCTGATTCGCTATCGCCGCGGAGAAGTCACGATCCTGGACCGCGCCGGCATGAAGGCCGTGTCCTGCTCTTGCTATCAGGCCGATCGGGATACGTATGACAGCTTGCTGGCCGCCGCGGACAGCGAAGTGCCGACGATGCCATCGTGCCGGACTCCTGCCAGGGGGCGCATCTGAGACGAGTGGTTATTCTGCTGGTCAGTTCGACTTGCGTTTCTGCTGGATAGGTCGATACTGAGTTGATGCACGGTTGATCGTGTATCGGCTTCGCCCACCGCATGCGGGCGGTCAGGGAACCGGACACAGGAACAGCCAGCCGGGCCAAGTGCCCGGCTCTTCATTTACAAACCGGCAATGAGCTTCAAGGGAGACGCCTTCGGCTGGAATTTCACCTTAAGGCACGCATCTGGCGCGCCTTCGATTTCCTTGATGACGAAGGGGCTTCGCTCCTCGCGGCTCAGTTCGACGAAGGTCGCATTGACACTCTTTCTGGACGAGCCGATTATCCGATCCCCTTCGTAGGCTAGGGGAGGAGTGCACCACCAGTGCCAGCCGTCCCGGATCAGGGCCGGCGATTACAACCTGCTCGACGACGACAAAGGTATCGATAGCAGTCACCGCACCGAATGAGGCCGGTGCGCGACACGTCAGCGCCGGCACCGGTGCCGCGCGACGGCATAAGGTCGAGCCACCAAGGAGAATATCTCGTGAAACCCATGAAACTTTCGCATGAAGTGATGTCGCTGCTCGCCTGCGCCGCGCTGATCGGCGGCCCCGCATACCTACGAGCAGGCGATGCAAGAGCGGACGACGGACGCGGGGACGATGCGCGCGGGGACTTCGGCGGCGTTGCCCATCAAAATGAGCTACCGGGCCCGACCAAGCACATCACGGTCGAGATGCACGAAGGCACGAATATGGCGGCCGTGCCCTCGCCGGACGGCCGGAACATGGTCCTGTCGCTGCAAGGCGGCCTGTGGATCATCCCCGCGAACGGAGGAACTGCGACCAAGATCACGCCTTGGGACGTCGAGTCGACGCAGCCCGCGTGGTCTCCGGACGGCGAGTGGATCGCGTTCCAGAATTACTCGACGGAGGCGAACTATGCGATCTGGCTGGTGAAGTCGGATGGGTCGCAGCTGCACGCGCTGACGAGCGGCCCCTTCGACGATCGCGAGCCGTCGTGGTATCCCGACTCGAACAAGGTCATCTTCTCCTCGGATCGTAGCGACGACCACCAGTACAAGATCTGGTCGGTCACGCTCGCGGGCGCCCTTCAGCAGCTCACGACCGGTACGGGCGCGGAGAGCAATCCCGTCGTATCGCCCGACGGCACGAAGATCGCGTTCGTCAACCTCGGCAATACGATCTACACGATGCCGGCGAACAGGAGCGCGGCCCCGACCCAGTTCGGCGGCGGCAGCTATCCGCAATGGACTCCGGACAGCGCTGGACTCGTCTACCAGGACACGGCGCTCAATCTGGTCGTGAACGGCAACGAGGTCACGACCACCGAGGACCTGTTCCCGTTCCCGGTGCAGTACATGGGCACGAACAAGTTCGTGTACACGTCCAGCGGCAAGATTCACACGCG
>DATBCI010000220.1:0-15033 GCA_036270555.1 Burkholderiaceae bacterium
ACCGGGGTCAGCGCGGTGCTGCGTGGCAAGGAGAACCCGGTCGTTGTCAGCGTGACGCTGCCGATCGTGCAGGCCGAGGAAGCCGCGCCGGTCGAAGAGGCCGCCGGAGCTGCGCCGGGTGCGGCTGCTGCGGGTGCGCCGGCCGCAGGGGCCGCTGCCGCGCCGGCCAAGGGCGGCGCGCCTGCACCGGCTGCCGGAAAGGCTGCCGCGGGTGCTGCGCCGGCGCCAGCGGCCAAGCCGGCTGGGGAAAAGAAGAAGTAGGCGAGAAGGAAGCAGGCGGCGCACCGCACCCGAGTCGTATCGGCACGCTAGCAGATGGCCGACGAGAGCGCTGCTGCGCGCATCCGGATGATCGTCGGCCTGGGAAACGTCGGGGCCGCCTACGGGCGCACCCGGCACAACGCCGGGTTCTGGTTGGTCGACCGCTTCGCGTCCAGAAGCGGAATCACGCTCAGGTCCGAGCGCAAATTCTTCGGTGACGTCGCTCGAACCACGGTCGGTCCGCACGATTTGCTCGTGCTCAAACCGACGACCCTGATGAACCGGTCCGGCCAGGCCGTGGTGGCAGCGGCGCTTTTCTACCGGATCCTGCCCGACCAGATCCTGGTGGCGCATGACGAGCTGGATCTGCCCCCCGGCGATGCTCGCTTGAAATTGGGCGGAGGCACGGCCGGTCACAACGGACTGAAAGACATCAAGGCGCGTCTGACGCACGCGGACTTCTGGCGCGCGCGCATCGGGATCGGTCATCCGCGAACGCTCGGACTGGAACAGGATGTCGCCGACTTCGTGCTCCATGTGCCGCGTGCGGACGAAGAAGCGGCGATCGAGAAGGCCGTCGGGCGGGTCGATGACGTGCTCGAACTGATGGTCCAGGGCCAGTTCGAACGCGCGATGATGCGGTTGCATTCATCCGGGCCCAAGAGGTCACCACCATCCGATGACCCCCAACCCCGCGCGCCCGATGAAATCCGAGAGTGAACCGCGTTCGGCGCCGTTCGGGTTCGTACACGACCTGGTGTGCAACCTGGTGGGGGGCTTCGCGATCGCACTGCTGCGCCGGCGCGACGTCGAAGCGTGGCGCGGCGACGCGACGCAGCTGGTCGGCCTGTTCGCGCTGAATCTGGCCGCCGGCCTGGCCTACGACATCTACGCCGCATTTCCGGGGCCGGGCCGGTTCGATTGGGATGCGCTGCCGGGGGCGAGTTTCTGGGCGCTGCCGCTGCTGCTGAGCGCCTGGCTGATCGCGCATATGGCTCGCCAGCCCGACTCGGATCGGCGCGTCCTGCCGATGGCGATCTGCGGATTCACCCTGGCTGCGCTGGGATCCTGCGCCAGCACGACGCTGGCCGTACTGGCCGATTTCTTTCCAGCGGTGGATCGCTTCTATCAATGGCTGGTGTGGGCGCCCGTGCTGTGGGTCGCGATCGCCTGGAGTATCGGCGCCCCGAAGATGGCGGGCGTCACCGGGTGGCGTGCGATTGCGGCGGCGGCGGTTGCCGCGCTGATGGTGATCGGTCCGCAATCGACCGCCGACGCGGGCGCGCGCCTCTGGGTGGCGGCAGGCGATGACCAGGCCGACGATTCGGCGAGCGCAACCGTGACTGAGCAGGCGCTGTACGCGCAGGGCGACCTGCTGGAAGACTCGCTCGATCGCATTGCGCCCGGTCGCCCGGGCGTCACCGAGCTGTACTCGATCGCGTTCGCGGGCAGCGGGTCGGAGGATGTCTTCCTCAATGAAGCCCTCGGCGTCAACGAGATCATGGCGGACCTGTTCGACACCGGCGAACGCAGCGTCGTGCTGGCCAACAGCGAGCAACACCCCGGTGAGACTGCCTTCGCGACCGTCACGTCCTTGCAGAGGGCCCTGGCTACCGTGGCGGAACGGATGGACGAGAACGAGGACATCCTGTTCCTGTTTCTGACTGCGCACGGCACGCCCGATCACACGCTGGACGTCTCCCTGGCGCCCTACCGGTTCGAGCAGCTGACGCCCGTGAAGCTGCGCCAGCTTCTGGACGAATCCGGCATCCGGTTCCGGGTGATCGTGGTATCGGCCTGCTATTCCGGCGGATTCGTCCGCACGTTGGCCAGCCGGGACACGATGGTGATCACGGCTTCCAGTGCCGATCGCGCCTCGTTCGGTTGCCGCAACGGGCGCCAATGGACCGATTTCGGCCAGGCTTTCTTTAAGGAGGCTCTGCCCGCAACCGGTTCGTTCGAGGGCGCGCTGCAGCGCGCACGCGATTTGATCGCACAGAGGGAAAAGGCCGCCCAGCTGCCGGCGTCGGAGCCGCAGATCTTCGTGGGCGACGCGATCCGCGAGCGGTTGCAGTTGGTGCACACGCGCAAGCTCGGCCAGCGACTGCTGGTGCAGTCGCTGCCGGGTGCTGTCCGCCCACACCATGGTGCTCGACCCCGGCCCGAAACGACGGGCTGAATGCTTCGGCCTGACACTGTGAGCGCCGAGGACTTCACAGCGCTACGACTGACGATCGCGCTGGCGCTCGTCACCACGGTGCTTCTGCTTTTGATCGGCACTCCAATCGCGTGGTGGCTCGCGCGCACGCGATCGCGCTGGCAGCCCGTGCTGGCGGCCGTCGTGGCGATGCCGCTGGTGCTGCCGCCGACAGTGCTGGGCTTCTACCTGCTGCTGCTGTTGGGGCCGCAAGGGGCGATCGGGCGGCTGACGGGCGCGCTCGGACTGGGCACCCTGGCGTTCAGTTTCAGAGGACTGGTGCTGGCGTCGGTCGTCTATTCGCTGCCGTTCGTGGTGCAACCGCTGCAGGCGGCCTTCACCCTGGTCAGCGAAGCCACATTGGAAGCCGCCGCCAGCTTGCGCGCCGGACCTTGGGATCGATTCGTTTCGGTCGCCGTTCCGATGGCTGGGCCGGGTTTCCTGGCGGCCCTGGTGCTGGGATTTGCGCACGTGGTCGGCGAGTTCGGCATCGTATTGATGATCGGAGGCGACATCCCGGGCGCGACCAGGGTGCTGTCGGTGGCGATCTACGATCGGGTCGAGGCGATGGATTACAGCGGGGCGGGCCGCCTGGCGGGTGGCCTGCTGGTGTTCTCGTTTGCGGTGGTGCTGGCGATGCACTGGCTGCGCATGGCGAACCCGGTGCTGCCGGCACGCGCCGCGCGGCGATGAGCGGCGGTGCGCCTATCGAGGCGCGCTTCGCGCTGCGCTATCCCGGCTTCGATCTGGACGTGGACCTGCGCCTGCCCGGCGGGGGCGTCAGTGCGCTGTTCGGGCCATCGGGTTCGGGCAAAACCAGTTGCCTGCGCTGTTTTGCCGGCCTGGAGCGTGGGGTGCAAGGTCGTGTTGCAGTGGCCGAAGAGGTCTGGCAGGACACGGCGACCGGGCGCTTCGTGCCGCCGCATCGCAGGCCGTTCGGGTTCGTATTCCAGGACGCGCGCCTCTTTCCGCATCTGACGGTCGGCGGCAATCTGCGCTACGCGATGCGTCGCGCGGCGGGCCGCGAGCCGGTTCGTTTCGACGAAGTCGTGCAATTGCTGGATATCGGAGGCCTGTTGGAGCGCCACACCGATCGGCTCTCCGGTGGCGAGCGCCAGCGATGTGCGATTGCACGCGCGTTGCTGACCCGACCACGCCTGCTGTTGCTGGACGAGCCGTTGGCGGCGTTGGACGAGGCACGCAAGGCCGACTTGCTTCCCTACCTCGAGCGGCTGCGCGATGCGCTGTCGATTCCGATGATCTATGTGAGTCACTCGATGCGCGAGGTCACGCGGCTGGCCGACCACCTGGTGCTGCTGGAACGGGGCCGGGTGCAGGCGAGTGGACCCGTGACCGAGGTAACCGCCCGCGCCGACCTGCCGTTCAGCGAGGGTGACGAGGGGGGCGTCGTGCTACTGGCTCGCTGCATCGAGCACGACGCCGAGTACGCTCTGACTTGTGTCCGGTTCGACGGCGGCATGTTGTGGTTGCCCCGGGTTCAGTGCGAGGTTGGCCACGTGCTGCGCGTCAGGGTGGCGGCCACCGACGTCAGCGTGGTACTGGAGCCGCCGCGAGCAACCAGCATCCTGAACGTCCTGCCCGCGACGGTGCTGGAACGGCGCGATGACGCGCGCGGCACCAGCCTGGTGCAGCTGGACCTGGGGAGCTCAAGGCTGCTGGCAAGGCTGACCCGCCGCTCCGCGACTTTGCTCGGACTCGAGCCGGGGCGTCCCGTCTACGCCCAGATCAAGGGCGCCGCCGTTCTTCGGTGATGCGTGCCGCTTCCTGCTGCGACAGCATGGACTCCCGCGCCAGGATCTCGAAGCGCCGGGAGGCGGCGATCCGGCCATCCCTCGCGAAGGCCTCGTGGTTGCGCTCGACCTCGTCCAGGCGATAGACATAGTTCACCATCAGCCCGGCTGACCGGCGCATTCCGCTGCGGGAGGTGTCGCCCAGCCAGTTCAGCCGCTCGAGCCGGGCGCCGTTGCCCAGATGGAAACGCGCCACCGGATCGAACGGGTCACGGCCTTGCTTCGCGTGCAGCAGGTACTGTGCGCACAAGCGGATCAACTGGCGTTGAAGCTCGCCAGCCGTGGTCTTTTCCTCGAGCCAGCCGGGCGCCTCGATTCGCTCGAGCAACCCGGTGAGCGCCGGGTACTGGACCGACTTCTCGGTCAGCCACTGGCGGAAACCGGGTATCGGAGACAGCGTAGCGAAGGTCTTCAGGCGCGGGAATTCGCGGCCGAGGTGCTCCGCGACCTGCTTGATCAGCAGATTGCCGAACGAGACGCCGCGCAGGCCTTCCTGGCAGTTGGTGATCGAATAGAAGATCGCGCAATCGGCCGAAGTCGGATCGGTGAGCGCCGAATCCAGGTCGAGCAGCGGCTGAACCCGCGTGCTGACGCCGCGCGTCAGCGCCACCTCGATGAAGATCACCGGCTCGTCGGGCAGTGCCGGATGGAAGAACGCATAGCAACGGCGGTCCGCCTGCAGCCTGCGACGCAGGTCGGGCCAACCCTGGATCTCGTGCACCGCTTCGTACTTGATCAGCTTCTCCAGCACCATCGCCGAGGTGTTCCAGTCGATCCGCTGCAACACCAGGAACCCGCGGTTGAACCACGAGTTGAACAGGTGCGCCAGATCGGCATCGATGCCGAGCCACTGTGGGTGTCCGACCAGTCGTTTGAGCACGCGGCGGCGCATCTCGAGCAGCGCCGAGGTGCCGCCGGCGACCACGTTCAGCCGCCGGAACAGCTCCTGGCGGCGCGGTTCGACCACGCGCTGCAGCTGGATCAGATTGGACTGTGACGGATTCTGTTGGTACACGTCGGCCGCGCGCCCCACCTCGTGCGGGTCCGGCGAGAACTCTCTGGCGAGCAGGTCGAAAAACACGTCCAGCGCCGGGTCCTTCAGCAGCTGGTACGCCGCCAGGGCCTCGCGAGCCAGGCGCGCGCCCGACACGTCGCCGCGCTCGGACAGCAACGCGTGGCACAGCCAGATCGCGCGTCGCGCGTCGCGCACTGCCGCGCGCGGCGGATCGCCGGGGCGGGCGCCGGTAATCGATCCGAGCACCCGCCGCAGCAAAGATGGCCTGGTGGGAGTGTCCATACCGATTCAGACGCAGGATTCGTGCCGTTGGTTCCAATTCGCCCTTCCAATCCAGTGTGCACGGCACCCATTGGTGCCGCAAGGCGGTGTTCTACTGCTTTGGTGGGTCATTGCGCCCAACGGAAGGAAGGCGCTTTTCCAGCATCACGACTTCAGAACGAACCGAGCCGACGTGCCAGTCGCGCAACTCGCCGGTCGGTTGGTACCCCTGGCTAATCCAAAAGGGTATCGCATCGGCGTTGGACCGCACTACGCCGATGCGAATCCGCTCGCACGAGCCCCAGTCTTGTGCGAAGTGCTCGATCAATTGAAGCGCCTGTCGGCCGATGCCTCGCCCTTGATGGGACTCGCAGATCAACAGCAGTCCCAACGTCGCCGTGGCGGGGTCCGGATAGCGGCGGATCAGATCGGCGCAGCCCACCATCTGCCGCTCCGCGTAGATGGCGAGCACGAACTTGTCAGCGTAGCCCTTGCCTTCGGGCAGAACCGTGTAGGTGCTCTGCGCTTCGGCCGGACCGGGTGGCACGCCGGTCGTCCGTTCGTAGTAACCCGGTGTGTTCTCTAAAACGCGCTGCAGCTCGCGCATCTCGTCCGTCTCGCCGGTCAGCGCCCTTATCGTGACTGCCACCGGTGTCACGGTCCAGCCCGGCCCGGCACAGGGTGTCGACTCATGGTGGCTCCTGCCAGGGAGCCCGGATTCTGTCGCAAGCGGACCCCGGGCGGCCAGCCATGCGATGGAAAGCCGGATTCGAGGGCCGAACCCGTAGAATCCCCGCCTTTCCTCTGCATCTGCCCCTGGGTCATGTCCTTGAAATGCGGCATCGTCGGCCTGCCCAACGTCGGCAAATCGACCCTCTTTAACGCGCTGACGAAGGCGGGGATCGCGGCCGAGAACTATCCCTTCTGTACGATCGAGCCCAACGTCGGCGTGGTCGAGGTGCCGGACGTGCGCCTCGCGCCCCTGGCGCAGATCGCCAAGCCGGAGCGCGTGGTGCCCGCCGCGGTCGAGTTCGTCGACATCGCCGGCTTGGTGGCTGGAGCCAGCAAGGGCGAGGGGCTCGGAAACCAGTTCCTGGCGAATATACGGGAATGCGACGCCATCGCGCACATCGTTCGCTGCTTCGAGCATCCGGACATTGTGCACGTGTCCGGCCGGGTCGACCCGGTCGACGACATCGAGGTGGTGAACACCGAGCTGGCGCTGGCCGACCTGCAGACCGTCGAAAAGCAGCTTGGCCGCTATTCGAAAGTGGCGCGCACCGGGGCGGCCAGCGACGAGAAAAAGGAAGCCGTCCGGCTGGTGGCGGCGCTGGAGAAGATCCAGCCCGCGTTGAACGAAGCGCGGCCGGCCCGCTCGGTCGCGCTGTCGGCCGAAGAGCGGGCGGTGCTCAAGCCGTTGTTCCTGCTGACGATGAAGCCGACCATGTACGTCGCCAACGTCGACGAGCACGGCTTCAGCGGTAACCCGCTGCTGGATCTGGTGCTGGTGCACGCGGCTCGCGAGTCGGCCCCGGTCGTGACCGTCTGCGCGAAGATCGAGGCGGAGATCGCTGATCTGCCGACCGAGGACAAGGCGCTGTTCCTGCACGACATGGGAATGCAGGAACCCGGGCTGGACCGCGTGATCCGCGCCGGCTACGCGCTGCTGGGGCTGCAGACCTATTTCACGGCGGGCCCCAAGGAAGTGCGCGCGTGGACGATCCCCGATGGCGCTACCGCGCCGCAGGCGGCCGGCGTGATCCACACCGATTTCGAGCGCGGATTCATCCGCGCCGAGGTGATCGCGTTCGACGACTTCGTCGCGTTCCGCGGCGAGGCCGGCGCCAAGGAAGCCGGCCGCATGCGGCTGGAAGGCAAGGACTACGTCGTGCGCGATGGGGATGTCGTGCACTTCCGATTCAACGTCTAGCTTACCCTCCGAAGCGCTCGGCGCGGGAGCGCCGGGCGCCAAGGAGGGCCGCCATCACTCCGGCGCGAGCAGGGGTGCCATCGTCTGCGTGGTCGGATCGGCCGCGTGGCCGAGGTAGGGCAGGTGGAACGCGGCCTCGATCGTCTTCAGCAAGGAATAGTGCGAGTAGAACGTGTCATCGGTAACGCCCCGGACTCCGTAGTTCGTGATTGCAATCAAAACCACTTTGTCGTTGAAGTTCGCCGGCTGGTAGCAATCGGCGCCGGGCAGCAGCGTTCCCGCAGCGACGTCCACGCCATGGTCCGGATCGTAGTTCGGACACGTCAGCGGCCCGTTTCCCTCGTCGAAAACGACGAACAGCGCATTGCGCCCTTGCTCCCAGGCGGGGCTCCCGGTGATGGCGTTCACCAACCAAAACGTCTCGTCGTCCCCGCGCCTGACGTCGTTGTCGTCGGTGTCCGCGGCGCCCCCGCAAGGCGCCAGCGGATTGCTCAGGCCGTGCATGTCGCGACATTGGTCGGGCACGATGTAGGAGAAGGCCGGGACATGATTGCTGCCCAGATCGCTGAACAACTGGTCGATCGGGACCTGCTTGGCGAACTGCGCCGGATTGTCCTGAACCTCGGCAATGTACGGGAAGGGATTGTGCTTGACCGCATACAGCTTGGCGGTGTCGTTGTCGCCAGGCCAGTTTGCGATATGCGTTCCAGCCTCTGGCAGGTTCTGCAGGTACACGCGCCAGTCCTTGCCCGCCCCCACGAGCTGTCCGGCGAGCGACGGCTTCTCGACGCGCCAGCGGTGAAACGATGGGTTGGCCGGCGGCCCGTAGTCGATGGCTACCGAAGGCGAGTCGTCGTCGCTGATCCCGACCTTGCTGTTCGGCGCATACAGATGCCCGCCCGTCTGAGTGTTGCCGATCACATCGGTGCCGACCCAGTCGCCGGTGATCATCGCCACATAGTTCGGCAGGCTCGGATGCCACACCCCGTTGTAGTTTGATGCGAAGTTGTACGTCTTCGCGAGCTGCTGAATGTGCGGCGCCTTCGGATTGTCGAGAATTCCATTCGAGCCGAAGCTGGTGAAACTGTTGTGGTTCTCCAGCACGATCACGAAAACGTGATCGAGTCGTGGAACCGGCGCTTGCGCCAAGGCGGCGCCGCAAGCGAGCGACAGCGCAGACGCCACCGCCAGACCGATGAGAGTTCTTTTCATCGAACAGGTCCTCCGTTGGTTCAATCGGAAATGAGCCGGGTGATCGAAGCTCGACCCGGGAGCGCTCGTCGGAGCCCGCGGCGGCCACGACGATCGCGCGCAAGCGTGCACGTCATCGATGACGGCGCATTGACCAATCAATGTCAACGAGAGCCCACATTGATGGCGATACGTTTCAGTTCGATGTCAATGCTCTTACCAGAAGCGGGCAATTCCTTCGCGACTGGCACAATGAGACCTTCTCGCTGTTACTCGCGTGGCTTTGGGAAGCTGTAGACCATGTTGAAGAAAGTCCTGATCGGAATCGCCGCACTGATATTGCTGGTTATCCTGGGTCTGGTGGTCCTGGTGGCGACGTTCGACGTCGACCGCTACAAGCCCCGCATCGAGCAGCAGGCACACGAGACCCTGGGCCGCACCTTGAAATTCGACGGCAAGCTGTCGCTGTCCGTGTTTCCGACGATTGCGGTGGCGCTGCCGCACACGACGCTCAGCGAACACGGCTCGGATGCGCCATTCCTGAGCCTGGACCGCGCACGCGTGTCGCTCGAGGTGCTGCCGCTGTTGTCGGGGCGATTGGAGGCTGGCACAGCGTCGCTGTACGGCTTGCACGCGACGATCGACCGTCACGTCGATGGAAGCACCAGCGTGGACGACCTCACCGGTGGTGGCAAGAGCGGGCCCCAGACCCCGCAAGCCCCCGGCGCGAGCGCTGCCGGGGCGCCGATGCAGTTCGAACTGGGCGGCGTCGACCTGGTCGATGCGCAGGTCGTCTATCGGGACGAGAAATCGCGCAATACGGTAACCGTGTCGAAGTTGAACCTGAAGACGGGGCGCATTGCGACAAAGGCCAGTACGCCGATCGATTTCTCGGCTTCGATTGCAGCCACCGAACCGCTATCCAATGCCGACCTGTCGCTGAAAACCACAGCCGATCTGGACCTCGCCAATCACGCATTCGCCGCGCGCGATCTGGAGGTGCACGCGCGCGGACACTCCGGTGCCAATCAATTCGATATCGCGCTGACCGCGCCCAAGATTGCGGTGGACCCCGAGCATATGGCGAGCGAGCTGGTCAAACTGGTGGCGAGTGTCGCCGGCGGCCAACAGGTGCACGCCGATTTGTCGTTGCAGAATCTGACGGGCAGCGGCGACAAGATCTCGATCGGCAAAATGGCTGCCGAGATCGACCTCGAATCCCCCGCGCTGCCGCAAAAGTCGCTGAAAGTGAACCTGGACGGCTCGCTCAGCTTCGATGCGAAAGCGCAGGGCATTGGCGCCCGACTGGGTGCGCACTTCGACGAGACCCATATCGCGACCAAGGTTGCCGTGCAGGGCTTCTCGACGCCGCATATCGCTTTCGACGCAGAGGTCGACAAGCTGAACCTGGACCGCTACCTGCGCGCCTCTGCGCCGGGCGCTGCCGCGCCCGGCGCCACGGCGGCTAAACCGGCCGAAACTGCGGCTGCGGCGCCCGCGGCCGACCCGAAAGTCGATTTGTCGCCTCTGAAGCCGCTGAACCTGATCGGCGAAGTGCGAATCGGTGCCTTGCAGGTCCATCACGCGAAAGTCTCCAAGATCAAGGTCGGCGTTCATGCGGCCGGGGGCCGCCTGGACGTGGCACCGATGCTGGCCAGCCTGTACGAGGGTTCGCTCAACGGCACGGCCAGACTGGAAGCTGAAGGCAACCGGGTGGCGGTGAACACAAGCTTGGATGGTATTTCGATTGGCCCCTTGTTGAGCGACCTGATGGGTAAGGAAGTGCTCGACGGTCACGGCGGGATGAAGCTGAACGTCACGACCGCGGGCGCAACGGTGGGGGCGATGCGCCGCGCGCTCGGTGGCAGCGCGTCGCTCGCGCTGCGCGACGGCGCGGTGCACGGTATCAACATCGCGCAGAAACTGCGCGACGTGAAAGCGGCATTGGGAGGCGGCACGTCGTCGACGCAGGCGGCGAACGCGGCCGACAAAACCGACTTTTCAGAGTTGACGGGCAGCTTTGCGATCAAGAACGGGGTGGCCACCAACAACGACTTGCTGGCCAAATCGCCGCTGCTGCGCCTGAACGGCGCCGGCACCATCGATATCGGCGCCGGCGCACTCGATTACACGGTTCAGGCGTCAGTGGTCGGCACGCTGGCCGGACAAGGTGGCGGCGACCTTGCGAATCTGCATGGGGTAACGATCCCGGTTCATCTGACCGGACCTTTCACGGCGATGTCGTACCAGCTCGATTGGGGATCGGTGGCGCGCCAGGCCGTCAAGAGCAAGGCGACCGAACAGTTGAAAAACCTGCTGGGAAACAAACTCCAACAGGGAGGCCAGTCGTCGGGGCAGAACAGCCTGGGTGATGCGTTGAAGGGTCTTCTTGGAAAGCCGCCTTCGAACTGAGCCCGTTTTTGTGCGGCGTGCGTGCCGGCGCGATCGGGAAGTTGGCATGAAGGCCCCGTTGCACGGTCTGCTGGCTGCCTTGCTTGCGCTCGCGACGGGTTCGAGCGGGTCGCAGCAGCTCACCGTTGTCCAGCTGCATCATCGCAGCGCTGAGTCGCTGATCACCGTGCTGCGTCCGCTGGTCGCGCCAGCCGTCGTGACCGGCGCCGGCACGCAGTTGCAGGTGCGCGCCTTGCCGATGGATTTGCCGCGCGTCAGGCAACTGATCGAACTGTCGGACCGGCCACTGCAAGCGCTGGCGATCGCGTTGCGCGACGAGGCGCCGAACGCGGCAGACGCGAACCTGGACTCGCAACCCCGGCCTGGAAGCGGATCGGTCACGCTGGCGACCGGCCGGGACATGCCGCCTGATCCGGTCGGCAACGGGCAGATCCTGTCGACGCAGCCCGGCCGGCGCCGAACCCGCGTGGTCGAGGGCGAGCCGCTGCGGATCTCGATGCCAGTGCCGCAGTCGCTGTGGTTTGGCGTGAAACCGAAAGCGGCTGGCGCGCCCCCGGGCGGCAGCGTTTCCTCGGGCACGGGCGCGCAAGGCGTCGTGCATTTCGATGCGGTCTCTGACGTCACAGCCCGCATCTGGCTGGCCGATGCGACGGTGGCGATCGAATTGCAGCCGCTGGCTGCGGGTGGAGTCGACGCCGGACTCGATCGCAGCTCCGATCAGGCGACCGTCTATGGCAAGGTGGGTCAATGGATCGCGCTGGCTGATTCCGGAACCGATCTTCAGGCGCCGTTTCAGGTGCCACCCCAGGGCACCGCTGCGTCGCGCGCAGGGCTATGGATCAAGGTCGACCCGGCGCCGGATACTGCCGGGTCCCCTCGCTAGGCAGGTTACCGCGAGCGGGTGGAGCCGCCGAGTTGCGAGACCCGGTTCTTCAGCCAGCGCTCGACCGATGGGAATACGAACTTGCTGACGTCGCCACCGAGCATCGCGATCTCGCGGACGATCGAACCCGATATGAACTGATACTGATCCGCCGGGGTCAGGAACATCGTCTCGACTTCAGGCAGGAGATAACGGTTCATGCCGGCCATCTGGAATTCGTACTCGAAGTCGGAGACGGCCCGCAGGCCCCGCAGGATCACTCGCGCGTTCTGCTCTCGCGCGAAGTCCTTCAGAAGGCCACGAAAGCCGACCACCTCGACGTTCGGATAGTGCCCCAGCACTTCGCGTGCAATTTCGATGCGCTCGTCGAGGGTGAACACGGGTCCCTTGCCCGAGCTGTCGGCGACACCGACGATCAGTTTGGCGAACAACCCCGCCGCTCTGCGCACCAGGTCCTCGTGACCTCGGGTCAGAGGATCGAACGTTCCAGGATATACCGCGATCACGATGGACATGCGATCGGCTCCGAGGGCGGCCCCATTGCAAATGACCGGTGCATTATTTCAGGACTGTTGCAAAGCCAGCAAATGGAAATGGACGCGTCCGGCTCGACCTGTGCGAACCGCGTGCAGGCCCAGCGCGCCGGTTTGCTCATCCTTAAGGGGTGTCTGCCACTCCGCATAAATCGATCCGCCGGGTGCAATCAGCCGCCGCGCCTGCGCCAGCGCCGGCTCCAGCAGGGGCCCTTCGTAGGGCGGATCGACGAACACCAGGTCGAACGAAGCCGCCGCAAACCCGCGCGCCACTTGGATCGCATCGCCGTGGATCACTTCGACTTCACGTGCGCCAAGGCGGTCGCGCAACGCGATCAAGCGCGCGACCAGCGCCGGATCGCGCTCGACCAGGGCAACGCGGGAAGCACCACGCGAGGCCAATTCAAAGCCGAGCGCTCCGGTGCCGGCGAACAGGTCGAGACCCCGCAGCGATTCCAGATCGTGGTAAAGGTGCGACAGCCAGTTGAACAGCGTTTCGCGCACCCGATCCGGGGTCGGACGCAGCTGCACGCGATCCGCCACCGGGATCGTGGTGCGGCGGTAGCGGCCACCGATGATCCTGACCCGACTCGGAGCCTTGGCCAGGCGACCCACCCTGGCTGCGGTCGTCTTGATGCTGGACAGGTGCGTCACACCCTTGGGTTTCAAATTGCGCCGCTGCGATCCACTACACTGCCGGGCGCGGCCGCAGCCGGATGATTGCAGATAAATGAGCGAGGCAGATCAGGGCTGGCTGGCGCGCCTTAAGCAGGGCTTGGCGAAGACACGAGCCGGCATCGTCGGACTGTTTTCAGCGCCTCGCGTCGACGAGGCATTGTTCGATGAGCTCGAAACGGCCCTGGTCGGTGCCGACACCGGTGTGCCGGCAGCGCAACTGCTGCTGCAGCGCGTGCGAGCCCGCCTTGGACGCCGTGAGGGGCCGGACCCTGAATCGGTACGAGCGGCGCTGCGCGAGGAACTGACGGCGCTGCTGACACCCTGCGAGCGCGCGTTTCAATTGCCGGCTCAGCGGCCCTGCGTGCTGATGATCGCTGGCGTCAACGGCAGCGGCAAGACCACGACGATCGGCAAGCTCGCTCACTGGTTCGCCGGCAACCGCTACAAGGTGCTGCTGGCCGCCGGCGACACGTTCCGGGCGGCCGCGCGCGAGCAGTTGCAGATCTGGGGCGAGCGCAATGGCGTCGAGGTGATCTCTCAGGCGAGCGGCGACCCCGCCGCCGTGATCTTCGACGCGGTCGCCGCCGCGCGCGCGCGGTCGGTCGATGTGCTGATCGCCGATACGGCCGGCCGCTTGCCGACCCAGGCGCACCTGATGGAAGAATTGAAGCGGATCAAGCGGGCGATCGCCAAAGGCCAGGACGGCGCTCCGCACGAGGTGCTGCTGATCGTCGACGGCACCAACGGCCAGAACGTGCTGGCGCAAGTGCGCGCGTTCGACCAGGCGATCGGGCTGACCGGGCTGATCGTGACCAAACTGGACGGAACGGCCAAAGGCGGCGTCGTCGCAGCCCTGGCGCGCGAGCCGCGCGAGCGGCCGCTGCCGATTCTGTTCGTGGGGGTGGGCGAGCAGCCGCAGGACCTGCAACCGTTCTCCGCGCGCCAATTCGCCGAGGCGCTGCTTGGATCCTGACAGCCCACCCATGCTGCTGGCCGCTGTCGACGTCGGCTCCAACAGTTTCCGCCTCGAGATCGGGCGCGCCGACGGCTCACATATCGAGCGCCACGGATACTGGAAGGAAATCGTGCGGCTCGCGGCTGGCCTGGATGAAGACAACCGCCTGTCCAGGAAGGCGATCGACACGGCCGCCGAGTGCCTGGCGCGCATCAACGAACGATTGCGCGGCATGTCCTCCTCGCATGTGCGCGCGGTCGGCACGCAGACGTTGCGCCAGGCGGTGAACGCGGACGAGTTCCTGCTCGAAACTCAGCACGCGCTGGGCTTTCCGATCGAAATCATCTCGGGTCGCGAGGAGGCCCGCCTGGTGTTCGAAGGCTGCATGCACTCGCTGGTCCCGACCACGAAGCGGCGCCTGGTGGTCGATATTGGCGGTGCCTCCAGCGAGGTGATCGTCGGGCGCAGCTTCGAGGCCGACAAGGCGGAATCGTTCAAGGTGGGGTGCCTGAATGTGACGCTGAAGTTCTTCCCCGGCGGTGTGATCGATCGCCCGTCGCTGCGGCGCGCACAAGTTGCGTGCCAGGCCGAGTTCGAGGAGGCCGAATCCTTCTTCGGTCGAGGGCGCTGGGACGAGGCGTATGGCACCAGCGGAACCATCGGCGCGGTGTCGCTGGTGCTGCGCGAACAGGGTTGGACCGACGGGACGATCACCGCTTCCGGGCTGGGACGCTTGCGTCAGAACCTGCTGGCGGCCGGCGACGTACGCCGGGTGCGTTTCGAAGGCATCAAGCAGGAACGGGCCGCAGTGCTGGCGGGCGGACTGGCGGTGCTGCTGGCGATCTTCGAAGCGTTCGGACTGCAAGAGGTGCGCGCGGCCAAGGGGGGTCTGCGACTTGGCGTTCT
>DATBCI010000221.1:0-7026 GCA_036270555.1 Burkholderiaceae bacterium
GTCAACTCGGCTGGCGCAGCGGCGCCGGTATGAAGCGCGGCTCCATCATGTCGACCCAGCCGGCCGATCTGCTGCCGACCTTCAGTTACGCCTGCACGTATCGGCCGGTCATGCTGCGCCTGGTGCTCGCGCACCTGCGCCAGCGAGGACTTGGCGTCACCGACGCGCACGTGTCGGGGCGATATCGCCGATGGAGCGGAGACGCCGTGGAAACGAATCGGGGGGAAATCCTGCTGTTGGAGCCCTGACGAGCAGGCGCGGCAGCTGCGCCCGCCCAGCACGAAGAGGTTCAAAGCCGGCAGTAGGGTTGTCGTAAATCGCGCTCTGACAGTGGTTCACATGGCACGTCCTCTTATGCCCGCTCGATGCGCGCGGCGTAGCAGCCGCGCTTGGCGTAGTGTGCGTGCAGGTACCGCACCCTGGCATCTTCGAAGAACCGCTCGATCAGACCTTCGAGCCCACGTCCGTCCATCAGGTCGGCGTCGACCATCAGATGGTCGGCATCGAAGGCGCGCAGCGAGATCACCCGCGAGCGCAGCGCTTGCGGAATTTCGCCAGTTCTGTCGTACGCCGTGCGCGCCCCTTCACGCACGAAAATTGCGTGGCTGGCCCGGTAGGGCGTGCGCGCCGGCTGGTGTGTGTAGTTCAGTAGCAGCACACTCTCGCCCGGCTCGGCGTCCCGCAGTTCAATGCGATCGGGGAAGCCGGGCTTGGAATCTGCCACGTAGCGCTTGATTCCCCGGGCCTCCAGAGCACGGTCTTCCAGGTCGAACAGTTCGACAAAGGGCGCCGGGTCCAGCCCGGTGATTCGGAATGACATGATGGTGGCCTCCAGGTGATGTTGGGGGCAGTATCGGGACTGTGCGCCATCCGGTCACTCCGTTCCTTGCGGTCCAATTCGATGAGGTGAGCGACATGATCCTCGTAGGCCAATACGATTCCCCGTTCGTGCGTCGGGTCGGCGTGACGCTCCATCACTACCGAATGGCATTCACGCGCGACCGGACATCGGTCTTCTCTGCCAGGATGGCGGGTGTCAGTCCACTGGTTCGCATCCCCTCTGTGATCCTCGACGACGGGGAGACGCTCTGGGACAGCGCGGCCATCCTGGACTATCTGGATGAACAGGTCGGCCCCAATCTTGCGCTGACGCCGCGTTCCGGTGAGGCGAGGCGGCAGGTGCTGCGCGCGACCGCGCTTGCGGCCGGTGCGGCGGAGAAAACGGGGGCCGTCGTTTACGAACGGCACCTTCATAGGGCCGATTGTGTGGCCACCGACTGGGTCAAGCGCTGTCTCGACCAGGTGGCAGGTGCCCTGTCGTACCTTGACGCAGCGGCGGGGCAACCATGGTTCTTTGGCGAGAAAATCACGCAGGCAGACGTTACCCTGGGATGCGCCATCGGATATCTGCGGCTGCGCCTGGAAGAAGCGTTCCCGCTCAACCGCTACCGCAACCTGGAGGCGCTGGCGGCACGCTGCGAGGCGATGGATGAGTTCGTTCAGACGCGGCCGGCGCCCGACGAGGTGATGCCACCTCAGGGAAGCGCGCAACGCGCTTGAGGCAGGCGGTCCGGTGTGTCGGATTGCCTCACGCTAGCGGGCAGTCATGGCGCCTTGACGCGCTATCGGATCGCGCAGTCGGCTCGCGAAGTAAGCCACGATGCATCCGAAAGGCGCGCGCGGGCTGAAACCGATCGTGCTGGAAGCAGTCCGCGAGCACCGCGCCAGATTGCAACCCTGAAGTCCTCGCGATGAGGCTTCAGGCAACAGCCGGATTTCAGCGGTCGAGAAGCGGTTTGGTGATGCGCAGTACCGGGTGGCCGGACAGGCTCTTGATTGGGAAGTACGCCAGGTGCGTCGCGGGATCGACGCCGACGACGTGGGCGTTCGCCGCGAGTTGCCCTTGGCCCACCTTCGTCATGCCGCTCGGGCTCACTTTGAACAGGGACACTGCTCCAGACTCGCTCGCAACGTAAAGCAGACCGACCGACGGGTCGTAAGCAAGGACATCCGGATCATTGCCAACGTCGAAGGCGTTCTTGATCCGTCGGGACTGAAGGTCGAGCACGATCAGCTTGTCATTGTCCTCGCAGGCGATAAATGCCAGCCGCAGCTTGGGTTCGATCAGCAGTCCATGATTGCCCTTGGCACCGGGCAGATCTGTTCGTGCGACGACTTGATCAGACGCAGGATCGATTTCTGCGAGTTGGCGCAGGGACTGTACGTTGACAAAGACATGCTTGGAGACCGGGTCGTATTGCGAGTTTCCAACCTCGCCACCCAGGGCAATGGTGGCGACACGCCGATTCGCGCGCACATCGATCACGGTCTCGGTCCTGCCCGTTTCGTCCGAGACGTACAGCTTCTGCGCCTCGGGCGCATAGGCCATGCCATCGGGATAGGTTCCGCCGGGCATTCGGGCCACGACTGCCAGCCGATCCTCATCGATCGCAACGACTTCATCGGTTCCCGTCGCACTGGCGTAAACACGCTTCAGTTCTGGAACGGCGAGCACGCCGTGTACGTGACGAACGTCGCCGATCCTACCGACGATCTGATGCGTCAGCGTATTGAAAACCACCACCTCGCTTGCTCCCAGGTGCGCGATGAACAGCAGGTGTCGGTCGGCATCGTAGCTTTCGTAGTCAAATCGCGAGGTGTCTCCGGGAAGCGGCACGTCCGCGATCACGGCCAGCGGGAGTCCCGAATCGTGAGCGTCGCCGCCCGCATCGGCAGATACAGCGGTCGGGAACAGCGCCGCCAACCCGCATACCACGGCCGCAACCGTCGAGTTGGAAACTCTCATGTCGCGCTCACGCGATGTTCGGCGGCCAGTTGTGCGTTTCAGTCTGGCAGGACTTGCACCAGGCATACAGCGCGTCGTACAGGACCAGCCCGTGCCGCAGCATCACATGGTCGTCGGCGAAGTTGCGGGACAGTCCGAGCGAGATCGCGTACAAGCCGGCCGACTGGGGCGTGAGGTCCAGGCGCGAGGTGTCTGCACCGCGAACGATGGCCGCGAGTCTTTGCAAGGCCGGATCGTGCAGCTGGTACTTCTCAAGAAACGCATCGAAGCTGCACAAGTCGCCCACGTGCGACAGCTCTGCACCGGGGATGTCATAGGCAGTGGCTCCGGTGCGCCGGGCGAGCTCGAACACGTCGCCGGCAGGCACGTAAAGGAATTCGGGCTCCTGGTCGATAAACCGCGCCACCAGCCACGGACAGGCGATGCGGTCGATTTTCGGACGTTCGCGCGTGATCCACTTCATCGTGACCTCCTGACCATGATCAAACTAAGAGCGGGCACCGAGCGGATACAGCCACAGGCCCAATGCAGCTGCAGCAATCACGACGACGGGCTCGGGTAGCTTCTTGAACGTCCTTAGCGTCACGATGGCAGCCAGGGCGATCAGCAGCGTCGGCAGATCCGCCACAGACCGCTGGCCGAGCACGATGACTGACCCGGCGATGGCGCCGACCGCCGCGGCGGTGGCGCCGTTGACGAACGCGACAATGCCCGGGCGTTTGCCATGCTTCTTGAAGTAAGGCGCCGGGATGATGGTGAAAAAGTAGCAAGGCAGGAAGGTGCCAATGGCGGCGGCGACCGCTCCAGGCAGCCCGGCAACCAGATAGCCGATAAAGCCGACTGTGATAACGACAGGTCCCGGCGTAATCATCGCGACCGCGACGGCATCCAGGAACTGCCGCTCGTTGAGCCAATGGTGCTCGGTCACGACCCCACCGTAGAGGAAAGGCACGATCGCCAGGCCGCTGCCGAAGACGAAGGCGCCAGCTTTCGCGAAAAAGCCGAAAATCTGCGCGAGCCGAGGCCAGTCGAACCAGTCCGCGATTGGCGCCAGCGCGATGGCAGGGATGCTGCCGCCACCCTTCAGCATCTCGGGGGGTGCCCGCATGAGCCACACCAGCGCACCGCCCAACAGGATCACCCAGATGATCTCCGAGGCGGTGACGGCCGTGACAACACCACTGACGCCGAAAATCGACCACAGCAGCGGGTCCCGGCCGATGTTCTTGACCGCGAGTCGGTAGGCGCTTAACGCGACGATGCCGATCACCGCGGCGCCGACGCCGTAGAACACTGCCTGCATCCAACCAAGTCCACCGAAGCGGACGTAGAGCCACCCGAGCGCAACGACCATCAGGAAGGATGGCAGTACGAACGCGATCCCCACGGCCGTGGAGCCTCGTATCCGGTAGTGGACGAAGCCCAGGTACATGGCGAGCTGCGCCGCCAGAGGCCCAGGCATCAATTGCGCAAGCGTCAGGCCTTCCTTGTAATCGGACTCGGAGATCCACTTTCGATGCTCCACCAGATCGCGGTACATGTAACTCACCAGCGGCGCCGGTCCTCCGAAGCCCACGCTGCCCAGCTTCAAGGCATAGCGGACCAGCTCCCACAGGCTGTAAGCCGGCGCTGGCGGCGACGTTTCGCTCACTTGCGCCTTTCCTTGGACGGCCCTGAATAAAAGCGGTAAAGGGAGTCGAGCGTATGGCTCATGTCCTCCAGCAGGGCATCGTCATCCGCAGCGCGTTGGCGAGCGCTCGTCATTAGCGCCTCGAATCCGCCCGCTTCGGGCACCGCCGCCCCGCCGACATCAAGGGCGTGTACGAGCTCACCCAGGCGCGCCAGGCCCGGATCCTCGTCCAGCCCGAAGCTCGCCCGGAGGACCTCGAAGGTGACGCGCTCGCCGATGTGGGTGAAGGTCGCCCCATCGAAATCGAAGCCAAGCGCGGTCTTGGGGCAGCCGGACGGTTTTTCCAGCCAAAGGAAGCGCGCCTTCGGGTCGATGAAGCGGCGAATCAGCCACGCGCTGGCAACCCGATCAACCCAGAGATGGCGGCGGGTCGCCCAGGTTCGCCCTCGGTAGTGCTTGCGGTCCAGCAGCCGAATCGAGCCGTCGGCGGCATGTGGCTCGTCCGGGGACAGCACCGTTTCGACCACGCCAACGAAGTCGAGCCATCCGGCCTCGGCGCGCAGTGTCGCTTCGCCGGGAAAGTAATCGATGGCGCGTATCGATTCATAGTCGCGCTGCAGCCGGCGCATCAGCCGGTTCACCTCGGACTCGGACAGTTTCGAAAGCGACTTGCGGGCCGCGGTCAGGGATTTCGCGAGCTCGCCGTAATCCTCGCCACGATCGAACAAGCTGCGAAAGAACTCGTCCTGCGTGCGATCGCGGCTGCTGTGCTCGATGACCTGTGCACTACCCTCCGCCTCGACGATGGCGTCGGCCAGCTCCAGCAGCGCCCGCTGGCGTTCCTCCGTGCGGGGCAGCAGGTAGACGCCGTCGCGCACCACCGCGCAGCCCATGGCCTTGAGCGCGCGCCAGAAGCGCATGCGCGCTGTTGCGTTCTCGGTCGGCAAAGCGAGCACTAGTAAGAGCCAGGATTGCAGCTTGATGTTCATGTAATATACTCTACACGTGGTAGAATATACTACATAAAACTGAAGGACGTTGCGTCAGAAGGGCACGCCTCTACTGCCTCTTGATCTCAACGCGAGTGGTCTGCGAGCCAATGTCACGCTGCACTGCTTTCCAGGAGCGCGCCAGCCTTGAGGCGCGCAGCGTCCTCTCCGGGAGGTGCTCCGAACATCCGGCTGTACTCCCGGCTGAACTGTGAAGGGCTCTCATAGCCGACCGCGAAGCCGACGCTGGCGACGTCGCGACTGTTGGCCATGAGTCGCGCGCGGGCATTCTGCAAACGAATCCGCTTTTGATACTGCAGCGGACTCATGGCAGTGACGGCGCGGAAGTGCCGGTAGAAGGTGGCGGCGCTCATGTTCGCCTCGCCGGCAGGATCCTCGATACGGAAGTTCTCGTTGAAGTGCGCACGGATCCAGCGGATAGCGCGTGCGATTTGCGAGAGACTGCTGTCCACCAATCCGATCTGGCGCACCATCCATCCCTGCTCGCCGTTGAGCAGCCGCCAGAGGATCTCGCGCTCCAGCAGCGGAGTGAGCACTGAGATGTCCTGCGGACGGTCGAGCAGCCTCAGCAGTCGCAGGATCGGATCGAGCAACTCAGGTGGGGCGTCACAGACCGCGAGGCCGGTGGGTTCCAGGGGCATCTTGGCCGAGTTGCCGGCTTCAAGCAGGAGGCCCGCGATCGTCGCCGGCTTCAACGTCATGCCCACGGACAGATAAGGCTTCTGGGCAGTGGCCCGCACCACCTGACCGGAAATCGGCAGATCGACAGACACCACGAGAAACTGCCCGGCGCCATACTCGAAGACCTTGTCTCCCAGGATCGTGCGCTTGGCGCCCTGAGCGACCACCGCGAACACGGGTTCGGCCAGCGTGTTGCTGAACTCCGTGGCCGCAGTCGCGGAGCGCAAGGTGATGCCGGGAAGTGGCTGCGCTCGACCGACATGCCGCCGAATCAGGGTACGGATTTCGTCAAGCTCGCTCACGACAGCCATCGTGCGCCGGTCCCGGGAACTGGGCAAGCGCGATTCTCACTGATGAGAGGATCGTGCAATAGGCTGAGGCGATCCGTCTAGCGGTTGGCCTTTGTCCAGCGCTTTAATGCGGTCGAGCCTGCGTACGGAGAAAGTGTATGAATTCAGCGCAAATCGTCCTTGGGAAGATCGAAAGCCGAACCGAAGCCGGGGCACCCGCAGGGCTGTCACGACCGGCCGGCGCGACGCCAGAGCAGCCGAGGATCCTCGATCTATTGCTTCGCATCCCTGTCGGCGAAGCGGATTGGCCGCCCTCGCGGCGAGTCACTGAGGAGTGTGGCTGCGAACGCGGTCGGGCTTGCCCGTTCCGAGTGTTCTGCGCCGATTAACGGTTACTTCTTGTTCAGCGTCACGGCGGCGCGAACCAGAGTCTTTAGCGCTTCCTCGTGTGGGCGCCTTCGGTGCCCAAGCCCCGAGGGAACACTAGGGGCTTTCTCGTTGCAACTGACGCAGTGTCGGTGAGACAAGGCCACCCAGCCCGGCGAGGATGCACGCGAGGCCGGAGATCGCGATCACCAGCGGCGCCGAGAGATACTGCAGCAGCACGCC
>DATBCI010000222.1:0-2238 GCA_036270555.1 Burkholderiaceae bacterium
ACCTACGGCATCGTCTACGGCTTCACCGCGGACGGCTTCACCCACCGCGACCTGAGGGATTACGTCGTTGACGTCCGCAAGCAGCTCCTGCAGCTGCCGGATGTATCCAAGATCGACATTCTGGGGGCCCAGGACGAGCGCGTTTACGTTGAATTCTCGACCGAGCAGTTGGCGGGCCTGGGAGTCGACCGCGCCGAGCTGATCGCCGCGCTGCAGGCCCAGAACGCCGTCACCCCCGCGGGGGTCGTGCAGACCGCGGACGAGAAGATCCTCGTCCGCGTCTCGGGTGCGCTCCGGTCCGAGCAAGACCTTCTGGCCGTCAACTTCGTCGCAAAGAACGGTCGGATGATCCGCCTGGGCGACATCGCGAGTGTGACGCGTGGCGCCGCCGACCCTGCGCAGCCGATGTTCCGCGTCAACGGGAAGGAGGGCATCGGACTCGCCATCGCGATGCGCAAAGGCGGCGACGTCCTCGCCCTCGGACACAACGTCGCGCAGAAGATGAACGAGATCACGGCGAACCTGCCCGTCGGGATCGAACCGGTGCTCGTCGCCGACCAGCCCGTGACCGTCGAGCATGCAGTAGATGAATTCATGAAGGCGCTGTTGGAGGCCGTCGCCATCGTTCTTGCGGTGAGCTTGGTCAGCCTCGGCCTGCGCGCGGGCGCCGTAGTTGCCCTCGCGATCCCGCTGGTCCTCGCCGCTGTGTTTGTGGCGATGGAGTGCTTCGGCATCGACCTTCAGCGAATTTCGCTGGGCGCGCTGATCATCGCGCTCGGCCTGCTGGTCGACGACGCGATGATCGCGGTCGAGACGATGGTCACGCGGCTGGAGCACGGCGACGACAAGGAACACGCAGCCAGTTTCGCCTGGACCTCGGTCGCCTTTCCGATGCTTACCGGCACACTGGTCACGGTTGCCGGTTTCGTCCCGATCGGTTTCGCGCGCAGCGCCGCAGGCGAATACACCTTCTCGATTTTCGCCGTCGTCGCCATCGCACTGATCATATCCTGGATCGTAGCGGTCCTCTTTACTCCCTTGCTCGGCGTTTGGGTTCTCAAGAAGCCGAAGGCGGCGCACTCGGAGGAGCCCGGTCCTATCATGCGCACGTTCCGCCACTGCCTCGGGCTGGCGATGCGGGCGCGCTGGGTCACAGTCCTCGTTACGCTGGGCCTGTTCGGGGCATCGCTGTATGGCATGCGCTTGGTTCCGCAGCAATTCTTCCCGTCATCCGACCGGCCCGAGCTGCTCGTCGACCTGCAGCTGCCCACGAACAGTTCGATCCACGCAACCCAGGAAGTCGCAGTGCGGATGGACAAGCTACTGAAGAGCGATCAGGACGTGGACCACTGGAGCACATATGTCGGGCAGGGTGCCGTGCGGTTCTATCTGCCCCTCAACGTTCAGCTTCCCAACGACTTTTTCGCGCAGGTTGTGGTCGTCACCAAAGGAGTAGAGCAGCGTGAGCGCGTGAAGGCGAGGCTGGAGCACGCGCTGGCGACCGAGTTCCCGAGCGCTGTCGGACGGGTCTACCCGCTGGAACTCGGCCCCCCGGTCGGATGGCCGCTCCAATACCGGGTGAGCGGACCTGAGCCGGAGCAGGTGCGCAATATCGCGTTCCGGGTCGCCCAGGAGATCGGGTCCACCGCCGGTGCAGAGAACGTCAACTACAACTGGATGGAGCCGGCGCGCACGGTCAGGATCAGGGTCGACCAGGACCAGGCGCGCCTCCTGGGCCTGAGCTCGCAGCAGCTGGCCCTGTCCCTCAACGCGGTCGTGTCCGGGGTCACAGCCACCCAGGTGCGCAGTGGGATCTATCTCGTCGACGTGCTGGTTCGGGCGTCGGCCGACCAGCGCATGTCGCCGTCGACGATCCGCATGCTGCAAGTGCCCCTGCCGAACGGGAAGAGCGTTCCCCTGAGTCAGATAGCGTCCGTCGAGTACGGCCAGGAATACCCCATCGTCTGGCGCCGGGACCGGCTGCCCACAGTGACCGTGCAGGCCGACACCGTGCCCGGCACGCAGGCGGCCACGGTCGTGCAGGAGCTGGCGCCGAAGATCGCGGCGCTGAACGCCAGCCTGCCGAGCGGGTACGATATCGCTGTCGGCGGGACAGTCGAGGAGAGCAGCAAGGCCGAGACGTCAGTTGTTGCCGCTCTGCCATTGGCGCTCATTGTGCTCCTCACGGTACTGATGATCCAGCTCCAGAGCTTCAGCCAATTGTTTCTGGTGCTCAGC
>DATBCI010000223.1:0-2335 GCA_036270555.1 Burkholderiaceae bacterium
GCGGTCCGGAGGGCGGGCAGTCCGAGACGCTCTCGGCCGAGGGGTTGCCCTCCGATCACACTCGCCGCATTGGCGAGGTCGAGATCAGCCACGGCCTTTACTCGGTTTTCCTGAGCGAGGCCGACGAGGCGATCCGGGCCCTGGCGCAGGACGTTGGAGAGTGGCGCTACGAACCGCAGCGCGTAGTCTCGGCCGGCACTCTGCGACGCGTCCATTCTCTTGCAGGCATCACGGCGACCGTGGGGCTGCAGCCGGTCAACGCGATTGCCGAACCGCTCGAGCACCTGATGCACGAGCTGGCCGGCGAGCATGGCCTGGCCCCCGCGCTGGAGCCGTCCCAATTCGATGTGCTGGATCGCGCGATTGAACGGATGCGCGAAATGCTCCATCAGTTCGCGGGCGGATTCTATCCCGAGCAGGCACCTCTGGAAGCGAGCGCCGTACTGGAGCTGCTCGGGGTGATGCGGGCGCACATCGAGCACCGGCACCAGCAGGCCATGGGCGAAGCATCGCCTGCGGTTGAGCTCGTGATGGTGCCAGCACCGGCAGCACCGTCACCGCAGCGTGTACCCGAGATCGAGGTGCAGGCTCCGGTCGAAGCGGCCGCGCCCGAACCGGCTGCCGCTCTGCGGGAGCCCGCTTTCGCGCGGGATCAGGACTTGATGCCGGTCGCACCGGCCCCCACTGCGCTGGTGACACGAGCCGCGACGCCGCTGCGCGACGAGCTGGACCCCGAGTTGCTGCAGGTGTTCGTTACCGAGGCTCATGATCTGCTGCCGGCGATCGGCATCGGCCTGCGCTCGCTGGCGGTCAACCCCAACGATCGCGAGGTGGCGCGCGATCTGATGCGATGCCTGCACACCGTGAAGGGCAGCGCCCGCATGGCCGGCGCGATGCGCCTGGGTGAGCTGGTGCACGAGATGGAAACGCGGATCGAGGCGGCGATGCAGCTGGTGAGCGTGCCCTCGGTCGTCATCGAGGATCTGCAAGGCCAGTTCGACCAGGCGCTGTCCCTGTTCGATGACCTGCACGCACCGTCGCAGCCGATGGCGGGGCAGACCCACGCGATCGGGGCTGATGCCGCTGCCGTGACGACGGCGGCCCTCGAGCTCGAAAGCGACGAGACCGAAGCCGAGGCCGCGAGCGCGCCGCTTGCGGTGCAGCCCGCACGCGAGCCTGGGGCCGGGCCCGAACGGCCTGCGGCCGCACCGGTGGCGGCGGTTTCAGCACCCTTTATCCGCGTGCGGGCCGATGTGCTGGACCGGCTGGTCGATCACGCGGGCGAGGTGTCGATCGCCCGCTCCAAGCTGGAGACCGAGGTTGGCACGCTGCGTGGATCGCTGACCGATCTGACGGAGAACATCCAGCGCTTGCGCAACCAGCTGCGTGAGGTCGAGATCCAGGCCGATGCCCAGATCCAGGCGCGGTCGGACCAGCTGGCACGCGAGTCAGCCACCTTTGACCCGCTCGAGTTTGACCGCTTCTCGCGTCTGCAGGAGCTGACGCGGATGCTGGCCGAGTCGGTCGAAGACGTCGCAATGGTCCAGAGCACGATGATCAAGGGGCTGCAGCTTGCCGACAACGATCTGAGCGCGCAGTCGCGCCTGACGCGCGAGCTGCAGCAGCAGCTGATGCGGGTGCGGCTGGTGCCGTTTTCGAATGTGTCCGAGCGCCTGTATCGCGTGGCCCGCCAGACTGCCAAGGAGGTGGGCAAGCGGGTTCACCTGGAGATCGTGGGCGGCACGACGGAAATCGACCGGGGCGTACTGGAGCGGATGAGTGGCCCCTTCGAGCATCTGGTACGCAACGCGATCGTCCACGGAATTGAAGCGCCCGAAAAGCGGCATGCGCTCGGCAAAGTCGAAAGCGGCGAATTGCGAATCGACGTGAAGCAGGAGGGCAACGAAATCGTCGTCGTGTTTGCCGATGACGGGAGCGGCCTGAACCTGGAGCGGATTCGCCAGCGCGCCATCGAACTGAATCTGCTCGACGAGGGGCGCCTGGTGAGCGACCGCGAGCTGGCCGAGTTCGTGTTCTCGCCCGGTTTTTCCACCGCGCACGAAGTGACCGAGCTTGCGGGGCGCGGCATCGGAATGGACGTCGTGCGCTCCGAGCTCGCATCGTTCGGGGGCCGTGTTGTGGTCAGCAGCGAGGCTGGCCGCGGTACGCGCTTTACCGCTTACCTCCCGCTGACGCTGGCGGTGACGCAAGTCGTGTTGGCGAGCGTTGGCGGCCGCCGCTTCGCGATCCCGTCGGCGATGGTGCAGACGGTGCGCCGGTTCAAGGCCTCCGAAGTCGAGCTTGGCCTGCGCGAAGGCAGTCTGGCGTTCGGCCC
>DATBCI010000224.1:0-3556 GCA_036270555.1 Burkholderiaceae bacterium
CAGGATCAGTGGCCCGTTTCCGGTGAGCTCGATCAGCCCGCGGTGGAAACGCGCCGAGGCGCGCGCGTGGCCTTCCACATCGCCGGCGGCCAGCGCCTGACTCTGCTGTTCGATCAGCGCGTTCAGGACCCCCGGTGCGGCGCGGCGCGCCGCCGGCGTACGAGCGACCATGTGCACGCAGGATGGCTCGATCAGGAGCCGCGCGCCGTAAATGTCGGCCAGGGTCGTGCCGCGGTTTTGCAGCACGAGGCCGAAGTGGCGCGCCGCCAGGCGCGGATCAGGGGGATGAACGCGTGGTCCGCCGCGCGAGCCCCGCGTGACCGTCAGCAAGCCCTCGGACTCCAGGATGCGCAGCGCCTCGCGCAGCGTGGGCCGCGATACGGAATAGCGCGCGACCAGTTCGCCTTCGGCTGGCAACGCGTCGCCGTCCTTCAGTTCGCCGCGGACGATCTTGTTGCGCAGATCGTCGGACACGAGTTCGGCGGTCTTCGGGACGCGGAACGGCAGCTCGTCGCTGCGGACCACCAGCGATTGCCGCTGACTCGGTCGGTCGTCCTTGTCCCGGGGGGACGACATATCGTTAGCTGAGGACATATCGTTAGCTGAGGTAGACACGTACGAATTATCGCTCAAATACGGTCACCACGCAGGCGCCGCCAAGACCGACGTTGTGCTGCAGACCGAGCCTGGCGCCGGGTACCTGGCGCTGGCCCGCCTCCCCGCGCAGTTGCCAGACGATTTCGGCGGTCTGCGCCAGGCCGGTGGCGCCCAGCGGGTGGCCCTTGGACAACAGCCCGCCGGAGGGATTGGTCACCACCCGTCCGCCGTAGGTGTTGTCGCCGTCGCGAATGAACTTCTCGGCGCCTCCCTCCGGGCACAGGCCGAGCGCCTCGTAGCTGATGACCTCGTTGGACGTGAAGCAGTCGTGCAGTTCGACCACGTCCAGATCGCGGGCACCGGCCCCGGCCTGCGCCAGCGCGCTTTGCGCCGCCCGGCGTGTCATCCCGGCGCCGACGCCGGCCATCATGCTGTCCGAGTCGAAGCTGTCGGCGCGATCGGTCGTCAGCGCCTGTCCCGCGATCGCGACGCTGCGCTCGAGCCCGCGACGGCGCGCATAGTCCGCGGACACCACCATGGCAGCGGCGGCACCGCAGGTTGGCGGGCAGCATTGCAGCCGCGTCAACATGCCGAAGATCTGCGGCGAGGCCAGCACGGCCTCGACGGTCGTCGGCTCCCGGAAGACCGCCAGCGGGTTGCGCGCCGCATGCGCGCGCGACTTGACCGTGATCATCGCGAAGGTCGCGTCGGCGGTTCCGTAACGCCTCTGGTATTCGAGACCGGCGCCGCCGAAGTACTGCGCGGCGAGCGGCGCCGACTCGTTCCAGCCCTGCACGCGCTCGACCATCACATTGAGCATGCCGTTGACGCCCGGCCGGTCGTTGAAGGGCGAGGCCAGGGGCCCCGCCAGCATCTGTTCGAAACCCACCGCGAGCGCGACGTCGACGACGCCGGATTGAACCGCCTGGCGCGCCAGGAACAGGGCCGTCGACCCGGTCGAACAGGCATTGTTGACGTTGACGATAGGGATTCCGGTCATTCCGAGCGGGTACAGCGCCTGCTGGCCGGAGGTCGTGTCACCGATGACGAAGCCGACGTAGGCCTGCTGCACGTCGGTGTAGTCGAGCGCGGCGTCTGCCAATGCCTGGGCGGCAGCCTCGCGCGCCATCGCATCGTAGGGCGGGCTGCGCCCGGCTTTCGTGAACGGCACCATGCCTACGCCGGCGATTCGAGGCTTGTCCTGCATCGCGCATCTCCCCAAAAAAAGCCTGCCCGCCGAAGCGTCTGCCGCTTGTCACGGGCACCGTGAAGGTATTATAGTTAACTTAGTTAACTAAATAAAGGGGGCCACGCGTTTGCGCGGCAAACCGCCTGGGGACCATGATCGACTACGAGACGCTGATGCGTTGGCCGCTTGCGCCGGTCACGCAGACCTACGCCGAGCGCGACACGATTCTGTACGCGCTCGGCCTGGGCGTGGCGCGCTCCAACCCGGTCCCGTCGGCCGATCTGCCGTATGTCTATGAAGACGCGCCGGGCGGGCTGCAGGCCCTTCCGACGCTGGCCGCGGTGCTGGCCACCGGCGCGTTCTGGATGCAGGATCCGGCCACCGGAATCGACTGGAGGCGCGTGCTGCACGGCGAACAGCGCCTCGAGATCCATCGCCCGGTGCCGCGCGCGGCAACCGTCGTCGCCGAGCACCGCGTCGACGCTCTCCTGGACAAGGGCGCCGGCAAGGGTGCGGTCATGCTGCTGTCGCGCCGCCTTTACGAGCAGCGCAGCGGCGACCTGCTGGCCACCGTCGGCTCGACCGTTTTGCTGCGCGGCGACGGCGGGTTCGGTGGACGCAGCGACGGCGCACCGCGGCCGCATCCGCTTCCCGATACGCGTCCGCCCGATCTGGTTTACGACCACGTCACGCGGCCCGAGCAGGCCATGCTGTACCGCCTCAGCGGGGATCTGAATCCACTGCATGTCGATGCGCAGATCGCCCTTGCCGCCGGGTTCGCGCAGCCGATCCTGCACGGCATGTGCAGCTACGGGATGGCCGGCCGCGCGGTCATCGCACTGCTGTGCGATAACGATCCGGCGCGGCTGCGGCGACTCGACCTGCGGTTCGCGAGCCCGCTGTTTCCTGGTGAAACTGTTCGCACCGAACTGTGGATCGAGGCGCCGGGACGCGCCGCGTTCCGCGCTCGGGTGCGCGAACGCGATGAGGTGATCCTGAACAATGGCCTGGCGGAGTTCAAGCTCGCGGCGTGAACAACCGTCCGGCACGGCAAACGCAGTCATGGAGGCTCTCGATGGGACTGCTCGATGGGAAGGTTGCGATCATCACCGGCGCCGGTGGGGGACTGGGCGGCGCGTATGCAAGGCTGCTCGCGCACGAGGGGGCGGCGATCGTCGTCAACGACATGAACGGCGATGCGGCGCGCACAACTTGTGATGCGATCGCTGCCGGCGGTGGGCGCGCCGCGCCGAGCGTCGGGGACGTGTCCAGCCCGGCCGCTGGCCAGGCGATCCTGGACACGGCGCTCGAGGCCTTCGGCGCGGTCGATATCCTGGTGAACAACGCCGGCATTCTGCGCGACAAGAGCTTCGCCAACATGAGCGAGGACAACTGGGATGCCGTAATTCAGGTGCACATCAAGGGCGCTTTTTGCGTCACGCAGCCGGTGTTTCGCTGGATGAAGGACAACCGGCGCGGCGGCGTGATCGTCAATACCGCCTCGTCGTCGGGACTCGGCGGCAGTTTCGGGCAGACCAACTACGGCGCCGCCAAGGCCGGCATCTGGGGCTTTTCGAACTGTCTGGCCCTCGAAGGCGCGAAGTACGGCATCCGCGTCTGGACGCTCTGCCCGGCGGCCGCGACGCCGATGACGCAAGGGTTGATGACGCCGGAAATGATCGCCGCGTGGTCGCCGGAACGCGTTGCGCCGGTCGTGTTGTACATGGTGTCCGAACTGTCGGGTGCGCACACCAACAAGACCTTGTTCGC
>DATBCI010000225.1:0-5091 GCA_036270555.1 Burkholderiaceae bacterium
CTTGCGCAACGCTCGTCACGACGGGCCAGGCGTGGGCCGTGCCGAGTTATGCGCGCCAGACCGGCTACGCGTGCGTCAAGTGCCACGTGGGCGGTTTCGGTCCGCAGCTCACTCCCTATGGCATCAAATTCAAGATCAACGCGTATACCGGGAGCGATCACAAAGGACTCAAGATTCCGGTCGCCGCGATGATCATGGCGGGCATTACCCATACGGAGACCGACCAGGTACCTCCGCCGACCCCGCATACCAACGCCAACGACAACTTCACGATCAATCAGATTTGCGGATTTTTCGCCGGGCGTATGACCGACGACCTCGGAATCTTCTCGCAGGTGACCTACGACGGCGTCGGCAAGGCCACGGCGATCGACAACGTCGACATCCGGCTCGCACATGATTTTGTGATTGCCAGGACCGACGCCATTCTCGGGATATCGGTCAACAACAATCCTGGCGTCTCGGACCCCGGCAATACCCAGCCTGCCTGGTACTTCCCGTACATCGGCACCGCGCTGGTCTCGGGCACCGGTGATGCGAGCACGCTTCTGAACGGCGGACTTGCAACCGCCGTGACCGGAGTGTCCGGCTACGCGTTCGTCAATGACTCGATCTACGCGGAGCTCGGAACCTACCGCGCCCTGTCGCCTTCGATGCAGATCAAGTTCGGGAGGGCGCCGGCAACGATATCGGGCGCGTGGCCGACTCGACCTACTGGCGACTGAACTACATCAAGGACTTGAACACCCAGGCGTTTCCCGCCGGACTGATCGGTTTCAACGCGAGCATTCAACCGGAGCGGATCGACGGGGGCCGATCAACCGCTATCGCGATATCGGGGTGGATGCGTGGTACGAGTTTCTGGGCAACGGAGTGCACAACGTGGCGGCCTATGCGAGTTTCATCCGCGAAGATCAGACCCGCGCCGACCTTCTGGCCAACGGTGGGGCCAATAACCTCGACGGGCGCCTGTACGAGTTCCGCTTCAACACCTCGTACTACTACGACCAGACGTACGGCGTGACGCTCGGGCGGTTTTCCACCCACGGCACTGCGGATGCGGCGCTGTACTCATTCTCGGGGACCGGCAGTCCGGACACCTCGGGCACCGTGATCCAGGTCGACTGGACGCCGTGGGGCAGGGAAAAGTCCTGGGCCCGCCCGTATGCGAACGTCCGGTTGGGCCTGCAGTACACGATCTACGACAAATTCGACGGCGCGAGCAGCAACTACGACGGGAGCGGCCGCCACGCGAGCGACAACAACACGTTGTTCCCGTTTCTGTGGGCGGCGATCTAAAGGCCGTTCCTGGCAGGGACGATTCTGCTCGCTACTCGTCGGGGCACCAGGCGTTGTCCGGCGATCCTTCGCAAGGCTCGTCCATCGTCGACTCGCTCGGGATCGGCATCAAGCTGACCGTCGTCGGCTGCGGATATCCCGGCGTGCCGGCGGTGCACGCACCGGAAGCCGGCCCATAAGCAGCGCATATCACCTCCAGGAACAGTCCCGCGACCTGCGTCAGGTCCGGGTTCCAAGGCGCGCCGCAGGCGCCGGCAACCTCTGCATCCTGAAGATTTGACGGCGACGTGGACGCCGCCCCCTGGTGCCGATCGACGTTGTGGCGGAAGCAATTGTTGACTGCATGGGGCAACGCGGCGTTCGCCAGGTCCCCATTGGTTGGATTGCCGAAGCCACCGTTGTCCGCAAGGCGATTGCCCTCCACGCGATTACCGTGCGCGTAGAAATAGCAGGGGACCACTGGCCCCAGGATCACGTCGAAGGGCGGGGACGGGGCGAAATACCGCACACCGCCACTGCACCAGGTCGGCACGGCGGGCGGGCTCGGATCCGGGTAGTCGTTGACGAGAATACCCCACGCGCCGTTGCGTTCGACGATGTTGTTGCGCACGAGATTGTTTCGCCCTCCGGTCAGCTCGATTCCTGTGCCAACCGGTGCGCCAGCCGTCAGGCCCGCCGCTGGAGTGTTCGCGTTGTTGTTATCGTGCACGTAGTTGCGCTCGATGATCGTGCAGGACTTGCCAGCAACGCCGGGGCAAGCCCCATCCTGCGGTGAGGGAGGGTCGTCGTTCGCCAGCGAATTCGGCACGATGCCGGCGCGGTTGTCCTCCCATTCGGAATCCTGGATCAGCAGATGTCCGCCGGCGTTGGTGCCCGAGTAGCCCAGTGCGCTGTTTTGCGCATGCACGTGGCGCAGCACGGCATTGCAATCCGGGCAGGCGCCGACATAGAACGAAGAGTCGATCATGTTGCTGGCGTAGGCATACTCGATCACACCAGGTCCGCGCGCGTTGCTGACGAAGATGCCGTACTGGCCACCAACGCCGGCAGCTGCGTCGAAATAGGTCGTGCTCGCGGTCAGATATCTGCCCGCGTACGACCCCATTCCGATCGCCCCGCTACCGTCACCTCCGTTCCACCAGATTTCGTTGCCGCCGGATCCACTCGCATCGCCGAGAAAATTGCAAACGGTGAGGTTCTCGATCGTCACACCGTAGACCTTGAATACCTCGATGCCGTTGCGTCCGCCTGACACACGCACTTGCGCCGCCGGCGCGTTGCTGCACGCGCCAAAGCCGGGTAGCGTGCCATCGACGATCACGCCATTGCGATCCATTCCGCGCAAATGGATGCCGGGAGTCGTGATCAGCACTCCGGCGCCCGCCGCGCCCTGCTCGTGATACACCCCGGGCGCAACGAGAATCCAATCGCCCGGCTGCGCCGCATTGACCGCTGATTGGATCGAAGCAAACGAACCGGCGATGTCATGGAAGGAGCCAACCAGCAGCACGTGTCCTGCCGCAGCTGAATGTCCTGGCACGGCCATCGATGCGACGAACGCTGCCGTCGCGAGCGCTGCGCGGCGTGGATGTAGATATGGCGTCGTTCCATACGTTTTGCCTGCTGCATTGCGAGACATCGAAACCTCCCCGGGCGCACTGGCGTGCGCATTGGTGTCTTGTGCTGGCTAGAGTACGGAGCCGACACGCCACAGGTCAACCTTGCAGTGCACGACCGGACGAAAGCCCCGCAGGGTTCAGGGCGATATGGAATCGTTTATGCGGCAAGCGGCTTGACCAACCCTGCGCGCAGCGCCATGTGCACCAGCTCGATGTCGGACGGGGCGCCGAGCTTGGCTTTCAGCTGGTAGTAGAGGTTGGCAACGGTCTTCGGGCTTATGTGGAGTGACTCCGAAATCTCGTCGATCGAATGCAGGTCCATCCTCAACCGCAGGACTTCGAATTCGCGCGGAGAAAGTTGCTGCAAGAGTGATCGCTCCGATCCGGCCCGCTCGTAGGCCAGCTCGGCGGCGATATCCGGACTCAGTGCCGGCCGCCCGGCGCATACGTCCCGCACGGCCTGAATCAGCATCTGGGGCGGGCTGCTCTTCGTGACATATCCGGACGCGCCTGCGCGGAACGCTTGCACCGCGAAGCTTGCGTTCAGGTGCATAGTGAAGACCAGCATGCCGGTCGTCGGCGACACCTGGCGGATGCGGGCCATCGCCTCCAGGCCGCCGCCGCCCTGCATCGAAAGATCCATCACCACCACGTCGGGAGCAAACTTGCGAGACAGCCGGTACGCGCCGTCGCCGTCCTTAGCCTCCGCCACCACGCACATGTCGGCCTGTCCCTGCAGCAGGGAGCGATAGCCTTCGCGGACCACCGCGTGGTCGTCGGCCAGCAGCACGCGGATCTGCGGCGATGTCATGCCACGACGACCTGCCGGACCGTGGACACCAAGGACTTCGGCGGCACCGGAATCAATACGACGACGCTCAGGCCGTGCGGCACGCACAGTTCGAGGCCGATTTGCCCCTGCAGGGCCGCCACACGTTCGCGCATACCGACCACACCGAGACCGGCGCCCTCCCCTGCAAGGCGAGCACGTTCCTCATCGAGCACAAGGCCTCGGCCGTCGTCGGCTATCCGCACTTCGACCTGATCAGAGCCTGGGCGCACCAGCGACACGGTCACGTGTGACGCGCCGGCGTGGCGTGCCACGTTGGTCAGGCATTCCTGCGCAATCCGATACAGGCTCACGCTGACCGGCATCGGCAGATCCAGAAATGATCCGCTCGGCTCGAACCGGCACTCGATGTCCGGGTGATCGCGCCCCCAGGCCAGCACCATCCGGCGCAGACTCTGCAACAGGCCGAGCTCGTCGATTTCGGGCGGGCGCAGCCGGACCAGCGTGTCGCGCAGCTGGGCCAGAGTCGAACTGGCCACGGATCCAATCGCTTCAGCTTCTCCGATCAGTGCCGGACACGCCGGCCCGGCTTTCATCGCAATCAGCGCCGCCTTCGCACTGATTGCTGAAAGGCACTGTGCCAGCTCGTCGTGCAGCTCGCGCGCCAGGTTCCTGCGTTCGGCTTCATGGGCGTCGACCAGGCGATGCGCCAGGTCGGCCCGCTCGGCCAGCGTCGACCGCAGCCTGGAGGCGAGCCGGTTCACCGCGCTCACGATCGAACTCACTTCCGTGATGCGCGACGGCGGCAAGCAGATCGCCAGGTCACCGTCGGCCATTCGCGCAAGCCCGGCCAGCACGCCCTCCGTGGGCCGCAAAGCCGCGGCCACCGCGAACCACGCCAGCCCCGTGACCGCCAGAACGTCGATGCCGAGCAATGCCAGCATGGGCCGCCCCTGCCTCCACAACCGCGCGATGGCCGCCTCCGGTTGCGGCGACACCACGACCTGTCCTTGTGCGAACTCGTAGTAGCCAACCGGCTGCGCGCTGGCAGCGTCGACTTTCAAGGTGTGGCGGACCGCGTACGAAAACCAGGCCGGAGGCCGCTCAAGGCCGGCGTCGGGCGCGACGCATTGGCGATCCGTCGTGACGCCGGCATGGTCCCGGTAGGCCACGCACAGCCCCTGCAGGTTGGTGTGATCGGCCAGGGGCTGCCAGTCCGGGAATTGGGCCGACAGGCCCATGCCGGTCGCGAGCTTCACCACCTGGAAACTCACATGGCGCTCGGCGATGCGGGCGATCCGCGCCACCTCATCGTCGTTTTCCTGAACGAGCCGCGTCAGGTCAAGGTACGCAACCGCCAACGACGTGAGCGCCGCGACGGCC
>DATBCI010000226.1:0-3091 GCA_036270555.1 Burkholderiaceae bacterium
AGTTTGAAGTGCACTTCGGCGTAGGAGCCGGGAAACAGCTCGCTCTTCGAATTGTCGACCTGAAGCTCGACCTGCAGCGTGCGCGAAGCCGGATCCAGCGCCTGAGCGGTTCGAACCACCTGCGTCGGATAGGACTTGCCCGAGCGCTCGGTGAACGTCAGCTGGGCCGCCACGCCGGGCACCGCGGCTGCGGCGTAGGGTTGGGGGACCTGCACGTAGATGCGCAGCTTGCGCGTGTCGGACATCCGGAACAGCGCCGCGCCCGAGTTCTGACCGGCATTGATCAGAGCGCCGATGTCGGTATTGCGGGCCGTCACGACGCCGTCGAACGGGGCCACCACGCGCTTGAACGATTCCAGATCGCGCAGCCGCGCCACATTAGCCTCGGTCGACGCCAGCGCCGCCTGTTTGGCCGCTTCATCGCTCGCCTTCTGATCGGCGTCCTGCTTGGAGACCGATTCGGTCGCCAGCAGCCCCTGCCACCGCTGATTGGTCGACTTCGCCAGCTCGTAGTTGGCCTGCGCGGTCGCCACATCCGCCTGCGCCTGCCTGAGCTGCTGGTCGACTTCGGGGGAGTCGATTTCGGCCAGCACCTGGCCGCGCGCAACGTGGGCCCCGATGTCGGAGTACCAGGTCTTGAGGTAGCCGCTGGTGCGCGCGTAGATCGGCGCCTCATAGAAGGCCTGCACCGTGCCAGGCAGCACCAATTCCTGGTCGGCCGGGCCATGCTGCGGCTTGATGGTTGCCACGGTTGGCGTGGACATCGCAACGGTGCGCTGCGCCAGCGCGCTGCGCGCCATGCCCCGGCTTACCAGGGTCCAGGCGAGCAGCGCAACACCCGCGATCAGCACGCCCACCGTATACAGCCCGGTTCGCGAGCGCTGGGAAGGCGGCTTGCTAGGAGAGGCTTCCGGCATATCGGCTCCGTGGATGGCGTGTTCAAATTCAGGCCGTCGCGCCCCGCTGCGGGCGACCATGGATCAGCGCGAACACAGACGGCACGAACACTAGCGTCGCCATCGTCGCGAAGACCAGACCACCGATCACGGCGCGGCCCAACGGCGCATTCTGCTCGCCGCCGTCGCCGAAACCCAGCGCCATCGGCACCATCCCGATGATCATCGCCAGCGCCGTCATCAGCACCGGCCGGAAGCGCGTCGTTCCGGCGTTCAGCGCCGCCGCTGCCGCGTCTTCCCCGGCGTTCAAGCGCTCGCGCGCAAAGCTCACCACCAGGATGCTGTTGGCGGTGGCCACGCCCATGCACATGATCGCACCGGTCAGCGCCGGCACGTTGATCGTCGTATGCGTTGCAAACAGCATTGCCACGATTCCCGCCAGCGCGGCCGGCAGCGCGGTGATGATGATGAAGGGGTCCAGCCACGATTGGAAGTTCACCACCATCAGCAGATAGACCAGGACGATGGCGCCCGCCAGTCCGATCAGCAGGCCGTAGAACGAGCTGTTCATGGTCTGCACCTGGCCGCGCACCTGGATGCGTGAACCTTTCGGCAACTGATCCTTCATCTGAGCGATGATCCGATCGACCCGGGACGACACGAAGCCCAGGTCCATGCCCTGCACTGCGCCATAGATGTCGATCACCGGGGTGGCGTCATAGTGACTGACGACCGCCGGGCTGACACCGCGACGGAAGGTCGCTACGTTGGCAAGCATCTGGGGTGCCTGTGCGGCGGTTGAGACCGCCTGCGTGCTGCCGCCCACGGAGGGCGTGCCCAGCGGTGTCGTGGCCAGCGCATTGAGCGAGTCCAGCCTCGGCTGAGGTGTCTGCGTACTGACGCTGTATTGCGTTCCGCTCGCCGGGTCGATCCAGAACGAAGGCGAGGTCTGGAAGCTGCCCGACAGCGAAATCAGCAGATTGGACGCCACGTCGCGCTGTGTCATGCCGAGCAGCTGCGCCTTGCTGCGGTCGACATCGACCTGCAGCGACGGATAGTCGAACGCCTGCTGGATCCGCAGGTCCACCGCTCCCGGGACCTCGCGCAGCTTCTGCAGCAGCGCGTCCGCGAACTGGCGGTTGGCTTCGACGTTGAAGCCGGAGATCTGCACGTCGATCGGGCTGGGCAGGCCGAAGTTCAGGATCTGGCTGACGATGTCCGCCGGCAGGAAGGAGAAAGTGGTCGACGGGAACTCCCGATTCAGCCGCACCCGCAGCGTGTCCACGTATTCGGCGCTCGGATGATGGTCCGGCTTCAGCGAGACGAAGATATCGGCATCGCCCGGACCCACGGGCGCGGAGCTGCTGTAGGTGAGGTTGATGCCGCTGTACGGTACGCCGATATTGTCGACCACAGACGCGATCTCGGCTTGCGGAATCACCTGGCGCACGCTCGCCTCCACCTGATCGCACAGCGCGGCGGTCTCCTCGATCCGCAATCCGGTGCGCGCCCTCAGGTGAAGCTTGATCTGCCCGGCGTCGACCGCTGGAAAGAAATCTTCGCCCAGTCCGGGCCAGTACCGCCCCAGCGGCAGCACCAGCGAGGACACCGCGATGCCCGCCAGCATGAACTTGACGAGGAAGCTCCAGCGCGCCCGCAACGCCGCCTGCAGCACCCCGCGATAGTTCTCCCGGGTGCGTTCGAAGGCGTGTTCGAAGCGCGCGAACAGGCGCATCATGATGCCGCCCTGCTGCTCGTCCATGTGAACGTGCAGACTCTGCTTGACCCAGTATTTGGCCAAGGTCGGCACCAGGGTCCGCGACAGCACGTAGGAGGCGAGCATCGCGAACACCACCGCCTCGGCCAGCGGAATGAACAGGTAATGCGCGATTCCCGTCAGCAGCAGCATCGGGATGAACACGATGCAGATGGCGAGCGTCGACACCAGGGCCGGCAGCGCGATCTGGTGGGCGCCATCCATGATCGCCGTTTCGACGTCCTTGCCCTGTTCCAGGTGGTAGTTGATGTTCTCGATCGTGACCGTTGCATCGTCAACCAGGATGCCGACCGCGAGGGCGAGGCCACCGAGCGTCATGATGTTGATCGTCTCGCCCAGCGCCGACAGGCAGATGATCGAGGCCAGGATCGACAGCGGGATCGAAATGCAGATGATCAGCGTGCTGCGCCAGCTCGCC
>DATBCI010000227.1:0-4470 GCA_036270555.1 Burkholderiaceae bacterium
CGACGCACGGCTCTGGTTCGAGCCTGGCGAGGTACAACGGCTCTTCTTCCGCCGGTACAAACCGGATCAAGTTCGCGGGTTCGGATTCACCGTCTCAGCACGCGACGCGTGCACCCCGGAGCGGGCGTCATTGTGAGCCGCACCCGGGCTCGGTGTCAAACGGTCCCGCTTCGCGGCGAATGGCCTTCAAACCCCGATGTGTTGCCCGCTTCAGCACGCAACGGCCACGTCTTCGAACTCGTCTTCGGAGATTTCGAACAGTTCCGCGTCCGGATCGACGTCGAACTCGTCGAGCGACGGCGCCTCAAATGCCTCTTCGATTCGTCTCAGGTTAACACCGTGGTTCACAGCGCGCCTCCAGGTCCTGGTCGGAGCACTCGCGCTCCGTAGCGGTCCAATTTCATGACCGCCACTGTGCGGGATTGGAAGGCGACCCGAAAGTTACTTTCGTAACAGCAGGCGGTCCAGGGATGCGGCTCCTGCGCCGCGGCATAGCAGCACCAGCAGCATGGCCGCCCACTGGATGTGGGTCGGCCATGCGAGCGGATAGACAAACACCTCGATCACGAGTGTCATTCCAAGCAGCACCAGCGCTGCCAGGCGCGTGGCCAGGCCGAGCACCAGCAGAACCGGCGTCGACAGCTCGATGCTGACCGCGATCGTGGCCGCGATCTGCGGCGCCAACAGCGGCAGCTTGTACTCGTCGCTGAACAGCGAAAGCGCGGCGTTCCAATCGTCGAGCTTGGTCATCGCCGAGTTCCAGAACACGGTGGCGACGGCGAGCCGCAGCGGTACGGCCAACACACTGTAGGGAACGCGATCGAGCATCTGCGTGATGTGGCGCACGCGCGCCATCAGACCATTCGTGGTTGCCGTGGAAACAGAAGCATTCATCCGATTCTCCCTGTGTCAGTCACCGCCGGCTTCGTTCAGAGTGAACGCGATGAATCGCCCGGCGGCAAGATGTTCGGCCAGCACCGCAGCGGCGCACGCCTCGGCGCCGGCAATTTCCTCCAGGGCCTGCCCGAGCGAACAGCCGGCGCACAGCGCGCGGGTCAGGCGCCACGCTTCCTGGCTCAACCGCTGCAGGCGGACGGTCGCGCTGGCAGGCTCGCTCTGATTTCCGACCTGCCGTTCGACCAGCAGGTGCACCGGCCGATCGTTCAAATCGATCGCGGCGAGCGCGGCGTCGTCACCGGCCAGCACCGCATGCCAGATCGCGTCGGCCGGCGAGTTGGTTCGCACCAAGCCGATCGCCGGGTGGGCTCTCAGCCGCACCAAATCGCACTGCGCCGCCAAGGGTGTGGCCAACTGCGCAGCTAACTGCGCGGGATCGATGGCCGGCGCGTCGGGGGCGTGCAGCGCCCGGCCGACCGCCCATTCGAGGGCCGCCACATCCGGCAGATAAGGCACCGGCGCCGCTTGAGGGAATTGTTCAATGAACGAAACGAAGCTGGCGCCGTATTCATCCAGCCAGGCGCTGCGAGGCAGCTCCGCGTCGATGTAAGCACGCGCGGCGCCCTCGAAGAATTCTTCGCCGACCAGTTGGCAAACGGCTGGAAACGTCAGCCGTAACGCATTCACCAAGGTCGTGATCGACGTGTCGCGGTAGATCGACACGCGCTGCGCCGGCTCCAGGCCATCGGTCAACACGTGCGATGCCAGCGCGCCCCCCAGCCGGCTGCCGCCGATGTCATTCAGGAAAAGGCGCTGCACCTCAAGCAGCGACGGCGACGCGGCGTCCATCCTGGTCCCGGTCCAACACCTGTTGGGCGCTGTGCGCCTCTTGCAGCAGAACTTCCAGTGCCGGTAGCCGCGTGTCCCATTCGATCAAGGTCGGCACGCGGCCAAAGCGAGCCACCGCCTGCGCGAAAAGGTCCCACACCGGCGGCGCCACCCTGGATCCGTGGTCATCGATCCGCACAACCCGGCCGCCTTCGAGCTCCCGCACCGCATGGCCGGCCAGATGAATTTCTCCGACCGCCTGCGGCGGCAGCGCCGCCAGGTAAGCGGAAGCAGACCACTGGTGGTTGGAGCAACTGACGACGATGTTGTTCACGTCGCACAACAGGCCGCAGCCGGTGCGCCGCGCAAGCGCAGCCAGGAACTCCCACTCTGGGATGGTCGAATGCCGGTAGCGCAGGTAGCTCGAAGGGTTCTCGACCAGCAGCGCCCTGCCCAGCGCATCCTGCGCTTGCTCGATGTTGCGGCATACGACCCGCAGCGCCTCCTCGGTCATCGGCAGTGGCAACAGGTCGGCCAGGTACACCCCGTCAACCGAGCTCCACGCCAGGTGCTCCGACACCAGGCCTGGCTCGAATCGATCGATCAGTGCGCGGATCCTCGTCAGGTGATCCGACGACAGGCCATCGGCACTGCCCAACGACAAGCCGACTCCGTGCAGCGAGATCGGGTAGTGGCACCGCACCTGCTCCAGGATGGCCGGCGTCGGCCCGCCACCCATGTAGTTCTCCGAATGCACCTCGAACCACGCGACGCGCGGTCGGGTCTCGACCACGGCGCGATGGTGCGCGAAGCGCAATCCGATCCCCGCCTGGGCGGGGATCGTGCCTGCGAGCAGGTTGCGCGATCCTTCCATCGATCAGGATGACTTCAGCTTCCCGCCGGCGATCTTGTTGCAGGCTCCCGCCGGCAGCAGCACGAACGACTTCGGGTCGCGCGCCTGCGTAGCCTGGCCGGCGCACGAGTGCGATCCCGCGCCGCAGTCGTTTTTCGATATGGCGTTGATGCCGTAGCACTTCTCGAGCTTGTCAGCACCCCCCGCGTCCTTGCCGGCGTGGGCGGCGTTGGCTTCATCCTTACCGCTTCCTTTGCTCATTTCCTGCGCGGACACCGGCGCCAGGTGCAAGCCCAGGGCCAGGCCGATGGCGGCCGAAAGCGTCGAGGCTGCGAATGCGTGACGAGTCATGGTTTCTCCTTTACCCAAGGTGCAGTTTGATCCTGGACCGAGCGATCCTGGACCGGGGCTTGGTCGTGAGGGTCGTGGATTCCTTACACTGCGCGCCGCGGAATATCGACGCCTCGTCTAGCGTACGGCAAAGTAAGCCAAGCGAGGGTCAGGCTCGACCCAACCGTTCGGATCACCAGGAGCAGCCCAGTGTCAAACGCCAGCTCACCCACCTCAACGATAACGTTTCGCCGGGACGAGATTCCGGGACAGATCGTCCTGGTGCTGCAGGGGGGCGGTGCGCTGGGCGCATACCAGCTCGGCGTATACCAGGCCTTTCACGAGGCCGACCTGGAGCCCGACTGGATCATTGGAACCTCGATCGGCGCGATCAATGGAGCGATCATCGCGGGCAACCCGCTAGAACGCCGCTGGACGCAACTGCGCGACTTCTGGGACCAGGTGGCGATCGCCGGTGTCCGGGACCGCGGTCCGGCAGCCCGCCTGTGGGAGGGGTTGACGAACTGGCGCACGCTGACAATGGGCATCCCGGGATTCTTCGAGCCGAATCCGTCGGCCGCCTGGGGGCCGATGGCCGACGTTGGCGTCGAGCACGCGTCGTACTACCTGACGCGCGGCTTGCGCGGGACGCTGGCTGAACGGGTCGACTTCGACTACCTGGCTCAGATGAAGCCGCGCCTTACGGTCGGGGCTGTCAGCATCCACACCGGGATGATGCGTTACTTCGACAGCCGTGATGAGCAGTTTGGACCCGATCACATCCTTGCCTCCGCCGCGCTGCCGCCGGCATTTCCTGCGATCCGGGTGGACGGCGAGGCGTTTTGGGACGGAGGCATCTTCTCGAACACGCCGATCGAAGCCGTGCTGGACGACCATCCGCGCCGCGACTCGGTGATCTTTGCCGTCAACTTGTGGGATCCTGCAGGCCCGGAACCGAAATCCCTGTGGGAGGTGCAGACCCGTCAAAAAGAGATCCAATATGCGAGCCGGTTCGAAAGCCACCTGATGCGCCATACTCAAATGCATCGTTTGCGCCACGTGATCAGAGAACTCGAGCAGCTTCTGCCCCCATCGATTCGTGATTCGGAGCCTTGCCGGGCCCTTGCCGCCTGGGGTTGCGCAACGGTGATGCATGTGGTGCGGCTGACTGCCCCTCGCCTGGCCAACGACGATCTCACCAGCGACATCGACTTCACGCACGACGGCATCGAGCTTCGGCGCGAGGCGGGCTATCGAGATGCAATGCATGCACTGCGCAGCGAGCCATGGAAGGGAAACGCCGGCGTCCTGGACGGCGTCGTCGCGCATGAGCTGCTTGCGCCACGAGACGCCTGAACGCGCGATTCCCGACCCTGACCGACGGTCAGGCCTCCATCAGCTTGGCCTCTTCTTCGTTCAGGAGGCCTTGCCGCCGCGTATCGGGCATCCCGATGGCCGCAATCAGCGCAACGCCGCACAGCGCGGTCACGTACCAGAAGAATGTGGACTCCGATCCGATCGATTTGAACCAGAGCGCGACATATTCCGCGCTGCCGCCGAAA
>DATBCI010000228.1:0-5073 GCA_036270555.1 Burkholderiaceae bacterium
GCGCCCTCCAGGCGCCGCTCGGCGTCCACCCGGAAGCTCACGCCGATGGCCTCACCGATCTGCCGAGCCTCGGCCATCATCGCGCGGCACACCGCGCGCGTGCCGGGATCGGTGGCGACCACGTCCAGGGTGGCGTGCGTCAGCGCGCTGATCGGGCTGAGGCACAGGTTGCCCCACAGCTTCAGCCAGATCTCATTGCGAATATCGGAGCGGATTGGCGCCTCCAACCCGGCATCCTGCATTGCCTGGTGCAGCAGCTCGATGCGTCGGGTTCGCTGTCCGCTGGGTTCGCCGATCGGAAACTTGCGACCGTGCGCATGCTGGATAACGCCGGGCGCGATCACGTCGGCGGCCGGGTTCAATACGCACCCGATCGCCCGCTCCGCACCCAATACCTTCAACTGCCGTCCGCCCGGGTCGACGCACTCGAGCGTTACACCGTCGAGCGCGCTGCCCTGGCCCTGGAAATACCAGTACGGAATCCCGTTCACGCCGGTCACCACCGTCGTGTCCGGTCCGAGCAAGGTCGCGATCGAGTCGACGGCTGCGGGCACCGAATGCGCTTTCATCGTGATGATGACGCAGTCCTGCCGTCCGAGCTCGCGTGGCTGATCGGTGCATGGCACACGGGCTACCAGCTCCTGGCCATCGATCCGCAGGCGGGCACCGTTTTCCCGCATTGCGGCCAGGTGTGCGCCGCGCGCGACAAAACTGACGTCGTGGCCGCAGCGGGCGAGCAGTACGCCGATGAATCCGCCGATCGCGCCGGCGCCGAATATGCAGATCTTCATCAGCGCAGTTGCAGGATCAGCTTGCCGACGTGCTCCCTGCTTTCCATGATTCGATGGGCCTCGCTCGCCTTTTCGAACGGATAGATGCCGAACACGTGGGTCCTGACGCGCCCGCTCGCAAGGGCCGGCCACACCTCCCGCAGCAGAGCGTCGCGAATGCGCGCCTTTTCATCCACCGTTCGCGGACGCATCGTCGAGCCGGTGACGGTCAGTCGTTTGATCATGACCGGCATGAAATCGAATTCGACCTTGCTGCCCAGCTGGAACGAGATCAGCACCAGCCTTCCGTCGCGCTTCAGAACGCTGACGTCCCTCTGCAGGTAGTCGCCACCGACCATGTCGAGCACGACCTCGACGCCCTCTTTCTGGGTCACTTCCTTGATGCGAGCGACGAAGTCCTCCTGCCGGTAGTCGATCGCGACTTCGGCGCCGAATTCGCGGCAGAACTGCGCCTTCTGACCATTGCCGACGGTGACCAGCGGTACGGCACCGACCAGGCGCGCCAGGCTGATCGCGGTCAGGCCGACGCCGCTGCTCCCGCCATGAATCAGGACGCGTTCGCCCGCCTTCAGTCCCGCGCCGTCGATCAGATTGGCCCAGACTGTGAACCACGTTTCCGGAAGTCCGGCCGCCTGTGCCGGCGTCAGCCCTTGCGGTATCGGCAGCGCGTGGCGCTCTGACGTCAGGCAATAGTCCGCGTAACCGCCTCCGGGTACCAGCGCCGTGACCCAGTCGCCGACCTTCCATTCCGAGGCGCCGGGGCCCAACTCTGCCACGGTACCCGCGACTTCCAACCCAAGCACGGGTGAGGCGCCCGGGGGCGGGGGATACCGGCCCTGGCGCTGCATCAGATCCGGGCCATTGACGCCGGCAAAATGGACCTCGATCAGAATCTGCCCCGGACCCGGCTTCGGGCGCGCCGCCTCGACGATCCGCATCGAATCGGGGCCTGCCTCGGGGCCGTACGCGATCTGTCTCATGCTTTGCCTTTTCCAATGCCGTTAACGCGCCGCGCCTCGTATCAGCCGGGCGATTCGGGGCCCCAGCTGCCGAGCGTGCAGATGCGCTCGGAGGCCAGCAGATCGGCCACGTGGCGCGCCGCCTGACCGGGCGCGGCGTCCCGGTCCAGGACGCCGGGTGCCACGGCCATCACGCCGGCCCGGGTGTGCGGATCGCAGACCGCCTTGGCCAGAGCCTGGGCGTCGACCCACACCGGTCGTCCCTCTTCAATCTGCAGGTAGACGCGCCCGCTTCGCTGGTCGGCGAATATCACTTCGCGCATCTGACGTACGCATTGGAGCAGGAACTCGGCGCTGTGTTCCGATTTCAACGCCTGTTCGACGGTGTCGCTGAACAGTTGATCGGGTGAGGTGGCGTCGACATCGACCCGGCGGTACCGAACCACGTCCATCAGGCATTTGACGTCGAGCACAAACACCTGGCCGTTCCACCCGAATGCGACCGTGCGCGGTGGTTGGCCCATCTTGACGCTGTTGTCGAGAAATTCGAAGTGGATCGACTTGTCGGTGCGGCGCGCCCAGGTCAGGAACAGCTGCGGCATGCCTGAATAGGCCTCGATGCCGTGCGCCAGAATATCGTCCACCGCTTTGTAGCGGCCCACTTCGAGGCCGCGTTTCCAGGCGCGCTCCACCAGCGCGTCGGGCGGCGTGATCATGAAGAAGAAGTAGATGACCTGTCCGAAGCGGCTCAGCAGCTGATCGCCGGCGCGCTCGGGCTGAAACACGAAACTTCCAAAGCGGAACCGGTCGATCAGCAGGTGCGTCATGCGCCCCCGCTCCGCCTTCGCGGCCACGTAGCGATCCAGCTTGCGGTCGATGATGGCCAGCTCTTCGGCGGCCAGCATGCTGCCGTAGCGGTGATCGGCCCCGAGCGCCGCGTACTCGAGAAGTTGCTTGCGCCAGATGTCGGGGCTGATCAGCGCGAAATCACTCCAGTCGGCACCGACCCGATCCGCCAGAGCATGCTGCAACGGCCGCAACGTGCTCTTGCCCGATGCCGAAGGGCCCTTCGTGTTCATCACGATGGCCGGATTGCGATGCGGCAGCAGTCGGTAGCCCTCGCGCCGGGACGCCTCCACCACGTGCTGGTCGATCAGTCGTCCGATCTGCTTGGCGCAGTGCTCGTTGCAGGCGACGTCGATCGCGACCGAGCCCGCCAGTTCGGAGGCAGCGGCCCAGTTGCCGACCTTTCCGTACAGTGCGCGCCAGATCCTGGCCAGAGCGCGCAGCGCCGGTGCGCGCGGGCCACTGGCGCCGCCGCGCAACTCGTTTTCATGATCGACCGCGTCGGCTTCAGCAGCCGCCTTCTCCCATTGATCTGCCTGACGCAGGTACGATGTCTCGCTGTCTTCGCGTCTCACCGCTTCGCGCCCCACCGCGACACGCGGCTTGATCCGCCCGGAGAGCAGCGAGCGCAGCCCTGGGTGGCGTTCGAGTCCGGATGGCCCGCCCTGCGGCTGCTTTGCACCTTCCAGCGCCTGCAGGATGATCCGACTCAGTGCATCGCGCGCTTCATCGTAGGCGGCGGCGATCCGCTGCATGTCGGGTTGCACGTAGCGCGACAGGATCGCGGAGACCATCGAGCGGAAATTGATGCCGAGGTCCTCGTAGCGGGAGCCGTCCGAGACGGACAGATCGGCCGTCACCCGGATCAGCAACTCGTGCAACGCGATGCGCTCGGGGCGAAAGCGGACCAGTTCGCTGAAATCGAGGCCGGTCAGATCGCGCAATTCCTTGACGCGTTCGACACCCGCGAAGACGTTTTCGGGGCGGAAGATGGTCGACAACGGCAGCAGCCGTCCGGGCAAGCGCGAGCGGATGCCCGGGTTCCACGGCCCCTCGGTCGCCGGTTCCGTTTCCGTGGCCGGCATGCTGCCGGCTTCGAGCGTGGGGGACGTGTCGGGCACCGGCTAGGGCCCTCTTGGTCAAACGGCGCGAGCGGCGCGCAAAGCTGCGATCTGGTCCTTGGAGTATCCGAGCTCGGTCAGGATCTCGTCGGTGTGCTCGCCCAGCAGCGGCGAGCGGGTCACGTCGCTGGGGCTGTCGGACAGTTTGATCGGATTGCCCACGGACAGGTATTTTCCGCGCGTTGGATGATCCACTTCCACCACGGTGCCTGTTTCGCGCAGCGATGGCTCCGTGGCCAGCTCCTGCATCGACAGGATCGGGCCGCATGGGACGTCGTGCTCGTTCAGGATGTCCATCACCTCGAACTTGGTCTTGGTCTCGGTCCATTGTTCGATCGTGTCGAAGATGGACTGCAGCCGGGGCAGCCGCGCCTCGAGCGTGGCGTAGTTCGGATCGGTGACCCACTGCGGCTTGCCAATGATGTGGCAGATCGGCTCCCACACCGCGGCCTGCGTAATGAAGTAGATGTAGGCGTTGGGATCCGTTTCCCAGCCCTTGCATTTGAGGATCGAGCCAGGTTGACCGCCGCCCGAGGCGTTGCCGGCTCGTGGGACAGCCGGACCGAACTGTCCGTTCGGATACTGCGGATACTCCTTCATGACCCCAGTGCGGTCCAGGCGCTGCTGATCGCGCAGTTTCACGCGGCACAGATTCAACACCCCGTCTTGCATCGCAGCCAGCACCTTCTGACCACGGCCGGTGCGGTTCCTCTGGTAGAGCGCGGTCACGATCCCCAGAGCCAGATGCAGCCCGGTGCCGCTGTCACCGATCTGCGCCCCGGTGACCAGGGGCGGACCATCGTCGAACCCCGTGGTGGAGGCCGAACCGCCGGCGCACTGCGCCACGTTCTCGTAGACCTTGCAGTCCTCATACGGCCCGGGCCCGAAGCCTTTGACCGAGGCCAGGATCATGCGCGGATTCAGGCTCTGGATCCGCTCCCAGGTCAGGCCCATTCGATCGAGTGCTCCGGGGGCGAAGTTCTCGACCAGCACATCGCAGTGTTTCACCATCCGCTCCAGCAGCTCCTTGCCGGCGGGTTTTTTGGCGTCGATCGTGATCGAGCGCTTGTTATGGTTCAGCATCGTGAAGTACAGCGAATCGACGCCCTCGATGTCGCGCAGCTGCCCTCGGGTCGGATCGCCTTCTCCGGGCCGCTCCACTTTGAGCACTTCGGCGCCGAACCAGGCGAGCAATTGCGTGCACGTCGGCCCCGACTGCACATGCGTGAAGTCCAGGATTCGAACGCCTTCCAATGCCTTCGTCATGTTGACTCACTTGTACATGGTCTGAGCTTTGGTGCCGGGGGCGTATTCGCGCGGATCGACCCAGATGTTGATGACGGCGCTGCGGCCGGT
>DATBCI010000229.1:0-3907 GCA_036270555.1 Burkholderiaceae bacterium
AGCTTTCTATCGCGCGGCTCTGGAGGCGGGTGGCAAAGACAATGGTGCGCCTGGTCTGCGCCCGCGCTACCACGCGAACTACTATGCAGCTTTCGTCATTGGCCCGGACGGGCACAACATCGAAGTGGTTTGCCACCAACCCGAGGCCTGACCCTTCCATCGAGGGGACGTCCACAAGCGGGCTTCGCCCACTTGCGGCCGCCCCTCACGTCAAACGACAGGCACCAGAAGCCAGATCTGTCGCACTTCGAGAATGGTCAATCGCGTTGCCTCCTGCAGTTCCATTTCTGTCCCCGGTGTGGCGCCACGGTGTACTACGAACTCGAAGGCAACCCGGAGCACATCGCTGTTCCGGTCGGAGCTTTCGCCGAGCCTGGCTTTCCTGCGCCTTCGTTCTCGGTCTACGAAGACCGCATGCATTCCTGGGTTCAGTTGCCTGCGGGCATCGAGCACTTGGCGTGAGAGGCCGGTCGCCTGACCCAAGGTTCAAATTGATGCCAGGAGTGAAGCGATGAGCGTTGCAGCCGCCGAAGGCGGGCTGGGAGACGCGGACCGAGCCTTTCTGGGGCACCCGCGCGGATTGGCGTATCTCGCCTTCAGCGAGGCCTGGGAGCGATTCTCGTACTACGGCATGCAGGCGCTGCTGGTGCTTTATATGGTGGGCCAGCTTTTGCGCCCTGGTCATGTCGACAAAATCGCCGGCTTCGCCGCATTTCGCACCGCGCTCGAGCGCGTATACGGCGGACCGCTGTCGGTGGTGGCGCTCGGGTCGGCCATCTTCGGGCTATACACCGGTCTGGTTTATTTGACGCCGATTGCGGGCGGAGTGATCGCCGACCGCTGGCTGGGTCGGACGCGCACCGTCACGCTGGGCGCGCTGCTGATGGCGCTGGGCCATTTTCTGATGGCGTTCGAAGCGTCGTTCCTGATCGCGCTGGCATGCCTGCTCACGGGAGTTGGGTGCTTCAAGGGAAATCTGGCGAGCCAGATCGGCGAGTTGTATGGGCCGGGCGACCCGCGTCGCGCCGACGCGTTCCAGATCTACTACCTGTTCATCAGCGCCGGCGTGATCATCTCGCCGCTGATCGTCGGCACGCTGGGCGAGTGGTACGGCTGGCACTACGGATTCGGTGCCGCGGGCGTCGGCATGCTGATCGGCTTGTTCATTTACCGGGCGGGCCGTCGATGGCTGCCCGCCGAGGCCGGACGCAAGCGCAGATCGGCCGCGGCCCGGCCGCGCCTGGCGCCCAGCGAGCGTGCGGCGCTGATCCTGCTGGTGCTGCTGCTGCCGGTGCTGGCGGTGGGCGCAATCGGAAATCAGCAGATCTTCAACGCATACCTGCTATGGGCGCCGTCCCACATCGACCTGGTGTTTTTCGGCAGGGCGATGCCGACCACCTGGCTGATCACGGTCGATGCGGCCGTGTCGTTCAGCCTGCTGATCGGGGTGGTGGCTTTCTGGCGGCTGTGGCGGCACCGCTTCGCCGAGCCCGATGAAGCCACGAAGATCACGCTGGGGATGTTCATATCGGCCGGCGCGCTGCTGATGCCGGCTGCGGCATCAGAGATAGCAGCGCACGGCCACAAGGCGGCCATTGGATGGGCGCTGGCGTTCCACGTGATCAACAGCATTGGCTTCGCCAATGTCCTGCCGGTGGGAACGGCGCTCTATGCACGGGCCGCCCCCAAGTCGCTGGCGGGCACAGTTCTCGGCCTTTATTACCTGCACCTGTTCATGGCGAACAACCTGGTCGGCTGGCTGGGAGGTCTGCAGGAAAAGATGGCGGCGACTCAGTTCTGGCTGCTGCACGCGGCGCTGGTGGGCGGCGCCGGGGTCGTGTTCCTGATCGCGCGCCAGATGTTCGGGCGGCTCCTGGCGCCGACCGACAACGAGCCGCGTTGACCGCGCGCGCCCAACGCTACGGCTCCAGAATTTCGACCGAATGGCATGCGGCCTGAAGTGGATTAGGCTGGGAAGATGGCTTAAATTTCTCCGGGGCGACATTCCATGATCGCTTGGCTGCCATCAAGAGAGGTCGCTTGGGCAGGGTAAGAACGGAATCCCCTGTCGCCTTCTGCTCCACTTTGTCGTCCGTGACGGGTGACTATTTGCGAGCGGGTTGTCAAGTGATGCCAATCGACGTGTTGGGTCGGTCGCGACTCGGTACTTGCTGGAAGGCTGGAGCGGCATGCCTTTCTGCGAGCGCATTGCTGGCGTGCGGCTCAGGTGGTTCGCAGGACGCCCCTGCCTGGCACGTTTCGACGCTGGCGACGGCCAACGGTCGATCAGGCCTTGTCGCCTCGCCCGGATGTTTCGCCCCGGGCAGTGCAGGCGCTCTTGATGTCTGCGTCATGTCCGGGATAGCCGTGGATGCGAAGAAAATCGTTTACGTTACCGATGTCGCTGCTACCGTCGGTATCGCGGCGGTTGGCGCCGTCATGAAAGTCGATCAGACGGGAACGGCAACGCTGTTCGCCAGCCTGCCCGGGACCGCGCTCGGGCAAACCCCCGTGACATGGCTCACCCCGGCTGGCCTGGCGCTCGATGCGTCCGGGACGTTCTACCTTGCCAGCTTGGATGACACGATTCGGACGATCAGCGCTTCTGGAACGCTCGCGCTGTGGGTTGGAACCAGCAATACGGCGGGCAGTCAGAATGGCGTTGGCGCGCTTGCCACGTTCAACAATCCGCAAGGCGTCGCTGTGGACGCATCAGGGAACGTTTATGTCGCGGACGCCGCAAATAACAAGATTCGACTGATCGCGCCCGGTGGAGTGGTCACCGATTTTGCGGGTACCGGCGCTTCGGGGTCCTCGGATGGGCCTGCCAATTCCGCGACCTTCAATGCTCCCGCCGGGATCGCCGTCGACACGGCCGGCAATGTCTATGTCTGCGACACGGGCAATAACGAAATCCGGCTCATTACAAAGAGCGGAACAGTTCAGACCGTTGCCGGCAACGGCTCGGCCGGATTCCTGGACGGAACCGGAAGTGGTGCGAGGTTTGATGCTCCGGGCGGCATTGCGCTGGATGCGCACGGGAACCTGTACGTCGCCGACACCGTGAACTTGGCGATACGCAAAGTATCGTCGTCGGGGGTGGTGACCACGCTTGCAGGTTCGGCATCTCGAAGCGGATCAACCGATGGCACCGGAGATGTCGCGAGCTTCAGCCTTCCGGTGGCCGTCGCCGTCGATTCAAGCGGCGCTGTCTATGTCGCCGACGAAGGCAACATGTCGGTACGGAAGTTGGTGTATCACTAGGACATCGCCTCAAGGCGCAGCGAACCGCTTGCTCGGCATAGGCGCGACGGTTGCCGCGCGCAGATTGTCGTTCAGTTCCGGCGGCGACCTGACGAGGCGGATCGCGAATCGAACCTGCAGCGAGGCGGGCATAATCGCGCCCAATTCCGATCCCCTTGCAGGCAGCAGCCATGTCCATGCGGTTCCGGTTCCCGATCGTCGTCATCGACGAGGATTTCCGTTCAGAGAACGCCAGCGGGGTGGGAATCCGCGCCCTGGCGCGGGCGCTGGAGGGCCTCGGCGAGGAAGTGCTGGGCGTGACCAGCTTCAGCGACATCGCGGGTTTCGCACAGCAGCACAGCCGGGCCTCGTGCTTCGTGCTGTCGGTGGACGACGAGGAATTCGCCGCTGACACGGGCAAGGAGATCGTCAAGGACCTGCGCGCCTTCGTGCAGGAGATCCGCCACCGCAACGCCGATATTCCGATCTTCCTCTATGGCGAGACGCGCACCTCGAGTCACCTGCCCAACGACATCCTGCGCGAACTTCACGGCTTCATCCACATGCACGAGGACACGCCGGAGTTCGTCGCTCGGTACATCGTGCGCGAAGCGCGGATCTATCTCGAGAATCTGCCACCGCCGTTCTTCTCCGCCCTGACCCA
>DATBCI010000230.1:0-3687 GCA_036270555.1 Burkholderiaceae bacterium
CGCAAGACGATGCCGGGGCTGCGATTGGCGCAGAAGTACGCGGTGCACGTTGGGGGTGCGACCAATCACCGGCTGGGGCTGTACGACGGCATCCTGATCAAGGAGAACCACATCGCCGCCGCCGGAGGCGTGGCGGCAGCCTTGCGAGGCGCGCGTGCGCTGCAAAGCGGTGTCGTGATTCAGATCGAGGTCGAGACGCTGGCGCAGTTGCAGATCGCGGTCGCCTCCGGAGCCACCGACATATTGCTGGACAACTTCACGCCGGCGCAGATGCGCGAGGCGGTGGCGGTATCGGCGGGCCGCGCCCGCCTCGAAGTATCGGGCGGCGTTGACCTGGCCCGGGTGCGCGAGATCGCCGCCACCGGCGTCGATCGGATTTCGATCGGCCGCCTGACCAAGGACGTGATCGCCGTCGACTATTCGATGCGGGTTTTCGCGGTGTTGTGACCCCGGCCGGCGGTCGCAGGTGCTTTTCGACGGCCTGTTAGGGCTGCCAGTCGGAATAGGGCACGTCATGGTGCGTGATCGCCCAGAATTCGCCGGTCTGCTTCAGCCGTGTCAGTCCTTCGATCAGGTAGCGTCGCGTGGCGGTCGAATCCGCCTTGGCCGGCACCAGCGCCCGCACCGGAAACGCCTTGTAAGCGGCGCGATGGATGCCCTTGTATTTCGGATCCTTCAGGAGCGGATCGACCACATTGGCCGGAACGATCAGCGCATCGGTCCTGCCAATCAGAATCTTATCCAGCGTGCAGGGCAGACAGTGGGTCGCACGCGCGGGGAACGGAAAGAACGGTTCGTGGCCTGGCTCGATTTCGACGTGGCTTGCCGCAGCCACCGTTTTGGCGTCCAGCGGTGACGTCTTGCGCGAGTAGACCACCAGGTAGGTGTGGCCCAGATCGACTTCCATCACGTAAGCCAGCCCGGCGGGCGCCGGTGTTGCGTCGCTTTGTATCAATGGGATGTGAAAGTCTGCGAGGCCCGCTGCCGTCTCTTCCAAGGATCTGGCGAAGGGGCGAAGCACTATTTTTGTGGATGAATGAGTAGCTCTATCGAGAGCATGGACCAGATCGACCATCACCCCCTGAGGGCCCTTGGCGTCGGATTCGACCGAAAAGGGCGACTGTCCAATGGACCCGACGCGGTCGTAGGCGGCCGCGCCAAGTGCCGTAAACGCGTTCGCGAGAATGCACGCGATCGCTGCCGCACGCCCCATCGACTTCGCTCCGTTCTGATCTTCCCCAAGCTCGGGAAAGGCGCCTGGCCGCAGATGTCGGCCGGATCTTACGCTTCGGGTCGCTCCACCGCGGGCGACCCGAGGACTTCGCAATCAATCACGCTCGCGGGCGCCTGGCGATGACTGGGCAATCCGGGACGGATCAAGAGGGCGGACGCGCCGGGCTGGCTGCGGCCGGGTCGCGGGACAACCGGATCGGCGCCCGCCTGATGGTCGCCATCCTGTTGTTCAGCTCGGTAGTCACGCTGGTCCTGACAGCGGTCGACCTCTTCTTCGAATACCGCGGATCGCTGACTACGCTCGAGCGCCGCTTGGACGAGATCGAGCGGAGCTACGCCGGTGGACTGGGCGAGGGGCTGTGGAATCTGGAGATCCGGCAGCTGCGACTGCAAGCCCAGGGCATTGCGAAGCTGCCCGACATCACCCAGGTCGAGATTCGCGAGAACAAATCGGCCGCCCTGTCCCCGATCGTGATCACGGTGGGCACGCACCGGTCCGGGCCCGCGATCACGCGCGACGTGCCGATAGCCTGCGCATGCGACCTCTCGGGGCGCACGCTCGGGACGCTGCATATCGAAGCGACACTGGCTGGGATCTACAGCGCGCTGGCCGATCGGGTTCTCACGATCCTGGCCACCCAGGCGATCAAGACGCTGCTGGTGGTTGCGTTCATCCTGATGATCACCCATCGCTTCGTCACCCGTCACATCCTCCACATTGCGGCCAGCGTCGCCAGCTTCACTCCGGGCGGTCACTGGCCGGAGCTGCGCCTGCAGCGCCCGCAGAAAGACTCGGATGAGCTCGATCAGGTGGTGAGCGCCTTCAACGCGATGGGCGCGCGCATGGCAAAGCAGGAAGAGGCTCGCAAGCTGGCCGAGAAGGAACGGCAGGCACGCCAGCTGGCCGAGGCGGCCAACCAGGCCAAGGGCGAGTTCCTGGCCAACATGAGCCACGAGATACGCACGCCGATGAACGCGATCATCGGCATGTCGCACCTGGCCCTGCGCAGCGGCCTGAATCCCCGGCAGCACAACTACGTGAACAAGGTGCACCGCTCGGCTCGCATGCTGCTCAGGATCCTGAACGACATCCTGGACTTCTCCAGGATCGAGGCCGGCAAACTGCAGATGGACCGCCTCGATTTCGATCTGGACGACGTGATCGACGACCTGGCGAATATCGCGGGGCTGCAGGCGCAAGACAAGGGCCTGGAGCTCGTATTCGTCCAATCGCCGCGGCTTCCGACCGGCCTCATCGGCGATCCGATGCGTCTCGGGCAGGTCCTGGTGAACCTGACCAACAACGCCGTCAAGTTCACCGAGCGCGGCGAGATCGTGGTCAGCGTGGAAGTGGTCGAACAGGGCGCCGGCACCGTGCGACTTCGATTTGGCGTGCACGACACCGGTGTCGGCATCGGCCTGGACCACCAGAAGCGGCTGTTCCAACCGTTTTCGCAGGCCGACGCTTCCACCACCCGGCGCTATGGCGGCAGCGGCTTGGGGCTCGCGATCTGCCATCACCTGGTGCGGCTGATGGGGGGAAGCATGGAGGTCGACAGCCTTCCTGGAAGGGGCAGCCACTTCCAGTTCACGGTGCCGTTCGGGCTGCAGCCGGGCAAGGCACCGGTTGCGCCGGCGACCTCGGCGGCCGCGCTGCCGGGTGTGCGTGCACTGGTGGTCGACGACAATCCGAAGGCGCGCGAAGCGATCGTCACCATGGCGCGCGAGATCGGCTTGATCGTCGAAGCCGCGGAGGGCGGGCCGGAAGCGCGGCGCGCGGTGGTGCGTGCCGACGAAGCGGGGCTTGCATTCGATCTGGCACTGGTCGACTGGAACATGCCGGGAATGGACGGCGAGCGCTGCGCTCGCGAGCTGCTCAACGTGGCCCATCCGCCGCTGGTTGTGTTGATGAGGTCGGCTTTCAGAGGAGATGAGGACCAGGCAGATGAGGACCTGGCAGCCGAGGACCTGGGGGAAGACGCCTTGCAGGGGTTGGCCGACCCGACAACGCCCCTGCGCCAGGTGCTCACCAAGCCGGTCACCCCATCCAGGCTGATCGCTGCCTGCGCCGCGGCACTGAACATTTCGCAGCACAAGCCCGCCGTCGAGGCCGCGCCGCAGATGGCCGATCACGGACGCGCGCCAAGCCTGGCGGGTGCCAGGATCCTGCTGGTCGAGGACAACGTCATCAACCAGGAGCTCGAGGCCGAACTGCTGGCTCGCGCGGGCATCGAGGTGACGGTCGCCAGCAACGGCCGGCAGGCGCTGGATCTGGTCGATCGCCAGGAGTTCGATGGCATCCTGATGGACTGCCAGATGCCGGTGCTGGACGGCTACGAAGCAACTCGCAGGTTGCGACAGCAGGCGCGTTTCAAGCACCTGCCGATCATTGCGATGACGGCCAACGCAATGGTGGGAGACCGGCAAAAGGCGCTCGCCGCCGGTATGAACGAC
>DATBCI010000231.1:0-12225 GCA_036270555.1 Burkholderiaceae bacterium
TACCAGCCGGCTACCAGCGCGCCGGAGGGTCCGGCACGAAGCCTGCGCTGGCCGACCCCGGGAACGGTCGCGGCGCGTTGGCATTGGGTATCACTCCCATCGCGATCAGGTGCTCTCTGCGGTCATAACGGATCGCAATGACCTGGTCCGGACGATCCTGCGCCCGTTCAAAGCTTGTCGTCAACACCCGTGACGACTCGCTCGGCCCGTGCCCCGTGCCCAGGCGATCCTCCGACCGCGACTCCGGTCGCGCCTGCGACAGCGCTGTGATCCCGCCGCCGCTGGCCGGCGCCTCATTGCTGCTCACCGGCGGTGGTACGGGCGCCGCTTCACGAAATACCGCGACGCCGATCACGCCGACGTCGTCCGGCCGCCCGGTCCTGGCCGCGTACGAGTCCCCGAGATCGGTGAAAATGAAATCGGCGACCCGCTCCTGCGACTTGCGCCAGCCGAGCACGTCGAACGATTCCTGCCCGCTCAGCACGTAACCGCTCTGCTCCCAGTCGGCCGTCTCGCCGCTGATCGCATTGATCCCATCGACCGCAACCACGTTCAGAAGGCGCCCTGGCGATCGGTTTCGGATCGAGATGGCGTAGCGGTGACCCGGCGTTCCGGCAACCCAGCGCTGGCCCGCGTGCGAGTAGACCGTAAGCCGTTCGCCGGTCGTGCGATCGACGACCGTGATGTCGGCCAGGTCGGACCGGCACGGCGACCGGCTCGCGTCGTCGCAGATGGCCGAGTGGGAGGTTGCCGCGCAGGCGGTGAGCAGCGCGGCAGTGGTGGCAAGCAGGCTGTGATGCATGGCGTCCTCGCGGGTGGGTAATGCCACTACAAACGCAGGATTGGGCCGCGCGGGGTTAACGCGGGACGCCGGTGCGCTCAGCGGGCAAGTACAGGCTCGACGCCCAGCTGCTCGATCTTCTTCCGAAAGAGTTTATGGGTGCCCAGGTGCAGGACAAAGAAGTTGCCCGGGAACGCCTGCTGCACCAGCTTCTTCACGATCTCTGGCCCCGTGCCCACGGCGGATGCGTCCGTCTCGAAAGCCAGCACGTATTGCAGCAGTGACGGGTCGGTCTTAAGGATCCGGCGCACCACGTACGCGCGACACACCGGCGGGGCCTGCTCGAGCAGGATCTTCATCACGGCGGCCGTCAGTTCCGGCCTCAGATCGGCCGCCACGAATTGGGCGTCCTGGCCCATGCTCGCCCGCTCGGCCCGGATGCGAACCAGCAGATTCGAGCCCTCCTGCCAGCGCTCGGCGTAGGCCTTCGCCCTTTCGGCCCCGCGCGCCGAGTAGAAGCGCCAGGCCGCCTCGCAGCCGGGCGGGACCGCCTCCTTGTCCCTGCCCATCGCAAACTCCAGGTCCGCGATGCCCGCCTCCTCACCCCGCTGCAGCAGCACGATGCCGCGCTGAAAACGCCCCTGGACATGGTCGGGCGCGACGTTCAGCAAGGCATCGATGGCGGGCATCACCTCGCGGTCCGCGTGCAACTCACGCAGCAGTCCGACGCGTTGCCACAGCTCCTCGACGCCCAGCGCCTCACGGGCGTCCAGCTCGGCGAGTCGCTGCTGCTGCTCGCGCAGGTGCGCGTGCCGCTTGCGCCAGTGGTCGGCGACGCGGGCGCGCCAGGAGCCGTCCATTTCGGCCGCGATCGTTTCAATGCTCGGTGCCAGCCACGCCGAGGCGGCGCTCACCTGCGGTGGCTCCAGGTGCTGCACCAGCTCTTCATCGATGCCAGCGCCGATCGCTGCCAGCCGGTCCTTCAGCGCCGGATGCGTGTTCATGTGATCAGTCTGGCGCTGGCGGGCCACATCGAGAAATCGTGCGCGTTGCTGCGAATCGAGGTCGCTGCGCAACGCTTGCTCCCAGAAGGCGCTGCGGTCGCCGGGCGGCTCGGGTTCGATCACGATGCGCCGCTCGATCGAAGGCCAGAACGTCGCGTCGGCGAACTGCGACGTGATGCTGGTGCGGATCAGCGCATTGGCGGCGTTCTGGCGGCCTGCGATCTCGACAGCGGTCTGGTCGGCCACGTACTCGTTCTGCCGGGCCAGCACGAAGGTATAGGCGTTGAAGTAAGGTGCGTACCAGCGGAACAGTCGCGCAATCAGGCGCGAGCCCCAGTCGGTCCATTGCCCGGACAGCTGTTGCAGCCGGCTCCAGGCGGCGCGAAAGCGATAGATAAAGCCGCCGAGCCGGCCGTGGTAGCCGGACAGGTGTCCGTACTCGTGGGCGAGCACCGCCATCGCCTCCCCCTCGCCCAGACTCTGCAACAGCGGCAGGCCGAGGATCAGCACGTTGTGCTCCCAGCCCAGCAGTCCGAAGCGCGGATGCTGCACGATGGCGGCGTTGATCTCGTCGACCAGCAGCACCTTGTGGATCGCCGGCCCTTTCAGCCGCCGGCGCAGCTCGTCGAGGCGTTGGTACAGTGCGGGCGCCTCGGCCCGCGCGAGCTCCCGCCCCTGCGGCGGCGGAAAGCGGCTGAACAGCAGGGACACCGAGCTCCTGATCATCGTCCACGCCGGGATCGCCAGCAGGATCACGAGCTTGCCCAGCTTGAGCAGCACCAGCACCAGCGCCGCCGTGGCCTTGAACGCAAGCAGCACGCCCAGGGCGATCAGGGCCGCGGCCGGAATGAACGCAAAGCCGAACGCCACCGCCAGTATCAGGAAGCCCAACAGGGCCACGCTCACCGCCGCGATCCGGTAGCGCGCCGGACGCCGGGCGGCCTCGCGCTCGAGGCGTGTGATCAGCGCGTCAAACGCTTCCTTTTCCATCGCGAAGATCCGGCGGCCATGCCGGCCATTCTAGAGAGCCTGCCGTCGGCAGCGCCAGGCCGGCGAGCCTCCCGGTGGCAAGGCTGACGAGGACCGCTACGCTTTGTAAAGCGGCCGTGAGCCAACCGACAAAACGGACGTGCGCCGAACCGTCCCGCCAACAGCAGTCCCCTTAGACGCAAAAACTCGCCGAAAGCCGACATCAACGTCTTAAGCCTTTGCGCTGACCGGACGCTCCCCGCGGCCCTCCAGAAAGCGTTGCCCTCAACGAGCCGGCGAGATAGTGTTTCGAAAGGAAATACAACCAAGGGGGAAGCCATGAGGGCATCATCCATCCAGCGCATCGGCATTGCGAGCGCGTTCGCTCTTGACTTGATGGTTGGCTCAGCGGCGAACGCCGCCGAGGCGACATCGGGTTACTCCTGGACGGAGATCCTCATTCCCGCCATCGGTCCACTCAGCGTAGCCTTCGGCCCGAACGACAACGGTCAGGTCGCGGTTGCCAATGCTGATAGCAGCAAGAGTGGCATCTATCGCGATGGAGTCTTCACGCCACTACCCCCGCCCCCGGCGGGCTATACGGTCTCCGCGAGTGGCATCAACAACGCCGGTGTCATCATCGGGAGCGCCCTTCCCTCCTCAAATCCGTCTCACCAGCAAGGCTTCATCCTTATCGGCTCGAACTACACCTTTTTCTCGCGGCCAGGCTGGGACGTCACGGCGGCGCGCGCCATCGCCAACTCCGGTCTGATCACGGGATCCAACTACATGTTGGACGGCAGCACAAATGCGGGGTTCATCTACGACCCCGGCACGAACACCTTCACCGACGCAACGCCGCCTGGATCGGGCACAGGTTTTTCGTTGACACAAGGGATGAACGCGCACGGACGCATTTCAGGCGATGGCCGGCTGCCCGGCTTGGGGCGGTACGCCTTCGTCTGGCAGCAGGGAACGCTCGTCGAGGGCCAGCACGAGCTGGCGCCATTCCTCGCCCGGTTCACGATCGCCGACGGCAACACGGCTGCGCGAGGCATCAACGACGCCGGGTTCATCGTAGGCTTCACGTCCTCGGGCGGGACGCTCGTGGGGTTCGTGGGGAGCGAGGCTCGCGGCTTTCGTCTGCTCGTCGCGCCCGGGGGCGATGCGGCAGGAGCCATTACCACCTGCGAGGGCGTCAACAATGCCCGCCAGGTGGTCTGCGAGGTCACCGACGCCGCCGGCAACAACCGTGCCTTCGTCGGCTCACCGGACGAATAATCCGCAGGCGTTGCCTTCGAAGCCAGACCTCACGAAGGCTGTAGACGCTCGGGAAACTCTCTGAGTGGCCACGAGGCCCCACTTGGGCCTAGGGCACGAACGTCAGGAAGATGAACGCCGCGAAGATCACGGCGTGGATCAATCCGGGCAACACGTTGGTGCGGCCGGTGCCGAAGGTGAGCACGCTCACGATCATCGTGAGCGCGAGCAACAGCGTTTCTTTCGGCGCAAGCCCGAGCACCAGGGTCTTGTCCAACAGGACGGCGGCGGCTGCGACGGCGGGGATCGTCAGCCCGATCGTCGCCAGCGACGATCCCAGCGCCAGATTCAAGCTCTTCTGCAGATCATCCTGGTAGGCCGCGCGCGCGGCCGCCATGCTCTCGGGCAGAAGTACGAGCAGCGCCACGATCAGGCCGGACACGGCGACCGGAGCCCCGGCGCGGTCGAGCACTTCGTCGATGCCGACGCCGAACTTCTTCGCCAGCAGGATCACCACCACCAGCGACACGACGAGCAGCGCCGAGGAGCCGGCCAGGCCGGCCGGCTCCTCGCGCGGTGGCTGCTGCGGTGACTGCGGATGCGCGCTGGATGCGTCACTGTGCGCTCCGGTCGTCGTGAAATACTCGGTGTGGCGCACCGTCTGGATGTAGAGGAATACGCCGTACAGGACCAGCGTGACGATGCTGACGAACACCAGCTGGCTGACCGAGAAGACCGGGCCGGGGATCGTGGTGGTGTAGTTGGGCAGCATCAGGGTCAGGGCAGCGAGCGTTGCGATCACGCTCAAGTAGGAATTGGCGCCGTGCACCAGGAATTCCTGCTCCCGGTGACGCAGGCCGCCGATCAGGATGCACAGGCCCACCAGGCCGTTGCACACGATCATGATCACGCAAAACACCGTGTCGCGCGCCACCGTCGCATTGCCCGATCCGCCCAGCATCATCGTCACGATCAGCGCGGCCTCGATCACCGTCACCGCCAGCGTCAGTACCAGCGTTCCGTAGGGCTCGCCGATGCGGTGGGCGATCGCTTCCGCATGATGCACGGTCGCAAATACGGTGCCGAACATCACGACGACCACTGCGCACAGGAACGCGGCTCCGGGCAGTGTCAGTGCGCTGTTGCCACCGAGGCCGAAGCCCACCGTCGCCGCATAAAAAGCGGCGCCGATCGCCGGAAAGACGACTCCGGATCGCGGCAGGATCGCTTGTTTTGGAGAGGTCACCGGGCCATGGTATTGCCTTCCCCGTTTCGGCGCAGCAGGCGACCGCAATCCTCCAGCTTCACACACCGGCAATGCGAGCAGCCTTTCAACAGCTTCTCCATCTGCCTGAGCTGGCCGATCAGGGATTCGATCTCGTCAATTTTCCGGCGACTGAGCTTTCTCCACCGGCGTGAAGGGGGTGTGACCGCCTCGAAGCCGTGAAAAAGCGACCTGATGTCTTCGAGCGTGAAGCCGGCCTTGCGCGCGAACGCAATCACGGACAGGTGCAGCTCCGCGTTCTCACCGAAGCGCCTTTGTCCGTTATGCCGCAGGGCCGGTGGCAGCACGCCCACGCGTTCGTAGTAGCGAATCGTGGAGGGGCGGAAACCCGATTTGCGTGCCAGTTCGCCGATTCTCATCGCCTCGCCCTGTCGCCAAAGGCTCTCTTGTCTTGAACCAGCCCTCTTGACTTGAACCCAGGTTTAAGAAATAGCCTCCTGCGCAATCGGGTCAACCCATGATTGCGAAGGAGACGCTCGTGCCTGCCATCCCGTTCAGACAACTACCTCTCGCGGCCCGTATCGCGGTCGGAGTCACTTTCTTCAACACCTGGATGTGCATCGAGGAGTTCATTATCGACCGCTACGGGCTGTGGCAGTACATGCCCTATTATCGGCGCGCCGACCCCTGCCTATGGGACCTGGCAGTGGCCTCGCTGATCGTCGTTGCGATCTGGCGCGCCTCTCGCACGGCGCGACCGCTTCCCCACGCGTCCGCCTGACGCGGCACGATCAGCAGCGCGCCGTCAGCAGCGCGCCGTCAGCGGCGAGCCGGGTCCGCGCCGCGGACGACGCGGCGCGGACCTCAGAGATCGGCCGGAACGCGCCCGGCGATCAGCCGCCCCATGTTGATGCGGGTGGCAAGCCGTTCGTCGTCGGTCAGGTATTCCGACACCGCCAGGTAGTGGACCACGTCGGCGAATGTCAGCTCGCGCTCCCTGGGCCAGCTGGCGAAGCTCTGCTCGGCGCGCCGAAGGATGGAGCTGGCCTCGCCTTCATCGGCGCCGGTGCGGGCCATGACGACCTTCTTGTAGATCGCGCGCCGGGGCAAGCCGGGGTGGCTGGCGCTGACGATCCAGTGCAACTTCAACAGCTCGCGGACGATCGCTGCGACGTAACGGCTTTCGCGCGGAGACACCAGCGACGCGGCCAGCTCGTTGCGCCAGGCGCTCGCCCGCTGCGCGAGCGACATCCGCTGCGAGGGTGAAGGAGTGCTCTCCTCCATCACCGAGATGCAGTGCCCGATCGTCGCGGGAGTGCGCCCCAGCTGTCGAGCCACTTCCTCGGGCCTCTGCCCGTCCGCGATGCGCTGCAGAATCTGCTGGCCGAATTCCGGCGAAAACGATTGCACGTTGGTGTCCACTTAAGTTTCCTCCAGCCGGCGGCAACCCAAGCCGCATAGGCGCAGGATGACCTGCAACCCACGGCACGGTCAATATCGGTTTTCGCCGCGGCGTGTCGAAATTGCTAAATTCACCCCGCCGCCTACGGATTTCACCCTCTGTGGAATGCATCGGCCTGCAGCATCAACCCGGCGTTCATTCGATGGTTCACCCGCACAGGCCGGCTACCGGGTTCCGTTAGGGGCGCCCACCTAGAATCGGATTTTTCCTACCCGCGGAGCGCCGCCGATGCAAACCTACTACCACCCGAAAGATCTGGCCAGATTCAGCGACATGTCCAAGGGCAGCCCCGAGCTCTGGGACAAGTTCATGGCCTACTATGGGAGCGTGTTCGCCGAGGGCGCGCTCACCGAGCGCGAGAAAGCGCTGATTGCGCTGGCGGTCGCCCACGCGGTGCAGTGTCCTTACTGCATCGACGCGTACACGCAGTCGTGCCTGGAGAAAGGCTCCAACGCCGAGGAAATGACCGAAGCCGTGCACGTCGCCTGCGCCATACGCGGCGGCGCTTCGCTGGTGCACGGGGTCCAGATGCGCAACGTGGTGAACCAACTGTCGATGTGAGCACAGCAACCCGACGGCGCCCGCAGGCTGGGGCTTGAGACAGGGGCTCGAGCATGGGACTGACCCTGATCGCGCGTGGCAGCGAGCTGGCCTCGAGCCAGGCGCAATTGCGCAAGCTCGCCGCGTCTTCGTGCGCGCCGTTCCACGCGAGGATGAGCAGCGCGGGACTGACGCCGCTCACGGCCACCGGGATCCAGGTATTCCAGATCAACGTCGGCAAATTCTGCAACCAGACCTGCCGTCACTGCCACGTGGACGCCGGCCCTGAACGGACCGAGCAGATGAGCCCCGCAACGGCGCAGTTGTGCATGCGTGCGCTGGCCGCGACTGACATTCCGACGGTCGATATCACCGGGGGGGCGCCGGAGTTGAACGGCAGTTTCCGTTGGCTGGTCGAGCAGTCGCGCGCGCTGGGTCGCCAGGTGATGGATCGCTGCAACCTGAGCGTGCTGTTGCTTGGGCCGCAGAAGGACCTGGCCGGGTTCCTGGCGCGGCACCAGGTCGAGATCGTGGCGTCGTTGCCCTACTTCCGTGCGGCCCAGACCGACGCGCAGCGGGGCGAAAAGGTGTTTGCCAGGTCGATCGAGGCGCTGACGCTGCTCAACGGCCTTGGCTACGGTCGCGAGGGCAGCGGGCTGATCCTGAACCTGGTTCACAACCCGGTTGGAGCCTTCCTGCCTGCGCAGCAGGAAGCCCTGGAAGCCCAGTTCAAGCGCGAGCTGGGGCGCCAGCATGGAATCGCCTTCAACCACCTCTATACGATCACCAACATGCCGATCAGCCGATTCCTCGAGTTCCTGGTCGAGAGCGGCAACTACGAAACCTACATGCAGCGGCTCGCCAACGCGTTCAACCCGGCCGCCGCGGCGGCGGTGATGTGCCGCCATACGATCTCGATCGGTTGGGACGGCACGCTGTACGACTGCGATTTCAACCAGATGCTGGATCTTCCGGTGGAATCGAGCGCGCCGCGCCACGTGCGGGATTTCGACGCGACGCGGCTGAACCAGCGTCGCATCGTGACGGCCAATCACTGTTACGGGTGCACTGCGGGATCCGGGTCATCGTGCGGCGGAGCGAGCACCTGAGTCTCTTCTGGGAGCCGTTTGCTGCCTGAATTTGCGCCATGCGCCGTGTTTGCGCCGTGCGCCGTGTTTGCGCCACGCGCCGTGCTTGCGCCGTGCGCCGTGTGACTTGCGTCACATGCGTGGCGCGCACCTTCCCGTTATCGTTTCTCAGGTTCTGCAACGCGCAACCTGCGAATCCACACGGAAAGGATCACCGGAAAATGAAGAACCTTGGTCAATGGATCGGCCGCGAGGACGCTCTGTTCATCCTGGCACTGATGATCCCCGCGATGTTCGCGGTGGCCCGCTACCTCGATTCAGCCGCCGAAGCGTCCGCCATCATCCTGGCGCACAAGGCGTCACAGAGCGCAGTCGCGAAGACGGCCAGCGTCAACCGCCGGCACGCCTGACTTGGCTAGAACGTCCAGGTTGCGATCAGCGAAAACAGATCCGGACTTCCGCCCGGCGCGCTGATCCGCTCATACTCGCCTCGAACACCCAGACCCAGGAACTTCGCCTGCGCGCCGACGCCGTAGGCGAGGCGCGTGTCGGTCGAGTCCTGTTGATAGCTCGGATTGGAGACACAGGTCACCGGGGCAACGCAGCGCCACGAAGCATTGACGTTGGTCTCGAGCCGCGCAAAGCCGGCCTTGCCATACAGGTCGAACACGGGCAGCGGCAGCGGCCAATACAACAGGCCGAACAACGAGGTGGCCTTTTGCGAAACGTCCACGTTGTAGATGAAGCCGGGAGGAATCGGTCCGACATTGGACTCACCCGGGTGGCCAAAGTCCGTGTACTCGAGCTCGGCGCCCAGCAGCGAAATCGGCCGAATACCGACCAGTGCCTTCCAGGCGGTCCGGTTTTCCACGAACCCGTTCAGGTTCGAAAAATTTCCCGTATCGCTCCGCACGTGCGACTCGCCAATGCCGCCACCCACATAAAGTCCCAGCAGATTGTCGGCCAGCGCCGGCAGCGACACGCCCAGCAGCGACGCTGCGGCCAGCAGTAGGCTGCATCCACTTCGCAATCTGCTCCTGCGCAGTTGATCCACCTTGGCTTCTCCTGGAAGGTGACCAATCCGGATCTTACGGTCGCGCCGCAAGGCTCCGGTGCGAAGGTGAGTAACAAAAGGAAAATGTCGTGTCCGCGCGCACAACCGTGTGGCGACGATCGCACGCTACTGGGTAATGGAGATGGCTGTGGCCGAGACTCTGTACATGATCATCGAGCGCTTCAAGAACGGCGACCCCGCGCCCGTGTACCGCCGCTTTCGCGAGCAAGGGCGCATGGCACCCGAGGGATTGAAGTACATCTCGAGTTGGGTCGACCACGACCTGACCACGTGCTATCAGGTCATGCAAACGGCCGACCGGTCGCAGCTCGAGCGGTGGATGGAAAACTGGAAAGATCTGGTGGACTTCGAGGTCCACCGCGTCATGACTTCGGCTGAAGCGGCCGAAAGGCTTGCAGCACCACGCGCCCGAGACTCGTGAGCCCTGCAGCGCGATCGGCGCCACGTCCGGACCGGTGCAACATGTGTCTGTTTGTTTCGAAAACGCCTTGGTGTGACATGTGGTTGCACCTGAGCCCTACAGCAATGTGAACGTCAAGTACTGCTCGTTCGTTAAAGTTGCCAGAAGTCTCGACCAACAGGAGTCGAACGATGAAAACCACCCGCTTCGCTCGTGCATCGCTGCTGGTGCTTGGACTTCTCGCCGCTCCGGCAGCTTGCTTTGCCGACATCAGCGTCGGGGTGTCGATCGGGATCGCGCCGCCGCCGATGCCGGTGTACGTACAGCCGCCCGTCCCCGCGGTGGGCTACATCTGGACGCCCGGATACTGGTCCTACGATCCCTACTCCGGTTATTACTGGGTGCCCGGCACATGGGTGCTGGCTCCGGCTCCGGGCCTGCTGTGGACCCCCGGCTATTGGGGTTTCGGGGCCGGCTATTACTCCTGGCACCCCGGCTACTGGGGTGAGCGCGTGGGCTTCTACGGGGGCATCAACTACGGCTACGGGTACTTCGGCGCCGGCTTCTCCGGGGGCTACTGGAACCACGGTGCGTACTACTACAACCGTTCGGTGTCCAACGTCACCCGGGTGTCGGTCACGAATGTGTACAACCAGACGGTCGTGAATGCACGCGTCGAGACCAGTCACGCGAGCTTCAACGGGGGAACCGGCGGCATCCAGGCGCGCGCGACCGCCGAAGAGGAAGCCGCGGCACGCGCGCCGCACCACGCGGCCACGGTTGAGCAAATGCGACACGATTCGGCAGCGCGCGCTATGCCCGCGTTACGGGCGTCGGCCAATCATGGACAGCCGCCGGTAGCGGCGACGGCGAAGCCGGGCGTTTTCTCCGGCCGCGGCATCAGTGTGGCGCAAGGCCGCCAGCCGAATGTTGCGCGTGAGTCCGCGGTGCGCGAGTCCGGAGCTCGTGCACCGGCGCCTCGCGAGGCCGCGCCCCGCGCGGCAGCGCCGGCCCGTGCCGCACCCGGCTATCCGACCGCGCAGCGCGGCCCGTCGGGGCCCATGGCTGCGGGTCCAGCGGCGGCACCGTATCGCGAAGCGGGCCGCGCACCAGTGCAGGCCCCACAGCATCCGGCGATGAACGCAGCACCGGCACGGCCGGCCCCGCCGGCACGCGAGGGTGGCCAAGGTCAAAGGCACGAGGGCAAGCATGAGGGCAATCGTGATTGACCTCAGCCGGGCCAGCGCAGTGCGGCGAACGCCTCGCGGGCCTGCTGCTCGGTGAGGCGTTGCGCCTCCTGCATCACGTCCGGCGGCCAGTGCGAGACTCGACCGCCTTATGGTAGTGCCGCGCGACTAAAACCGACCGAGCAAACCAGGTTGTCGTTGGCGGGTAGCGGTTGCGCATTGGCCGGGACCGGCCGAAGCGCGATCTCGGCAACCGAAAGCAGTGAAAGCGTCACGCGCCGAATCGCCCACCGCGCCAGCACAGGCTTGCGAAGAGCGAGTATGGCCGGACTGACCACGGGCGACACCTCCACAGCAATCGCTTCAGTTCCTCAGACGCAAAGTGGCGCTGAAAGACGCCAACGTCAGCCCTGCAGACGGTTTGCGGATCAGAAGCGATATGGCAACGTGGCGCATTCGCAGTCATCTTTGATTCTGCTGGCAACGTGCTGCTATGCCATCGCACCGATCGCGACGCATGGAACTTGCCAGGTGGCAGGGTGGAGTCTGCTGAAGCCCCATGGGGGGCTGTCGAGCGAGAGGTTCTTGAGGAGGTGGGCCTTCAAGTGCGGGTGGAACGCCTGCTGGGTGTCTATTCTGTGCCAACGAAGGAGGACTTGGTGTTCATGTTCACCTTTCTCTGTGTGCCAGTCGCCGGTGTCCCCACCGAAAGCGAGAAGGCGGACCGTGTGGCTTGGTTCAATAGAGCGTCCATTCCTGCGAACACACTGCCTCGCCACGTCGAGCGAATAGAGGATGCGTATGCCAGTAGAAAGGGCTTATGCCTCAAGGTCCAGGCTTAAGCCGTTCGCCAGGCGAAATGGACGCATTCGATAACCTCGACGCGTATCGCCCATGGGTTCCTTTGCCGGAGAGGCGCTTTTTCACTTTCGCTGTACAACGGCGCGGTGGTATCGTTGTTCTATGAACATTGATTCCCTCGAAAAAGAAGTGCTCCGCCTGCCGCCCGAGGAGAGGGCGCGATTGGCCGAGTTGCTGCTTTCGAGCCTCGACGAATTGTCGGAGTCGGACATTCAGCGGGTCTGGTTCGCTGAAGCGCAGCGACGCGCGGAACAAATCGATTCCGGCGCCGTCCAATTGATCCCTTCAGAGGAAGTCGAGAAGAAGGCGCGTTCGCTCTTGCGGTGAAATACTTCTTTCACCCGGACGCTGAAGCCGAACACCTCGCGGAGGT
>DATBCI010000232.1:0-2186 GCA_036270555.1 Burkholderiaceae bacterium
GCTCGGTGGCAAGCGCCTCGAGTGCGGCTTGGGGCGCCGTGAACCCGGTTGGCCGGTATCCGGTCGCGCGCAGGGCGTCGCACAGCGCCTGCATGTGGGCGGGCTCGTCGTCGACGATCAGGATGCTCGCCGCTGCACCGCTAACCATCGCCCTCGCGCCCGTCCGCGCTGCTCTCTGCCAGCGCCTCTCGCAGCAGTTTCAGCTTGGGCGGCTTGCTGAGCACCCGGTCGACGTGCGCCGGTGCATCGCCCTGCGACACCAGGCGCTGACCCCAGCCGGTCAGCAGGATCACGAACGTGTCGCTCGAGAGGGTCTTTACCGCGCGCGCCACGTTGCGGCCGTCCACGTACGGCATGCCCAGGTCGGTGATCACGACCGGAAACGGCTCGCGGCGCTGACAGGCCGCGGTGAAGGTCTCGATCCCCTCGCGCCCGCCGCTCGCCATCGTAATCGCATGGCCGTCGGCCTCCAGGATCTCGCGCAGCGACTTCAGCAGCAGCGGGTCGTCGTCGATCAGCAGGATCCGCAGACGCGTCAATGGGCGCCGGGTCTCGACCGGCTTGGCGCCGTCCACCGCGGAGGCGCTCCCGATGGGAAATGTCAGCCGCACCGTGGTACCGGCGCCCAGCCTGCTGTCGATGGCGATGTCGGCCCCGTGGCGCTGGACCACCCCGTACACCATCGCCAGACCCATCCCGGTGCCGCGCGCGCCCTTGGTCGTGAAAAACGGCTCCATGCAGCGACGGCAGGCATCCTCGTCCATTCCCACGCCCGTATCGCCGACCTCCACATGGACCTCGGCGGCACCGGCATCGACCCCGGTGCGCAGGCGCAGCGTGCCGCCATCGGGCATGGCGTCCGTGGCATTGAAGATCAGATTGGTGAGCGCTTCGCGGATCTCCGACTCGACACCCATGATGGTGGGCAGGCCGGTCGTCAACTGGACGCTGGGCTCTATAACGATGCCCTGCTGCTGCGGCATGTCGCTCCAGCGTGCGCGCGTCAGGTCCATCACCTGTCTTACGAGATCGTTCAGCTGGACCGGAGTCAGCAGCAGCTGCGGTTCGCGTGGCCGATAGAACTCGCGCATGCGCGCGAGCGTCTGCTCGACATCGCCGATCGCACGCTGTATCACCAGCAGCTGCGCGCGTCCCGATTCGCTCAAGCCAGGCTCGCGGTCGATCAGCAGATCCGTGTAGAGCGCCACCGGAGAAAGCGCGTTGTTGATGTCGTGCGCGATGCCGCTGGCCATCTGTCCCAACGCACGCAGTCGCTCCTGCTCCATCACGGCCAGTTGCGACTGGCGCAGATCCTCGTAGGCGCGCTGCAGTTCCGCGTACAGCTCGGCCTGATGCGCCGCCAGCGCCACGTGCTCGCTCAACTGGCGCAGAAACTCGCACTCGCCGCTGCTGAACGCTCCCGTCGCATGCCGCGCCGCGATCAGCACGCCAAAGACGCGGCTCTCGACCGGCATCGGCGCCGCGACCAGCGAGCGCAGCCCGGCGTCTGCCAATCGCTGCGAAAACGCGAATGCCAGCTTCTCGAGGTCCGGTTCATACACCAGGCTCCCGGCGACGCAGCGCGCCAGTCCGTTGTGGCCGATCGGGATCTGTACGTTTTGCGCCATTCCAAGCTCGAGCGCCAAGGCGCTGCTGCGCACGCTGACGCAGCTGATCGTCAGCGTCTCGGCGAGCGGGTCGTGCAGGCACACACAGCCGAAATCGATCGGCAGATCCTCCTCGAGCCTGCGCAGGCAGACCTGCAGAATGCTTTGAAGATCCTGGCGCTGACCCATTGCGCGCGTTATCCGATTCAGCAGATCGTGCCGCGCCAGCTGCATGGCCAGCTTCTGCTCCGATTGCTTGCGTTCGGTGATATCCCGCGCGATCTTGGAAGCACCGATGACGTTGCCACTGGCATCGGCGATGGGTGAGATCGAAACCGAGACATCGATACGGCGCCCATCCTTGGTGACCCGCACCGTTTCGAAATGGTCGATTCGTCGCCCCTGGCCGAGGGTGGCGAGGATCTGGTCCTCCTCCCCAGCCCGCTCGGGCGGCAGCAGGCGCAGCATCGGCTGGCCGACCATCTCCTGTGCGGTGTACCCGAACAGGCGCTCGGCGCCCGGATTCCAGCTCGTCACGACGCCTTGCAGGGTCTTGCCGATGATGGCGTCGTCGGACGA
>DATBCI010000233.1:0-3200 GCA_036270555.1 Burkholderiaceae bacterium
TGCTGGTGTCCGAATATCCGCTCGGCACGCCGGCGATCCCGCATAATTTTCCGCGCCGCAATCGACTGATCGCAGCCGCTGCGCTCGGCGTGCTGGTGGTCGAAGCTGCGCTGCCCTCCGGCTCGCTGATCACGACGCGCCTGGCCGCCGAGCTCGGGCGCGAGGTGATGGCGATTCCGGGCTCGATCCACTCGCCCCTCGCCCGTGGCTGCCACCAGCTGATCCGCGATGGCGCGCGCCTGGTCGAGTCGGCGCAGGATGTTCTGCACGAGCTTCAGATCGAGACCCTGCGACTCGCGTCCTCGGCTTCGCCGGATCGCGCAAGGCGCAACGAGCCGGATTTGCTGCGAGCGGTCGGCTTCGATCCGGTCGACCTGGACACGCTGGCGCAACGCACCGGGCTCGCGCCCGGTCCGTTGTCGGCCCGGCTGCTGGAGCTCGAGCTGGCACAAGATGTTGAGCGACTGGCGGGTAACTGCTACCAGCGGTTGAGGCGAAGTTGAACCTTCCTATTGCGCCGGCACTGCCGGCTGCGCTACAGTGACGAGCCCATGTTCGACGTGCTGGTCTTTTTGTACGAGAACTACAGCGCATTGTCCGCCTGTCCCGACTTCGAGGCGCTGACACGGCGACTCGCCGATGCCGGTTTCGATGAGGACGAGATCGCCGACGCGATGGTCTGGCTGCACGGGCTGGCCAGCGTCACTCTGTCCTCGCGCATGCCCGATCACACCGGAGCGTTCCGCGTCTACACCCGCCATGAATACGAGTCGCTCGGCAGCGCGGCGATCGGATTCATCGCCTCCCTCGATCGCGACCGGCAGTTGAGTCCGGCCCAGCGCGAAATCGTGATCGAGCGGGCATTGGCGGTGGAGACGCCGATTACGCTCGAACGCCTGAAGATCATCGTGCTGATGGTGCTGTGGAGCCAGTCGGTCGATGTCGACCTGCTGCTGCTGCAAGAGTTGCTCGACGACGATCCCGGGCCGGCCTTGCACTAGCAGGTGCCGGGTCGGAATCGTTTGATATCCTAAAAAAGGCAGCGAGCGCCCGCCGGGCGCCGCCCCACTATCCCCGGGCGCAATGTCGAAGAAAAGTCTGATCATCGCGGAAAAACCCTCGGTCGCCGCCGACATTGCACGCGCCTTGGGTGGCTTCGAGCGCAAAGCCGACTATTTCGAGAGCGACGACACCGTGCTGTCGTCGGCGGTCGGACATCTGCTCGAATTGCACGAGCCGGAGGAATACGAGGTCAAGCGCGGCAAGTGGAGCTTCGCCCACCTGCCGGTGATTCCGCCGCATTTCGACCTGCGGCCGATCGAGAAGTCGCACACGCGCCTGAAGGTGCTCGAGAAGCTGATCAAGCGCAAGGACGTCGGACAGCTGATCAACGCCTGCGACGCCGGCCGCGAAGGTGAGCTGATCTTCCGCTACATCGTTCAGCATTCCGGCGCGAGCCAGCCGATCTCGCGCCTGTGGCTGCAATCGATGACGCCGGCGTCGATCCGCGAAGCCTTCGAAGGATTGCGGGCCGACAGCGACATGCAGCCGCTGGCCGACGCGGCGCGCTGTCGGTCCGAAGCCGACTGGCTGGTCGGGATCAACGGCACGCGCGCGATGACCGCGTTCAACAGCCGCGACGGCGGCTTTTTCCTGACCACCGTGGGTCGGGTGCAGACGCCGACGCTGGCCATCGTGGTCGAACGCGACGAGCAGATCCGCAAGTTCGTCGCCCGCGACTACTGGGAGGTGAAGGCCAATTTCGCCTGCGCGGCGGGAACCTACGAGGGACGCTGGTTCGATCCGGCCTTCAAGCGCAGCGACGAGGATCCGGAAGCGCGCGCCGAGCGCCTGTGGGATGCGCGCAAGGCGCAGGACATCGTGTCGGCGTGCACGGGCCAGCCGGGCATCGTCAGCGAGGAGTCCAAGCCCAGCACGCAGTTGTCGCCGCTGCTGTTCGACCTGACTTCGTTGCAACGGGAAGCAAACTCGCGCTTCGGCTTCTCGGCCAAGACCACCCTGTCGCTGGCGCAGGCGTTGTACGAGCGGCACAAGGTGCTCACCTACCCGCGGACCGACTCGCGCGCCTTGCCCGAGGATTACATCAGCGTGGTCGCCGAGACGATGCGGATGCTGGCCGGCGGCAAGGTGAGCGGGAAAGGCGCCAGCAAGGCGCGCGTCGATTCGCCGATGCTGCAGCCGTTCGCGCCCCATGCCCGGCGCGTGGTGGAGCAGGGATGGGTCAAGCCGAACCGCCGCATCTTCGACAACTCGAAGATCTCCGACCACTTCGCGATCGTGCCGACCTTGCAGGAGCCCGGCCACCTGTCCGAAATCGAGTTGAAGCTGTACGACCTGGTCGTGCGTCGCTTCCTCGCCGTGTTCTTTCCGGCCGCAGAATATCTGGTGACGACGCGCATCACGTCCATCAAGACGCATTCGTTCAAGACCGAGGGGCGGGTCCTGGTTGAACCGGGCTGGCTGTCCGTATACGGGCGCGAAGCGCAGGAAGGGCAGGCTTCGTTGGTGCCGGTGAAGCCCAACGAGACCGTCAACACGGTCTCGATCGAGGCCGCTGCGCTGCAGACGCGCCCGCCGGCGCGCTACACCGAGGCGACCCTGCTGTCGGCGATGGAGGGCGCCGGCAAGCTGATCGACGATGATGAGCTGCGCGCTGCGATGGCGGGCAAGGGCCTGGGAACGCCGGCCACGCGTGCCTCGATCATCGAAGGGCTGATCGTCGAACGCTACCTGGTGCGCGACGGGCGCGACCTGCATCCGACCGCCAAGGCCTTCCAGCTGCTCACGCTGCTGCGTGGCTTGGGGGTGCAGGAGCTGACGGCGCCCGAGCTGACCGGCGAATGGGAACACAAGCTTGCGCAGATAGAACGCGGCGCGCTGAAACGGTCGACGTTCATGCGCGAGATCGCGCAGATCACGCGCCATATCGTCGAGCGCGCCAAGAGTTATGAGTCGGACACGGTCCCCGGCGACTACGCGACGCTGAGGACCCCTTGCCCGAAGTGCGGAGCTGTCGTGCAGGAGAACTACCGACGCTTCGCCTGCACCAAGTGCGATTTCTCGCTGCCCAAGCACCCGGCCAGCCGGACCTTCGAATACGAGGAAGTCGAGCAGTTGCTGCGCGATCGGCAGATCGGGCCTCTGACCGGATTCCGCAGCAAGATGGGCCGGCCGTTCGC
>DATBCI010000234.1:0-30094 GCA_036270555.1 Burkholderiaceae bacterium
TCGCGGACGACCGCGTGATCGTCGACGATCAATATCCGAATCAGTTCCTTATTCATGATGCTCCAGCGATCCGCGCGCAGTATCCAGCAGCCGCGCCGCGGCCGACGTGCATCTTAAGACAAAGCCCATGCTGGCGGCAGATCTATTGACCCTGCGAGCGCCGCAGGAAACCCACAGCGACTCAACACAGCTCCAAATCCTGCCCGGTAACATTGACGCGGGACTCCTGAAGCGATGCCGATGCAACTGATCGATAGCCTGGCGCAATCAAGATCCGAACTGCAAGCGATCCGGCGTGACCTGCACGCCCACCCGGAGCTGCGTTTCGAGGAACAGCGCACTGCCGACGTCGTCGCCCGGACGCTGAACGGCTGGGGCGTCGAAGTGCACCGCGGGCTCGCGGGTACCGGGGTGGTCGGCGTGGTGCGCTCCAACAAACCGGGTCGTTCGATCGGCCTGCGCGCCGACATGGACGCGCTCCCGATCCAGGAAACCAACACATTCTCGCATCGATCGTGCTTTGATGGCCGCATGCATGCGTGCGGGCATGACGGTCATACAACAATGCTGCTGGCAGCCGCCCGCCATCTGGCCGCCACCCGCAACTTCGATGGCACGGTCGTGCTGATCTTCCAGCCGGCTGAGGAAGGTGGGGCCGGTGCCGACCGGATGATTCGAGAGGGCCTGTTCGACCGCTTCCCGTGCGATGCCGTCTTCGCGCTGCACAACTGGCCCGGCTTAGCAGTCGGTCAGTTTGCGGTGGCGCCGGGCCCGATGCTGGCCGCGACCAACGAGTTCGAGATTCGTGTGACCGGCCGTGGCGGGCACGCAGCGATGCCCCATCTGACGGTCGACCCTGTCCTGGCGGCGGTTCAAATTGTCCAAGGCTTGCAGGGCATCGTGACGCGCGCACGTAACCCCATCGACTCGGCCGTGCTTTCGGTGACGATGATCCACGCGGGCGATGCGACCAACGTGATTCCGGATGTGTGTCAAATCGCCGGCACCGTGCGAACGTTCAGCGATGCGGTCACCGACCTTTTCGAGCAGCGGATTCGGCAGGTGGCCACGCTCACCGCCGAGGCGCAGGGAGCCAAGGCGACCGTGGAGTTTCAGCGCACCTATCCGGCCACGGTCAACCATCCCGCTCAGGCCGAGTTCGCCGCCGGCGTCGCCGATGGCATCGTCGGAGCCGCCAACGTCGTGCGAAACGTCGACCCGACCATGGGCGCCGAGGACTTCGCCTTCATGTTGCGGGCCCGGCCGGGCGCGTACCTCTTCATAGGTAACGGCGATGGAGCGCATCGCGCTTCGGGACATGGGGCGGGGCCTTGTACGCTGCACAACGCGTCGTACGACTTCAACGACGAATTGATTCCGATCGGCGGCACCTTCTGGGTCAAACTGGCGGAGCAGTTCTTACGTTGACTTAAGCCGGTTGTATTGGAGTTGACATGTCAAAAAACCTCCCAAGGCGGTGGATCGCCCTCTTTGCCTCCGTGCTGGCCGGATTGACCGCTGCCCTCATGCTGGTCCGGCCGTCGCTGGCGGAGGCGGTGTTTCCGGACCCCTCGAGCGCCGCATCCGATATCGCGGCGGCGCTGAAGCTCGCCGCGACCTCTCACAAGCGCGTGCTGGTCGATTTCGGCGCCAACTGGTGCGGTGATTGCAAGGTGCTGGACGAGACCCTGCACCAACAAGAAAACGCGTCGCTGCTGTCCTCCCATTTCGTACTGGTGCATGTCAATGTGGGCGAACAAGGGATCGACCACAACGCGGACCTGGCGCAGCGCTACGGCATTCCGCTGAGCAAGGGAGTGCCGGCGCTCGCCGTCCTCGAGGGCGACGGCCGCGTCGTCTACAGCCAGAAGAGCGGGGAGTTCGAAGCGATGAGGAAGATGGACCCGCATTCGGTCAACGAGTTCCTGACGCGCTGGAAGCGGCCCGACTAGGCGCAGCGGTGCGCGGACGGCGGGCGTAAAAAAAGCGCGGCGAGCCGCGCTTTTTTTGTCGAGGGCTTCCCGTTACTGGAGGACGCCGTCGATCACCTTCGGCGCGCCGGTGACGGCGGGCATCGTACCCAGGTACTCGCTGTCACCCGAGTTGCTCGGATCGTGCGTGCCACCCGACGGCAGCGTCATCGCGTTCAACGACATCGACGCGCAGGCCGTGGAGGCGCTTGCGCCCAGGCTCTTCAAGCGTATTTCCGCGTCGAGCGCCTTGACGATCAGCGGAACCGCCGGCGTTCCGGCCAACGTCATGGTTGCGCCGTCCGCAATCGAGAACATCGGCACGTAGCGGGCGTTCTGGTCGCAGTTCACCGTCGCATTGGTGACCGGGTCGACGCAATAGCCGGGGATGCCGGACAGGTTGCCGAAGCCGTTGAACTGCAACAGGATCGATTTGCCCGCAAAGGTTCCATAGGCGGTTCCGGTCGGGACCGTGTACGGAATGTTCTGTGGTGCATCGAACGCAACGACGCTGTTGTCGCTGGCCTTGGTCAGCCACAGCGACTGGCTCCACTGGTTCGGCCCCGTTTGCCACGTGTAGTACACCGACGAGCCGTCCGGCTCGCAATAGGCCGCGGGAGTTGACGTGCCTGGCGTGTTCGGACAGGCATTGCTGCCGCTGTTCGCAAGATCGGTCGTGTACAGGCGGCCCGTCATCAGACCGTTGGACCATTGCGAGTTGGACGGGGCGCTCGTCATCTCAACCGAGGCGGGGGCACCGTCGAGCAAGCCACTCGCTCCGAACGTATACGAAACCTCCTGCGCGCCCCAACCAAACTGCGTGTTGGTCGGGCTGGCGAACGGCGACCCCGAAGGATTAGCAAGGAAGGCCGAAAGGCTGGAACTGGTCGGGCACTGGCTCAGGCAGTACAACGCCGTCGGCGCGCCGGCCGACCCGGGTATCACGGTGGACTGCGTGTAGTAGTAGACGGGGTCCGTTCCGACGTGTGCAGCCCCCGTCGGCACCGGAATGCTCAGATTGCCGCCGAGGGAGTCGGACCACCCGTTGATCGGGTTGCTCGCCAGGAACGAGGCGTTGACCGTCATGGTGGCGCTGCCCGGGAACGAAATCGGGACGCAGCCGTTGGATCCGCAACTCTGCGTACCCGTCACGGTCAGCACCCCGTTTTGGCCCCACTGACCGATCCAGCTGCCATTGTTGGTGTTTGACGCTGCGAGCGTCTGATTGCTGGTCTGGTTGTTGAGGTCGGCCCAGAACATGAACGGAATGCCGTCGAGCGCCCCGATCGTGGTCGCCATCTGTGTCCACTTGGTCAGCTTGCCGCTCACCTTCGACAGGTTGTAGGCGGTGGTGTTGCTGGGTCGCTGGTCGGTCACGCTGAGACCGGCAATCGGGCTGGCATCGGGGATGCTGTTCAGATCCAGACCCTGGAAATTGATGCCCCAGTAGTTCGCGAATCCGTAATAGGTTGTGCTGTTGTAGGTCGCCAGGATCGGGAAGCCCGGGAAGGCCTGGTCGACGCGCGTGCCGTCGTTGGCGTTGTACGTCCCGTACTGCCACACCGACACGGAAGCATGGGCCTTGGAACGATCGAAACACTCATCGTTGGTGCCGTCGCTGCGCCGGAAATAGCTCGAGTCATAAGCGAAGTTGAACGTCGCCGAGCTGCCGCCGCCACCGCCGCTGGCGATGCTCATCGAGCCCGTTCCCGACGTCGTTGAACCCGCGGACATGGCCAAGGCCGTGTTGCTCGATTGGGAACCGGTCTCCAGGAAGCTGATCGTGCCGGGCTGCGAATTGACGTAGCCATTGAAACCGGTCTGGCCGTTCTTCTTCCCGATGTAGTCCATCCGGAACACGCCGTAGGGCGGCGCGTCGGTCGGCGACTGCGTCGCGCTCAGGTAGGCGTAGACTTTCATCGACTGTCCCTGCTGGGTCAGCGACATCCACACCTTGCCGACCATCGGGTCGCTGTTGCTGGCGCGGGTGACGTTGACCACCGCGGTGGCGAAGTTCGTCGCGCCGGTGGCCGAGCTGTTGCTGCCGCCACCCTTGTTGTTGCATTTGTCGACATCGACCAGTGCGATGTACGGGCCGGTGTTGACCATATCGCCCGGGTCGAGCGAACCGATGATGCACAGCACCATGTTCAGATTGCCGATGCCCTGCGACGTGTCGTCCTGCACGTACACGTTCTGCGGGTCCGTCACGTACGGGGCGGTCGACGGAATTTGCGCCTGGGCCGTGCCGGCCAGGACAGCAGCGGCCAAAGCCGCAGTATGGAAACGGAATCTCATGGCGGCCTCAGTTAGCGGTTACCACGGACACGGATTTGGGTGTGGCGATGCCCTTCGCGGCCACCGGCGCGGCCGGTGTGCTCGAGGTCGAAGAGGACGATCCGCCACCGCATGCGGCCAATTGCAACGCCAGCACTAACGCGGCGAGCGCGGTAAGACACGCTTTCATCAAGTCGCTCCTTGGTTTCTGAAATCCGGTGTGAGCGGATAATGAGCGAGTCACCCTCGCCGCAGCCGGCGGAAAAGCTCGCTGCAGCCAGTCAAACCTTCCGGACCGTCGACCCTCAAGGAGTCGGCGCCGCAGCCGATAGGGCGAAATTTCCCCGCTGAAATCAACGCCTTCGCAAATCAGCGAAAATGCCGGTATGCCGGCTCGTCACCCCGCGATCCGAATTCGCGGCGCTCGTCAGAACAACCTGAAAAACCTGGACCTGGACTTGCCGACCGGCGAGCTGATCGTCGTCACCGGCGTGTCGGGCTCCGGCAAAAGCTCCCTGGTCTTCGACACGCTGTATGCCGAAGGGCAACGGCGCTACGTCGAGACCTTTTCGCCGTATGCCCGCCAGTTCCTCGATCGGATGGATCGCCCGGCCGTCGACCGGATCGATGGCGTGCCCCCGGCGATCGCGATCGACCAGACCAATCCTGTGCGAACTTCGCGCAGCACGGTCGGAACGATGACCGAGCTGAACGACCACCTGAAGCTGCTGTTCGCGCGCGGGGCGGCGCTGCACTGTCGCAACTGTGGCCGGCCGGTGCGGCGCGACTCGCCGCAGCAGGTCACCGACGAGCTGATACGGCGCTGCGCGGGCCAGGATGGCGCGCGTCTGACGATCACTTTTCCGATTTCCATTCCCGCCAACTTCACACCCGAGGAGATCCGCACCCACCTGGAGGCGCAGGGTTACACGCGCGTGCATTCGCAACAGACCACGGCATCAGGGCAGCGCATCGACGTCGTTCAGGACCGGCTGAAAGCGCAGGGCACCGATCGCCAGCGACTGGTCGAGTCGATCGAAGCGGCCATGCAACGGGGCGGTGGACGGGTCGACGTCCATCGGGGCGGCGACGGATCGGCCGAAGCGGTGTGGCGCTTCTCGTCGGACCTGCACTGCCCCGACTGCGATATCCACTATGCAGACCCCACGCCCAGCGCGTTCTCGTTCAACTCGCCGCTGGGCGCCTGCCCGACGTGTCGCGGATTCGGTCGTGTGATCGGCATCGACCTCGGTCTGGTGATACCGGATCCGGGCAAGAGCTTGCGCGGCGGCGCTGTCAAGCCCTGGCAGACCAAGAGCTTCAACGAATGCCAGCGTGATCTGGAAAAGTTCGCGCCGCGCTTCGATGTCGCGCTGGATGTCCCCTGGAACGCGCTCAGCGAACGCGAGAGGCGCTGGGTGATCGACGGCGATCCGGCCTGGACCGGCCGCTGGCAAACCCAGTGGTACGGCATACGACGCTATTTCGAGTGGCTCGAGTCCAAGGCGTACAAGATGCACATCCGGGTGCTGCTGTCGCGCTACCGCAGCTACACGCCTTGCCCGGCCTGCGCCGGCAGCCGCCTGCAGCCGGACGCGCTGTTATGGCGATTCGAAGGCCATACGATCCAGCAGCTGGTGCTGCTGCCGCTGCTGCGGCTCAGAGAGTTTTTCGAGCATGCCCGCGGCACCGGTTCGATTGACCAGGCGATCGAGCTGGTGCTCAAAGAGATTCGAGCACGGTTGCGCTTTCTGTGCGAGGTCGGCGTCGGCTACCTGACATTGGACCGGCAAAGCCGCACGCTGTCGGGTGGTGAGGTGCAGCGGATCAACCTGACCACGGCGTTGGGCACTTCGCTGGTCAACACCTTGTTCGTGTTGGACGAACCGTCGATCGGGCTGCATCCGCGCGACATGCACCGCGTGGTCGGCGTGATGCAGAGGCTGCGCAGCGCCGGCAATTCGCTGGTGGTCGTCGAGCACGATCCTCAGGTGATGCTGGCAGCGGATCGGGTGCTGGATCTGGGGCCCGGCCCGGGTGAGCGTGGCGGTCAGATCGTATTCGAAGGCTCGCCGCAAGCCTTGTGTCGATCATCGACCGTGACCGGACAATACCTTTCGGGCAGGCGCCAGGTCGAATCTCCGCGCGGGCGTCCGGTCGGATCGGACACGATGCGGATCGCCTTGCAGGGAGCGCGTGAGAACAACCTGAAGCGCATCGACGTCCAGTTCCCCCTGAATCGGATCGTGGTGGTCACGGGCGTGTCGGGCTCGGGCAAATCGACTCTGGTGCAGAACGTGCTGTACCCGGCATTGCGCAAAGCCATGGGCAAGCCAGCGGAGAACCCTGGGCTGCACGATGCCTGCCGCGGGGTCGAATGGATCGCCGACGTCGCTTTGGTCGACCAGTCGCCAATCGGCAAGACCACGCGCTCCAACCCGGCCAGCTACGTCGGCGCGTTCGACGCAATCCGGCGCCTGTTCGCGCGCGCTCCGCTGGCGGTGGAGCGCGGCTACAGCGCGGGCACCTTCAGCTTCAACGCCGGGACCGGTCGCTGCCCGACCTGTGGTGGCAATGGTTACGAGCACGTCGAGATGCAATTCCTGTCCGACGTCTACCTGCGTTGTCCAGATTGCGACGGGCGGCGCTTTCGCGGGGAAGTGCTCGAGGTGAAGCTGCCACGCAAGGGACGCGACCTGTCGATCGCCGACGCGCTCGATCTGACCGTATCCGAAGCGCTGGACCTGTTCGCCAACGACCGCGAGGTCGTGCGCGGCTTGGCGCCGCTGGCGGAGGTCGGGCTCGAATATGTGCGGCTCGGACAGCCGGTTCCGACCCTGTCCGGTGGCGAGGCGCAACGGCTGAAGATCGCCGGCTTTCTGGCCAAAGCAGACCCGATCCCGACGGGTGGCGCAGGCCTCGCCCGCAAGGGGTCGTTGATGCTGTTCGACGAGCCAACCACGGGCCTGCATTTCGACGACATCGCGCGCCTGATGCGGGCGCTGCATCGGCTGGTCGACTGCGGCCACTCTCTCATACTGATCGAGCACAACCTCGACGTGATCCGGGCAGCCGACTGGATCATCGACCTCGGGCCGGAAGGCGGCGAAGACGGCGGCACGATCGTGGCCGAGGGCGAGCCTCGTTCGATCGCCGCGCACGCGACTTCCCACACCGGGCGTGCACTGAGGGAATACGAAGAACGCCTCACAAGCACCACCCTCACCCCCAGCCCCTCTCCCACTGGCGTAGGAGAGGGGAGCGACAGCCTTTCCTCCCCAACGCCCACCGCCAGCCTCCCTCACAACAGCGTGGGAGAGGAGAGGTACAGCCTGTCCTCCTCAACGCCCACCGGCAGCCCCCCTCACAACAGCGTGGGAGAGGAGAGGTACAGCCTGTCCTCCCCTCTCCCGCTTGCGGGAGAGGGGCTGGGGGTGAGGGCCGAGGATTCGGCGCGGGAAGCGGACGGCTGGATCGAGATCCGCAACGCGCGCGAACACAATCTGAAAGGGATCGACGTCGCCATCCCGCGCGACGCGTTCACGGTGATCACCGGGGTCTCGGGCAGCGGCAAGTCGACACTCGCCTTCGACATCCTGTTCAACGAGGGGCAACGCCGCTACCTGGAATCGCTCAACGCGTACGCGCGCTCGATCGTGCAGCCGGCCGGGCGACCGGATGTCGACGCGATCTACGGCATCGCGCCCACCGTCTCGATCGAGCAGCGCGTCAGTCGCGGCGGGCGAAAGAGCACGGTAGCCACCCAGACCGAAGTGCACCACTTCTTGCGGCTGCTGTTCGTGAAGCTGGGCCAGCAGCATTGTCCGGACTGCCAGATTCCGGTCATTCCGCTGTCGTTCGATTCGATCGTGGCGCAGATCGGGCAGAGCCTGCGAGGTCAGCACGTGGGTGTGCTGGCCCCGCTGGTCATCCATCGCAAGGGTTACTACACCGACCTCGCCAAGTGGGCTGCAGCCCGTGGGCACACCCACCTGCGCGTCGACGGGCAATTCATCCCCACTCTTCCCTGGGCGCGCCTGGACCGATTTCGCGAGCACACGATCGAGCTGCCGGTCGGCGACCTTCAGGTCGGGCCGGAAACCGAGCCGCAGCTGCGCCAGCTGGTGCAGCGGTCGCTCGAGCTGGGGCACGGAGTGGTCCAGGTCCTGTGGCCGCTCGAGCAATTGAAGAGCGCGCTGCAGCGCGGACATAACCCCGAGCTCGAGCATCGGCTGTTCTCCATTCATCGCACCTGTCCGTCGTGCGGTCAGGCCTTCCCGGAGCCTGATCCTCGGCTGTTCTCGTACAACTCCAAACATGGCTGGTGCCCGGATTGCTTTGGTACCGGCTTGCGCCTGGCCGGATTCAGCGCGGAGCACAGCGGCGAAGAGATCGGTTGGAACGACTGGTACGAAGGCGAGGAGTCCCCCTGCCCGACCTGCGCCGGACAGCGCCTGAACCGGGTCGCGTTGGCGGTGCAGTTTGACGGGCGCAGCATTGCGCAGGTGGGCGCGATGACGGTGGCGGAAGCCAGCGCCTGGCTGGACAGCCTCAACCTGTCTGGACGGCAGTTGGCGATTGCACGGGACATCGTGACCGAGATCCGGGGTCGCCTGGACTTCCTGCTCGAGGTCGGTCTGGGCTACCTGGCGCTCGCTCGCGCCGCGCCCACGCTGTCGGGCGGCGAGTCGCAACGGATTCGATTGGCCGCGCAGCTTGGCTCCAATCTGCAGGGCGTGTGCTATGTGCTGGACGAGCCCACGATCGGACTGCACGCGCGCGACAACCGGATCCTGCTGTCGGCGCTTTCCAAGCTGCGCGCGCGCGGCAATTCGTTGGTCGTGGTCGAGCACGATGAGGAAACGATCCGCGCGGCCGACCACCTGATCGACATGGGGCCGGGCGCCGGCATCCACGGCGGCCGCGTCGTCGCGCAGGGAACCGTCGAGGACCTGATCTCCAATCCGCAATCGGTCACCGGCCGCTTCCTGCGCGAGCCACCTCGGCGCCAAGGGCTGCCGCGGCAGATGGCGCTGACCGATGCGGCGCGCCTGACCGTGCGTGGAGCCAACCTGCACAACCTGCGCGGCATCGACGTCGATGTCCCACTTGCGCGGCTGACGGTCGTGACGGGCGTCTCAGGCAGCGGCAAGTCGACCCTGGCGCGCGACGTGCTGCTGAACAACCTGCAGGCGGCTCTGGCTGAGCGTCCCTTCAGATCACGCATCCTCACCCCCGGCTCCTCTCCCGCAACCGGGAGAGGGGAGACAACCGGGCGGCCGGCTGGCCACCGTAACGGCAAGGCCAGGCTCCCCTCCCCCACGCCAGTGGCAGAGGGGTCGGGGGTGAGGGCTGATTCAACGGGCGAGTTCGCGTGGAAGGGCTGCGCCGGTGTCGATGGATGGACCCAGGTTGCGCGCGTGCTCGAAGTCGACCAGACGCCGATCGGCAAGACGCCGCGCTCGTGTGCGGCAACCTACGTGGGCTTCTGGGATGCCATCCGGAAGCGCTTCGCCGAAACCAGCGAAGCGAGGATCCGGGGCTATGGCCCTGGCCGTTTTTCCTTCAATACGGCGGGCGGCCGCTGCACGGCCTGCGAGGGCCAGGGGCTGCGCACCATCGAAATGAATTTTCTTCCGGACGTGAAGGTCATGTGCGACGTGTGCGGCGGACGTCGCTTCGACCGGGCCACGCTGGAAGTACGTTGGCGCGATCGCAGCATCGGCGACGTGTTGGCGATGCAGGTCGATGAGGCCGTCGAATTCTTCGCCGCGACACCGGCGATCTCGCATCCGCTGGCTTTGCTGCGCGACGTCGGTCTGGGTTACCTGACGCTGGGTCAGCCTTCACCCACCCTGTCGGGTGGCGAAGCGCAACGCATCAAGCTTGTCACCGAGCTGGCGCGCGCCCGTGTCGCCGACGCCGCGAGCCTGCCCTCCGAAGCGCGAAGGGCGAAGGAGGGCGGCACGACGCTGTACGTGCTCGATGAACCCACGGTCGGCCTTTCGATGGCGGACATCGAGAAACTGCTGTCGGTGATCCACCGACTGGTCGATGCCGGTCACACGGTAGTCATCATTGAACACAACCTGGACGTCATCGCCGACGCCGATTGGATCATCGACTTGGGTCCGGAAGGCGGATCCGGCGGAGGAAGGTTGATCGCGCAGGACCTCCCGAGCCGGATCGCACGCTGCGACTCGCCGACCGGAGCGGCGCTGCGTGCCCATCTCGATCGCAATCGCACATCGAGCGTGCGACAGGACACCGGCTCGGCGCACCTGCAACAGGCTTAGCGCCACGCCACCCGTTAAGCTGCATCGGGGCGACCCCGATCATCCGTTTGAGCGCCTATGGGCGCGACTGCGGCGCGTCGGCACTTGAACGTACGATGGGTTCCTCGCCCGCGCGCCAACTCCCGAGACGCCTCCGTGACTGCACAGATTCGCCGCCTCAGCGCTCTTGCACTGTCCTCGATCTGCGTCTCACTGCTGGGCGCCTGCGCCACAGTCACAGGAGATCCGACTCAAGTTGTGCATGTCGAGACGCTCGACGCGCGTGGCCAACCGATCGAAGGGATGCGGTGCCACTTGAGCAATGCGTCGTCCGATTACTTCGGCGATTCGCCGATGTTCGGCCTCGAAGTGCACCGGTCGGCGTCGGATCTGAAGATCAGCTGTCGCTCGGGTGACCTCGTCGCCGAGGGCACGGCGGTATCCCGCAGTGGGATTCGAGGCGGCATCACCGGTGCAGTCAATCTGATGATGCCGGGCGGATCGGGGCTGATGGTCATCGATCACTTCACCGGCTATCGCTACGCCTATCCGTCCTGGGTGCAGTTGCGCATCGGTCAGAAGCTGGTGTTCGACGCCAGCGACGATGTCGAAGGGCAGCCCACGGTCGCCATCCAGAAGGATCCTGAAAAGCCGGTGCCGTCGAAGGCGCCGGTCATCGAACGCGGCCTGGCGCGCGGCGGAGAGGACCGGGTGGTGCCGTCCGAGCTGCCGGCTGCCGGTCGCGTCCTAGTCCGTTCGGACTAGTCGCTCGTCCAGGGCAATCTGCTCCAGTTGCCCGCCCCGCCTCCGAAGGATTGGAGATGGGGGATTCTTGCTGGGGACCGATCATGATGCGATTCTTAAAGGCGGGCACTTGGCTGGCGCTGGCGCTGTGGCTCGCTGGCTGTTCCACCGTGCGTGGAGACTTTCACCAGAATCTGCAGATTGACGCGCTGGATGCACACGACCGCCCGGTAGACGGCATGCGGTGCCAGGTCGGAAGCGGATCGTCGGCCCAGACATTCGTGACACCGGCCAAGGATGTGCGGGTGCGACGCGCCATGGAGCCGCTGAACATTGAATGCCAGCTCGACAGCCGGATCGCGACCGCCACCGTCAAAGCGCGACGTGAACGGATGGAGGAGGCGTTGCTGCCGTTCGGATCGGTCGGCGTATTCGTCGATCACCTGAGCGGCTCGCTGTACGCATATCCGACCACGCTGCACCTGCGCGTTGGCCAGCACATCGTATTGGAGCATGGCGGCGAAGCGCAGGTCGTTCAGTCGGAACCGGTGCCCGTCGAGGCACAAGTCGACGTGGCGTCCAGGCAGCGCGTTCAGGTGGCAGCGCTGCAGCCCACCGCAATGACGGCAAAGGCGACCGCTTCGGCGACCGTGCCGGCGCCACGCAAGGCTGCGGCGGCCGCGCCGAAGGCGCAACGGGCCGCCAGGCTGGCCAAGCCAGCGAGCGTCGCCAGCAGCGCGGCGACGGCCAAGCCGAAAGCCGCACCGTCCAAGGCCGCGCTGACCGCCACTGCGGCGGCGGCCGGCACGGCAGCTGCAGTCCACAGCGCGCCCGTCAATTGGTAGGCGGCGGCTGAGGAGCCGCCGCACTCGAAGCGCAGCTCTCGAAGCGCAGCGCCGGCGTTCGCAACGCAGCAACGCCCTCCCCCAGGTCGGCAGAACGTTTGACGCGAGGACGGCGTAGTCCGAGCGCTAAGATCGTGCCGTGGCCAACCTGCGGTCTTCGGGAGGGGCAGCGGTGGAGCTTCGGTGGACTTGCGTCGGTGCGGCGGCGTGCGGCTTGGCAGCCTTACTCGCGGGCTGTTCGGCGCCGGCACCCGAGCCGCTTGATGCCGCACGATCGCTGAGGGACCTTCAAGCACGCAATCTCGACGATCCGCGCTTGCAGCGGTTCATTCAGTCTGCGCGCCCGGACGAGCCCACGCAATCGACAACGCAATGGGACCTGGATCGCCTCACGCTGGCGGCTCTGTACTTCCATCCGGAACTCTCGATTGCCCGATCCGAGCTGGGACTGGCACAAGCCCAGGCGGCGACATCGCGCGCCCGGCCCAACCCGGGCCTGATCGCGACCGTCGGAAGGGGCGCGGCAGGAGAAGTCTTCTCCTCGCCCTGGATCGTAGGCGCCGCGGTCGACCTTCTGCTGGAGTCCGGCGAGCGTCGAGATCTAAGGATCGCCGAGGCAGATTTCTCGGTGCAAGCCGCTCGCGCTGCACTTCGGCAAGCGTCCTGGCAGGTGCGCACGCGGGTCGCTTCCGCGTTGTTGGACGTATGGAGTGCGCAGGTCCGGATCGGACCGTTGCGCGAGCAACTCGGTCTGCAAAGCCAGCGCGCGCAGTTGTACGAGCGACGGGTCGACAACGGCGAGAATCCGCGCGACGACTTGCGCCGCGAGCTGACTCAGCGCGATCAGCTGGCGGCGGCGCTGGCGCAAGCCGAGGCGGATCTGGCGCGCGCTCGCGTGGACCTCGCCGGGGCGATCGGGGTTCCGGCGCACGCACTCGACCGCGTTGCGCTCGCGCTCGAGCCGCTTGACCGGGCACCGCGGGTACCTGACAGCGCGCTCGGCGATGCGGCCCGCACCCGTGCATTGACCGAGCGGGCCGACGTGGTCGACGCGCTGGCCCGCGTGGACGCGGCGCAAGCCGACCTGCAGCTCCAGATCTCGCGCCGCTGGCCCGATGTCCGGCTGGGCCCGGGGTACCTGTTCGAGCAGGGGAACAACCGCTACGAAACCACGGTCAGTCTGGAATGGCCGGCTTCGATCGGCGGCCCGATCGGCGAAGCGCGGGCGCGACGCGACCTCGCGGCGAACCGGCTGCTCGCCTTGCAGGCGCGCGTCATCGGACAGATTGATCGGGCCACCGCCGCCTGGGCAACCTCCGCGCAGCAGGCGACCTCGGCCGAGGCGCTGCTCGCCCGTGCCCAGCAGCGAGAGAGCGCCGCACAGGCGCAGTTTGATGCCGGCTCTGCCGATCGGCCGGCGCTGCTCGCAGCCTCGATCGACCGGATCAACGCGCAGCTCTGGCTGCACGCCGTACGCGAACGGCAACGTCGCGCCGCGGCGGAACTGGAAGACGCGCTGGAACTGGTGCTGGTGCCAGGTCAGGCTGCGCCGTTTCCCCCGGAGAACGGCCCTGCCGCCTCGGCGGCTGCGACGCCATGAAATGGCCGGCAGGATCGCAACGCGCGCGGCGCCTGATCATCGGGGGGGCGCTGATCGCCGCGGTGGCGCTCGGCTCGTCCGCCTGGGTCTGGCAAGGCGCTGGGCAGCGCGACTCCGGGTCGGGCGGGCAGGCCGACCGCGAGCACCCGATCGTGACCGCGCCGCGCATCGCGCATCAGGACGGACGTACCGTGGTCCGTCTGGATCCGACGGCGCTGCAACGGGCCGGGATCCGAACCGAAAAATTGCAACGGAAAGCGCAGGCCGACACGATGGGCGCATTCGCCACCGTGACGGACCTTCAGTCGCTGGCCCAGCTTTCGGCCTCGATGCAAACGGCGCAAGCCCAGCTGGCGATCGCACAGGCCAAACTGACCGCTTCGCGCGCCGAATACGATCGGGCGCGCCGGCTGTTCGAAGACCAGCAGAACGTCTCGGCGGCACAGGTTCAATCCTCGCAGGCCGCCTTCGCCGCGGACCAGGCGTCCCTGACCGCGGCGCAGGCCCAAGTCGAAGCCAGCCGCGCGAGCGCGCGACTCGACTGGGGTGTGGAGCTGACCGATGCGCTTGCCGCATCAGATCCGAATCGGCGAGCGCTGGTCGAGAATCTGCTCGCGCGCCGTGAGCTGCTGTTGGAGGTCGTGCTGCCATCCGACGCGGCCGGGGCGCGAGCGCCGACGCAAGGGCAGGTGATGCTGGACGACCGAAGGGCTCAGACGATCCGGCTCGTGTCGCCGGCCGTGCGCGCCGACCCGCGGCTGACCGGACGCAGCTACTTCTACCGGACACGCCCCGATGCAGCGCTGCTTCCGGGCGCGACGTTCGCGGTTCAACTGGAGACCGGGCGCCACGTCGAGCTCGCTTCGGTGCCCGCTTCGGCGCTGGTGTGGTGGCAGGGCAGGGCCTGGATCTTCGTTCGCAATGAGGCGGGCGACTTCGAACGGCGCGAGGTCCCGGCCGACCGCGCTGCCGACCCCTCGACGCTGCTGGCCGATCTCGCCAGCGGCACCGAAGTCGTCGTGCAGGGTGCCCAGGTGCTGCTGTCCGAGGAACTCCGCGCGGAGAATTTCTCCACTGACGTCGGCGGACGATGACGCCCGCCGGATCCGGTCTGCAAGCTGCGCTGATCGCCTTCTCGCTGCGCTTCCGGGGCGTGGTGATCGCGCTGGCGACGCTGCTGATCGCGGCCGGTGCTTACTCCCTCGAACGCGCCACGTACGACGTGTTTCCGGAATTCGCTCCGCCCCAGGCCGTGATCCACACCGAGGCGCCCGGCCTGTCGCCCGATCAGGTCGAGGTGCTGGTCACGCAACCGTTGGAGAACGCGCTGACCGGCGCGCCCGGCCTGCTGTCGCTCAGGTCCTCCTCGATCCTGGGACTGTCGATCATCACGGCAAACTTCGACCCGGCCAGCGACGTGTTTCGCGATCGACAGGTGGTCTCGGAGCGGCTGGCCTCTGCAGCGGGCCAGCTTCCGCGCCAGGCTCAGACGCCCGCCCTGACGCCGTTCACCTCCTCGACCAGCACGGTGCTGGTCGCAGGTCTGACCTCCCCACGCGCCTCGCTGATGGAACTGCGGACGACGGCCGAGTGGCTGATCAAGCCGACGCTGATGGCGGTGCCCGGCGTGGCCAAGGTGGCGGTCTTCGGCAGCGGCGTGCGATCGCTGCAGGTCCAGGTCGATCCCGACCGGCTGGTACGGCTCGGTGTCGGCTTGAATGAAGTGGCGCAGGCGGCAGGCCGCGCGGTTGGTGTGCGCGGTGCCGGTTTCATCGACAGCGCCAACCAGCGCGTCGAATTGAAGGCCGAATATCCGCCGCTCACCGTCGATGACCTGAAGCGGGCCGTGCTGGGTTCGCAGCAGAGTCCCCGCGCAACCCTCGGTGACGTGGCAACGGTTCGTTTCGGGCCGGAAGCGGCCACCGGAGGCGCCACTTCCGACGGCCGTCCGGGCGTGCAGCTGGTCGTCTCGCAGCAATACGGCACCAGCACGGTGGAGGTCACCCATCGGATCGAGGCGGCGCTGGAAGGGCTGCGGCCGCTGCTTGCGCGCGACGGCATCGATCTGGACGCGACGATATTCCGGCCGGCCGATTTCATCGACCTGGCGACCGGCAACGTCTGGTCGGCATTGCTGATCGGGGCGCTACTGGTGGTGGTGGTGCTGGCCATCTTCATGGCGGACTGGCGCAATTCCGCCGTCTCCTGCACCGCCATTCCGCTGTCGCTGCTGGCAACGCAAATGCTGCTGCAGGCCGCCGGCATCAGCGTGAACACGATGACGCTTGGAGGACTGGCGGTTGCGATCGGGGTGGTGGTCGACGATGCGGTGATCGACGTCGAGAACATCCTGCGGCGAATGCGCGTCAACCGGCTGCTGCCACAGCCACATGGCACGGCGCGCGTGATCCTGGACGCCTGCCTCGAGGTTCGCAGCGGCGTCGTCTACGCGACGTTCGCGGTGGTGCTGGTCGTGCTGCCGATCGTGTCGCTGTCCGGCGTTGCCGGACGCCTGTTTGCGCCGCTCGGCTACGCCTACGCGCTGGCCATCGTGGCCTCGCTGCTGGTCAGCCTGACGGTGATTCCGGCGCTGTCATCCCTGCTGTTCCGCGCGGAACGCTTGCGCGCGACGGAGCCGCCGCTGCTGCACTTCTGCCGAACGCACTATCGGCGGCTGCTCGGCTCCATCATGCAGCGTCCGCTGCCCTTGATGGCGGCTGCGTTGGGGCTGACGGCGATCGGGCTGGCGACCGCGGCAGGCTTCGGCATCAACTTCATTCCGGAGCTGAAGGAAGGCCATTTCATCGTTCACATGTCGGCGGCGCCCGGCACATCGATCGAAGAATCGATGCGCCTCGGCGCGCGCGTCACGTCGGCACTGCGCGAGTTGCCGGCGGTTCGTGCCGTTGCGCAGCGGGTCGGCCGCGCCGACAAGTCGGACGATATCCTGGGGTCCCACTACAGCGAAATGGACGTCGATCTGAAGCGCACCGGCGGCGCGCAGCTGGAAGCGGCACAGGCCGCGATCCGCGCAAAGCTGGCCCAGTTTCCGGGCGTCAATTTCGCGATGCAGTCGTTCCTGACCGAGCGCATCGAGGAAACCTTGTCTGGCTATACGGCCGCGGTCGCGGTCAACGTGATCGGGCCGGACCTGGACGCCCTGGATCGCGCCGCGCGCGGCATTGCGCGCACGCTGCAGGCGATCCCGGGTGCGGCGGACGTTCAACTGCAGACGCTGCCGGGCACACCACAGATGTCGATCCGTTTGATACCGGCCGAGTTGCAGCGCTGGGGGTTGCAGCACCTCGAGGTGCTCGACACGATTCGCACCGCGTACGACGGAGCCACGGTTGGGCAGAGCTATGAGGGCAACCGCACGGTGAACGTGATCGTTGTGCTCGATCCCGAGCGCCGCAACAGCGTTTCGCGCATCGGCGACCTGCCCTTGCGCGCGCCCGATGGCCGCTTCCTGCGCCTGTCACAGGTTGCCGAGATCCATCCGTCGGCCGGCCGCTACGAAGTGCCGCATCAAGGCGGCCAGAGGCTGCAAACCGTCACGGCCAACGTGCGCGGACGCGATGTCGGCGGTTTCGTCGCCGACATGGGACGGCGTGTCGCCGCGCTGAGCCTGCCGGCCGGCACCCACCTGGAATTCGCCGGTGAAGCGCAGGAGCAGGCGCGCTCACAGCGGGATCTGCTCGCCTACTCGGCGGTGGCGGCACTCGGCATCGTGCTGCTGATCTCGATCATCGCGCGCAACGGGCGCAACCTGGCCCTGGTGCTGGCGAACCTGCCGTTCGCGTTCGTCGGCGGCGTGGCCGCGGTTGCCGCCAGCGGCGGCGTGCTGTCCCTCGGATCGATGGTGGGTCTGGTGGCGCTGTTCGGGATCACCCTGCGCAATTCGATCCTGATCGTCGCCCACTACGATCGCCTGGTACGGGTGGAGGGTCGGACCTGGGGCCTCGACACCGCCATCGAGGGTGCCGCCGACCGGCTGGCTCCGATCCTGATGACGACGCTGGTCACCGCACTCGGATTGCTGCCTTTGGCGCTCGGCATCAACGAGCCCGGGCGCGAAATCGAAGGCGCGATGGCGGTGGTGATCCTTGGAGGGCTGCTGACTTCGATGGCGCTCAACCTGCTGGTGCTGCCGACGCTGGCATTGCGCTTCGGACGCTTCGAAGCTCAACTCACTTCTGACGTGGAGCGGGCGCCGCGCGTTCCTTCGCAAGGTGGCACAGACTGATCAGTCGCGCATCGCGCTGGCGCCACGCGGCGCGAAACAGGCGATGCGCCTGCGTGTTGCGCGCGTCGACATCGCGTGCGGCTTCGATCCACGGCCGCGGCTGCGCCATCAGCTCGAAGCCGAATTCGATCATCGAGTCCGGCCCGGCGGCGCCGATTCGGCCGGCGCCCCGCAATTGCGCATAAGCGGCGACCTCGGCCATGTTGCCGAGCGTGTCGGTCAGTCGTTTCGGCTGCTGCGCCAGGCGATCGAGCGCAACCCGGTCCTCGACCGGCTGCAACTCGCGCACCACGAACGGCCGACCCTTGATCGACATGGCCGTCAAGTAGGCCGGACACGCCGCCTGGCAGATGTCCTGCACCGTGACCACGCGCTGCGCCTCGTCGCCCCAAGCGGGCTGCTCGAAGCCCGGCAGCGCGGCCGAGGCGGCGGAAGGCGCCGCCCGCTTGAAGTCGATCAAGGCGTTGCGATCCGGGTCGCCTCGCCCGCGCACCAAGGCCACATAGCGCGGCAGTCCGAGGCTGCCCATGCCGGCGACGCGCCGTGCGAAATCGTGCGGTTGAAAGAATTCGGGACTCTCATACAGGCGGCCCAGCGACTGCAAGGCCTGGGCGAGCTGATCACGCACTTCGCTGGTCGTTGGCAGCAGCAGGCAGTGAACGTCATCGATCAGGAGCGTTCGGCGGCCGCCCCGCAGCTCGGTCCGGCGCGCCATCAGATCGCGCCGCCGCCGCCTCGATACCTGTGCCAGCAGGGCCCCGATTGGCCCGCGCGCGGTCTCGGGTTCGAGCCAGAAGGCCTTGCCGCGTGCCAGCGCCTCGGCATAGCGCCCCAGCGCGTCGGCAGCGACCGTCTCGGCCTCCTCGCGTATCAAACCAAAACCCGGCGCCGCGGTCAGGATGCTGCCCAGGAAGCGCAACAGATCGACCGCCAGCGGAAGCCGGGCTGCTTCGTCGAAATCGTTCAGATCGAAGTAGACCAGGCGATTCAGGCCACGAAAACAGCCAAAGTTGTTCAGGTGCAAGTCGCCGCACACCCAACCCAGCGGCGAAGGCGGCAGCCCCTCCAGGTTGAGCGCGGCATGCGCCACACCCGCTGAGCCTCGCAGGAATGCAAAGCGATCGGCCGCCATCGCCTCAAACTTCCGCACCAGCAACTGCGGATCGCGCCCTCGATTGACCGCCACGATCGCGTCGATCGGATCCTGCGCGGCTTTGGGCTGCGTCATCGGACGGACGGTTTCAGTGTCAAGGTGAGCGCCGGACCGGCGGGCGGACCGATCGGACGATATCGTACTTTGCTCCAGGCCTCGAGCAAGTCTCCGAATTGAGGAGAGAGCGGGTTGCCCGATTGGCCCGGTCCGAACATCCAGACGCCAGCCGATGCGCCCGAGAGGTCATAAATCGCCCTCAGTGTCGGCCCGGCGCGCGCTTCGAACGGCCGCTCGCCGGTCAGGCGAAGCACACCGACGTTCACGGTGTCGCCGTCGCCCGGGTCGGGAACGCGCTGCTCGAACCAATTGCGCACCAGCGCTATGTGCGAAAGCGGACGATGCTCGAAAACAGCCGGGTGCCGGCGCCCCCAGCGCAGGCGGTCCAGATCGTGCGGGTCGTGCGCCAGTTCGCCCGCAGCCTGATCCAGCGCTCGCGCCGCCAGGGTGAGGCAGTCCATCGGGTGCCCACCGCCCGCCGGGTCGTCACACCAGTTGCGCGCCCGTGCCCGACCAGTCAGCACGCCGAGCATCGCCGTTGTCAGCGTCATCGGTTCGACCATATCGGGCGCCAGCGGGCCGAGGTCGTCGTCGAAGATGAGCTCCTTAAGCCGACGGATCCAGGCCTGGTAGATCAGTGGCTCCGGCGTCTCGGCGCGCATCGCGCCGTCCCACGCGCGCAAGCGCTGCAGCGCGGCACGCCCGATCGGCGTGGCTGGCTCGGCGCGGGACAACGCCTGCATCATCTCGCGCGCGGCCAGCGACGTAACGTCGGCCTGAATGCGTTCGAACGATGCCACGTCATGGCGCGGCACCGCCTGCAGCAATTGCTCGATCCGGTGAGCGCGGAACGGCGGCTTCCACTCCATCGTGATATATCCGCGGTAGCCCGGCGGCGTGATCTTCTGGTTCGCGGTCACAATCGCCCCCTGCGGCGGGTCCAGGCTGCGTGGCAACTCGTCCGGGGCGATCCATCCCTGCCAGTCGTAGCGCGCGTCCCAGCCGGGCGAGGGAACGAGCCCGCGCAGGTCATTGTCGGGACGGCGCACCGGCACGCGGCCGGCGACCCTGAATCCGATGTGACCGTCGTCGCCCGCGAACACGACGTTCTGCACGACCAAGGTCACATCGCGTAGCGCGCGCTCGAATTGCGGCGTGTCGGCAGCGCGATTCATCGCCGCGAACGCGCGCAGCGTTGTGTCGCCGGAATCCAGCGCGGCCCAGTGCATCGCCAGCACGTAGCTGCCGGGCGATCCGCCAGGTGGCAGCGCCGCGTCGGCGGCGGCGAGCGCGCCGGAGATCACCGGCCCGTGGCGCGTGCTGCGCACCGGCAGCAACACCGGGTCGGCGCCACGCACACGGATCGTTTCCATGCGCGCTTCGAACGCGGCATCGCCGTCCGGCGTCTGGTACCGGTCGGGGTGATCGGGATCGAAGCGCTCCAGGTACAGGTCGATCGTGTCGGCGTTGGTTGTCGTGAATCCCCAGGCCATGTGGTCATTGCGGCCGAGAACGACGAACGGCACGCCGGGCAGCGTGGCGCCAAACACGTCGAGGCCCGGCGCCCTCAGCCGCGCGAAGTACCAGACGGAGGGACTCGACAGGCCCAGATGCGGATCATTGGCGAGCAGCGGCCGGCCACTGACGGTGCGCGATCCGCCGACCGCCCAGCTGTTGGAACCGAAGCCCTGGGCTGCGCCGAAGCCGGCATCCGGCGCCAGGCGTGCAAGCTGTCGCGCCTGCTCGGCCAGCACCCGACCGGGCAGGCCCAGGCCCCGGTACAACTCGACGTAATCGGCAATCGGCGGAGCAGAATCGTCCTGCAGCGGCAGGAACTCGTCGATCTCCGCCTTGCTGAAGCGCGCCGCAAGGCGCAACCGCGCCAGCTCGTTGCGCATCGCGTCCGCCGATACATCCCAGGACATCATCAGGACCCAGGCCGCCACATCGGCGGGCACCCAGCGCTCCGGTCGAGGCGCCCGCAGCAGCAGGAATTCGATCGGCAGCAAATCGTGGTGGCCGTCCAGGTACCCGTTGATGCCCGCGCAGTAAGCCTCGACCAGCGCGCGCGTCTGCGGGTCGAGCTCGCTCGCGATCGCCTGGGCCCGCCGGTATACCCCGAGAGTTCGCAGAAAGCGGTCGGTATCGATCCCGGCCGGCCCGATCAGCTCGGCGATCCGACCCTGGGCGATCCGGCGGTTGAATTCGATCTGCCACAGGCGGTCCTGCGCGTGGGCGTATCCGAGCGCAAACAGGGCTTCGGCCTCGGTCCGCGCCGTGATCGTCGGAACGCCGGCCTCGTCCCGCACGATCTGCACGGGATTCGAGATCGACCGCACAACCAGGGTCCCTTCGTGTTCCGGCAGGCTGGCCTGTCGATACCATAGCCACAGGCCCACCGCTGCCACCAGCGTGACCAACACGACGCCCAATATCCAGCGTAGAACTCGCATGCTCGTCCGGCACCGGGATCCGTCCCGGGTCTGTACCGACTAACCGCCGCGATTATGTTCGAATGCAGTATGCTGCGCAGCGCCCGTTGGTGACCCGGCCGGGGTCCCGCGCGCCGCGCCGACCTGCCGATGAACGATCCGACTCCCGCCACAAGGCTGTCCCCGTGGAGCGTGACCCGCGTCGCGGCCCTGTTCGAGCTGCCCTTCAACGACCTGCTGTACCAGGCGCAATCGGTGCATCGGCGTCATTTCGACCCCAATGCGGTGCAGGTCAGCACGCTGCTTTCGATCAAGACGGGTGGCTGCCCTGAAAACTGCGGCTACTGTTCCCAGTCGGCGCATCACCAGACCGCGCTTGCACGCGAAGCCCTGATGCCGCTCGAGCACGTACTGGAAGCGGCCAACAAGGCCAAACAGGCCGGAGCGACCCGCTTTTGCATGGGCGCCGCCTGGCGGGGCCCAAACTCAAAAGAGCTGGCCGGCGTGATCGAACTGATCAAGGGCGTACGCGAGCTCGGGATGGAAACCTGCGTCACGCTGGGCATGCTGCGCTCGGGACAGGCCGAGCAGCTGAAGGAAGCCGGCCTGGACTACTACAACCATAATCTGGACACGTCGCCGGACTTTTACGGCTCCATTGTCACGACCCACACCTACCAGGATCGGCTCGACACGCTCGGGCGAGTGCGCAATGCCGGCATCAAGGTGTGCTGCGGCGGGATCATCGGCATGGGTGAAAGCCGGACTCAGCGCGCCGCGCTGATCGCCGAGCTCGCCGCGCTGGATCCGCCACCTGAATCGGTGCCGATCAACATGCTGGTGCCGATCGCCGGTACGCCGCTGGCGGACGCTCCGCGACTGGATCCGCTGGAGTTCGTGCGCACGATCGCGGTGGCGCGCATCGCTTTGCCGGCCAGCGTCGTGCGCCTGTCGGCGGGGCGCGCCCAGATGCCCGATTCGGTGCAGGCGCTGTGTTTTCTCGCGGGAGCCAATTCGATCTTCTACGGCGACCGCTTGTTGACGACCGGCAATCCGAGCACAGGTTCGGATCGCGCGCTGTTCGATCGCCTCGGGCTGCACGCGTGGGAACCCGACGCCTCACTCGATCGCGTGCAGGTTGCCGTCGACGCCGCCGAAGTAGACGGTGCCGGCGACCACCAGCGGCGATGAGAGCACCGAGCCGACGCTGAGTTCGAGATCGGCCCCGACCACGACCGCGTCGTTCCAGTCCGGCGAACTGACGACCCAACTGCCCGCGGTCGGATGGCTCCATCTCTCTTTGCCGCTGGCGGCATCGATCGCGTACAGGTTCGCGTCGCGGCATCCCACCTAGACGACGCCGTCGACCACGGCCGGCGACGACTTGCCCTGCTGCGGGCTCGCGGCATCCGGCTGGTGCTCTAGAATCCTTCCCAAAGCCATGCGCTCGCTCGAATCGGCCGGGAAAATCGCGCCGCCCACGGCCGCCTGGACCCAGGTCCGACCGCTCAGGGAAGAGATCGTCAGCGCCACGATCCAGGGCGCCGCCGCGCTGGCAAGCGCGTGGGCTCTCGCCAGCCTGGTCGCCCGAGCCGAGCCTCGCCACGACCCTGCGGTGGTCGCGGCCCTGGTGGTCTACGGCGTGTCGATGTTGCTCGCCTTCGTGGTGTCGGCGCTCTACCACGCCGTACAGCGCGCGCGCACCAGATCCGTGTTGCAGCAAATCGACCACTGCACGATCTTCCTGCTGATCGCCGGTACGTACAGCCCCGTTGCGATGCTGCCTTTGCGACAACACGGCGGCCCGTTACTCCTGGCGCTGATCTGGGTTCTCGCGATCGCCGGAATCACGCTGCGCCTGGGCAACGGGCCGCTTTATGAGCGCATGGCGATCCCTCTGTACCTTGTGATGGGCTGGTTGGGACTCGCGTGGAGTGTGCCGCTGTACCGGGAAATCGGAGGCACCCTGATACTGCTGATGTTGGCCGGAGGCCTCAGCTACAGCGGCGGGTTGCTGCTTTACCGCTGGCACCGCCTGCCCTTCAGCAACTGCCTGTGGCACCTGAGCGTCGTGGCCGGCAGCGCCTGTTTCTTCGTTGCGATCAGCCGTTTCGTGTCGTCTTGACTTGGGCGCAGAATCGGAGCCAGAGGGGAGGAACGGAAATGCGCAACGGCAAGAATGGCCGTACTGCCATCGTGACCGAGGGCTCATGGCTGCGCCGGCCGTGGGCTCGGATCCTGCTGCTCGCCGTTCTGATCAGCGTGCTGATCGGCGGCGGGGCAGCGCTTTCGTATTACGTTGACGCACTCTGGTTCGAGTCGCTCGGCTACCCGTCCGTGTTCTGGACGAGGCTCACCCTTCAGGCCGCCACGTTCGCTGGGTTCGCCTTGGTGACGTTCCTGGTGCTTCATGGCGCGTTCCTGGCGCTAAAGCTCGCTGGGGCCGATGAATTGGTCCGCAGCGCGATTCTTATCAACCGGCAACGGGTGGAGCTGCCGGTTGAGCCGGTCCTGAAGATGATCGGGCTGGGCGTGCCCCTCGCCATCGGCGTCGCGACCGCAGTTTCGATGGCGGCGCGCTGGACCACGTTGGCGCTGTTCTGGTACGCGCCGCGCAATGCCGCGATGCTCGACCCGATTTTCGGGCGGCCGCTGAGCTTTTACCTCTTCGCGCTGGCGGGCTGGCAGCTGATCGCTGGCTGGTTGCTGACGCTGGTGGTGATCACGTGCCTGATGGCGGCCCTGTTCGTCGTCCTCACCGGCGGCGGCCGCGTTTCGGCCGGGCCTCGTTTCGGCGAGGTACAGCCGGGACCCTGGCGCGGGTTGTTGTTCGCTTTTGCCGCGTTGCTGCTGGCGCTTTCCGCGCGCGTGTACCTGGGCCGCTTCGAGCGGCTGTTCCAGGACAACACGATCTTCGCGGGCGTCACATATACCGACGCCCACGTGACGCTGCCCGGCACATGGGTCGTCTGCATCGCACTGGCCGTGGGCGCTGCCATTGCGGTGATCGGCGCGATCACCGCACCCCGCCCGCGATGGCTGGCCGCGTCCGTCGTGCCGGCGGTCGCCTGCTACGTCATCCTCGCCATCGTGGGCTGGTACGTCAGCAGCTTCATCGTCAAACCGAACCAGCTGGTCCGAGAGCGGCCCTTCATCGCGCACAACATCGACATGACGCAGCGGGCGTACGCGCTGGACCGCATCTCGCCGAACCCGTTTCCCGCCGACACCGGCATCGAGGCGATCGATCCGGCGAACAATCAGGCGACCCTCGAAAACATCCGGCTGTGGGACTGGCGCGCGCTGCAGGACACGCTGCGACAGATTCAGGAGATCCGCACCTACTACGACTTCCCCTCGATCGATATCGATCGATATCAGGTCGGCGGATCCGTCCGCCAGATGATGCTCGCCGCGCGCGAGCTGAACGTGGACAAACTGCCGGCCAGCAGTCGCAACTGGATCAACGAGAAGCTGATCTACACCCACGGGTACGGCGTCACGATGAACCCGGTGAACGGCTTCACGCCCGAAGGCTTGCCGACGCTCGTGCTGAGCAACATGCCGATCCAGAGCACGATCCCGGATCTGACGGTAACGCGGCCGGAGATCTATTTCGGGGAGCTGACCAACACCGACGTCTACGTCAAGACCCACCAGAAAGAGTTCAATTATCCGCAAGGCGACACCAACAACCTGACTTCGTACGCGGGCGATGGCGGCATCCGGCTGGGTGGCCTGCTGCGCCGTACGCTGATCGCGCTCGATCGCGGCGATGTCTCGAAATTGCCGTTCAGCGACGACGTGGATTCGGAAAGTCGATTGCTGATGCGCCGCAACGTGCGGGAACGCGTCCACCAACTTGCGCCGTTCCTAACCCTCGATCCGGACCCCTACGTCGTCGTCGGCGAGGACGGCCGGATCTACTGGCTGATGGACGCCTTCACGACGTCGGACACCTACCCGTATGCGCGACGCTACCGGCTCGGCGGCGAGGTGATCAATTACATCCGCAACAGCGTGAAGGTCGTCATCGACGCCTACTCCGGCGCCACGACATTCTATGTGTTCGACACCCAGGATCCCGTCATCGCCGCGTATCGGGCCGTCTTTCCAGGCCTGTTCGCAGATGCATCGGCGATGCCACCGGCCCTGCGCGCCCATGTGCGCTACCCCGAGCTGCTGCTGAAGGTGCAGGCCGCTGTGTACGGCCTGTATCACATGACCAGTCCCGACGTGTTCTACAACCGCGAGGATCTGTGGAGCGTTGCCACCGAGGTGGGCTCGACCGACCAGCGCCAACAGGTGATGGAGCCGAACTTCGTGCTGATGACGCTGCCTGGCGAGCGCGCGATCGAGTTCATCGAGATTCTCCCTTTCACACCCGCCAATCGCAACAACCTGATCGGATGGATTGCGGGGCGCAGCGACGGCGAACACTATGGCCAGGCGCTGGTCTTCGACTTTCCAAAAACGAAGCTGATCGACGGACCCTTGCAGATCGAGGCCCGAATCGATCAGAACGCGCAGCTGTCGGGTCAGCTGACTCTGTGGAATCAGCAAGGTTCGCACGTGCACCGCGGCAGCCTGATCGTAATACCGATCGGCCGCGCGCTGCTCTACGCGGAGCCGATCTACCTGCAAGCGGAGCGCAGTCCCATGCCGGAGCTTCGGTTGGTGGTGCTTGCCGTGCAGGACCGCCTCGCTTACGGACCGACGTTCGAATCCGCGATGGCCGCACTGTTCGGGGGAGCTGCTTCCGCGGTCAGCGCCCTGGGCTCCCCGGCCGCGCCCGTGCCACCTCCAGCGAGCGGAGCGCGCCCGGCGCCCGAGGACGTCGGCGGCCTGATCGCCGGCGCTGCACGCGATCTGTCCGACTACCAGCAGCTCACCGCCACCGGCAAGCTCGGTGAGGCGGGGCAGAAGCTGGAGTCGTTGAAGCGCAAGCTGGAGGAGTTGCAGAGGCGCCGCCCGTGATGGCGAGTCAGATTCCCGACGGGAGCGACAGTTCGAACGAGCCCGGGTCGGGCAAATCCCGATGCGGCATCACCCCCAGCAGTGGCGCGGCGATGCGCTGCCGCAGCGCCTGCAGGTTCTCATCGAAGCGTGCCATCGCCGGGTCGATCGAGTTGGCGATCCAGCCGGCCAAGCGCAGCGGGCGCGTGGCGATCGCTTGTTGCGTCAGCAAGGCGTGGTTCAGGCACCCCAGCCGCATGCCCACCACCAGCACCACCGGAAGACCCAGCGCAACCGCCAGATCGGCCGCGTCCTCGCGCTCGCTCAGCGGCACCAGGAACCCGCCCACGCCTTCGACCACGATCGCGTCGGCACTGGCGCGCAGCTCATCGAACGCTTTCAAGATCGACGCAATCTCGATCCGCACGCCGGCCTGCGCAGCGGCCAGGTGCGGCGCCACCGGAGGCTCGAAGCAATAGGGATTCACCTGATCCAGCGGCGCGGGCCAGGAACTCGCGCGGCGCAGCGCGACCACGTCCCCGTGCATCGGACCCTCGGGTGTCTGCTCGACCCCCGCGGCAACCGGCTTCATCCCGAGCGCGCGCAGTCCGCTCGCCCGCAGCCTGTGCAGCAGTGCGCAGGCGGCCAGCGTCTTGCCAACGCCTGTGTCGGTTCCAGTCACGAAAAAACCGGTCATCATCTCGGACTCAAATTTCGAACAGACCTCGACGAATCACTCATCAGCCTGGGCAGTGAGCACCGCTACGGGATCCGCTCAAGCAACCCCAGCGTGCCGGCCGTCAGAAGCCGCGACTGTTCCTCGTCGATCACGTACGGCGGCATGAAATAGACGGTATTGCCGATGGGCCTGAGCAGCAGCTCGCGCTCGAGTGCGGCAGCGGAGAAACGGCGCGCGAACAGGGGCTCGGCCCCGTCGACCTCGAACGCCCAGATCATCCCGGTGCGCCGGAAATTGCGCACGCGCGGGTGCGCCGCGATCGGGCGCGCCAGCTGGTCGATACGCGCCGCCAGGCCGCGGTTGACCTCGATCACCGAATCCTGCTGGAAGATCGCCAGCGTGGCCAGCGCCGCCGCGCAGGCCAGCGGATTGCCGGCGTACGAGTGCGAGTGAAGGAAGCCGCGCGTGACCTCCTCGTCGTAGAAGGCGTCGTACATCGCATCGGTCGACAGCACGACCGAAAGCGGCAGGTAGCCGGCGGTGATGCCTTTGGACAGGCACAGCAGGTCCGGCAGGATGCCCGCCTGCTCGCAGGCGAGGAAGGTTCCGGTGCGACCGAATCCGACTGCGATCTCATCGGCGATCAGGTGCACGTTGTACTGATCGCACAGCGCGCGCGCCCGGCGCAGGTATTCGGCGTCGTACATCCCCATCCCGCCGGCACACTGCACCAGCGGTTCGATGATCAGCGCGGCGAGCTCGCGCTGGTGCTCGCGCAACGCCTGCTCGAGCGCGCCCGCGCAGCGCCTGGCGTAGTCCGCGGGCGATTCGCCCGATTCAGCGTGCCGCCAGTCAGGGCTGGGAACGGCAAACCCGCCCCTGAGCAAGGGCGCGTAGGCGTCGCGAAACAGCGCCACGTCCCCGACCGCGAGCGCGCCGACCGTTTCGCCGTGATAGGCGCCCGTCAGATGGGCATAGCGCGCCTTTTCGGGTTGGCCGCGGTTGCGCCAGAAGTGGTGGCTCATCTTCAGTGCGATCTCGACCGCGGAAGACCCGTCCGAGGCGAAAAAACAGTGTCCGAGCCGGCCGCCGGTCAACGCCGACAGGCGCTCCGACAGCGCGACCGCCGGCTCGTGCGTGAAGCCGGCCAGGATCACGTGCTCGAGGCGCTCGAGCTGCTGGACGATGGCCGCGTTGATCCGCTCGTTGGCATGGCCGAACAGGTTGACCCACCACGAGCTGATCGCATCCAGATAGCGGCGCCCCTCGAAGTCGTACAGCCAGGCGCCCTTGCCGTGCGATACGGCGACCATGGGCAGCCGCTCGTGCAACTTCATCTGCGTGCACGGGTGCCAGACCGAATGCAAGGTGCGGGAGACGAGGTCGCTGTTGGAACGCACGGGCGACTGATTCACCTCAACGGGGTTGCGGCAATTTAGCAGCAATGCCCCAGCAAGCGCCGCGGGGTCTGCCATGCAATGCGCGCGGCCAGTAGAATGGCGCGGATCGATATGTCGATACCTCGCATCCTCCCACCAGCACGTTCGTCGTGGTGAAGCGGCTCGTTCGGCCGGAGTGGCTGATCGAAGTCGATGCGATCGCCGTCGTCAAGCGGTGACGGGTGACTGATCAGGAACCGGGCATGACGCAATCGATCGGCCTGACCGCGTTAGTCGTTCGCGAATATGACGAGGCCATCGAGTACTTCGTTGGCACGCTTGGCTTCGAACTGATCGAAGACAGATACATCCCCGAACAGGACAAGCGATGGGTGGTGGTAGCACCTCCAGGTTCGAGGCAATCCGGTCTTCTCCTTGCGAGAGCGGTTGGCGAGCAGCAACTTTCGCGGGTCGGAAACCAGACCGGGGGCCGCGTCTTCCTTTTCCTTCGCACGGACAACTTCTCGCGTGACCACGCTTCGCTTGTTGCGAGAGGAGTCTGCTTCGTGCGCGAACCGAAGGACGAGCCTTACGGGACCGTTGCGGTCTTCAAGGATCTGTACGGCAACCTGTGGGACCTGGTGCACTACCGGGAGACCGATGCCGCACCGCCGGCGTCATATGCCTGATGCTGCTCGGGTCGGAAGCCTTTATGGCGTCTCAAGAAGGAACGCCCCGCCGTTTTTGCGGCGGGGCGTCGGGGTAGTTAGCCTGACGATGTCCTACTTTCACGGGAAATACATCCCACTATCATCGGCGCTGAGGCGTTTCACGGTCCTGTTCGGGATGGGAAGGGGTGGTTCCACCTCGCTATGGTCGTCAGGCTGAAGACAGACGACCTCTCGGAAGCAGCGCGCTTTGAGCGCTGAATCCAAAAGATCCAACTCGGAAGAACCCTCCTTCGCGCTTGCGCGCTTCGGAGGGCCCTGCACAGCGCGCGACGCGCGGAGCAGGGGCAAATGTGTGATTGTTTCGGCTCTCAGCCTCGAGAACGAGGCGGCACGGTTATAGGATCAAGCCGCACGGGCAATTAGTACTGGTTAGCTCAAGGCCTCACGGCCCTTCCACACCCAGCCTATCAACGTCCTGGTCTTGGACGACCCTTCAGGGAGGTCAAGCCTCCGGGAAGACTAATCTTCAGGCGAGTTTCCCGCTTAGATGCTTTCAGCGGTTATCTCTTCCGCACATAGCTACCCGGCGATGCCACTGGCGTGACAACCGGTACACCAGAGGTGCGTCCACTCCGGTCCTCTCGTACTAGGAGCAGCCCCCGTCAATCTTCCAGCGCCCACGGCAGATAGGGACCAAACTGTCTCACGACGTTTTAAACCCAGCTCACGTACCTCTTTAAATGGCGAACAGCCATACCCTTGGGACCGGCTACAGCCCCAGGATGAGATGAGCCGACATCGAGGTGCCAA
>DATBCI010000235.1:0-2108 GCA_036270555.1 Burkholderiaceae bacterium
GTCGCGCGCCGGCTGTTCTCGAAGTAGTCGATGCCGCGCGCACGCATGTACGGGTCCGCGATGCCGCGGAAGTCGGTCCACACGTGCGAGAACTGGTGTCCGAACAGCGGCGGAAATCCCAGGTGCTCGTAACCGAGGTAAGTCCCCCACGACCGATCGTAGCTGGAGCACCACGCGGGCCACGCCGACACACCGATGGCATGGACCGGCGCACCGAGCGCCAGCAGGTAGACGATCATCGCTTCGTCGTAGCCGTGCCAGTCGAATTCGATGAACCCGCGCTCGGGAGTCCAACCCAGGGCGATCAGCGGCGGGCGCGGCTGGGCCCAGGTCCAATCGACGCGCGCGTAAATCGCGTCGACCCGCTGGCGGATCTGCGCCTCGTCGTCGTTCTCCTGATCGAACCAGCTCTGGCAGAACAGCATTCCGGCCAGCAGAAGCGCTGTGTCCACCGTGGACAACTCGCAGTCGGCAGCGCGCCGGCCCCGCTCCATGTCCAGGAAGTGGTAGAAAAAGCCCTGGTAGCCGGCGGCGCCTGTGCTCTGCGGTCCCTGCGGAGCCTCGGAAAAAAAACGCAGCGTCGCCAGCACCCGATCGCGCGCCTGCTCGCGCGTGATCCAGCCGCGCTCCACGCCGATTGGATACGCGGTCAGCCCGAAGCCGACCGCCGCGATGCTGCAGGGCGAGCGCGACGGATAGCGATCCGGCACCAGGCCATTGGCCGGGTTGGCCGTCTGCCAGAAAAAATCGAAGGTGCGCCGCTGCACATCGTCCAGCAGCGGCTCGAAGCTGCGCCGTTGAACCTCGTCGAGCGGGGGCGGCGGCGCGGTGCCCGTGCTCGCGCAGCCGCAAACGAGCGCCGAGGCGAACGTCAGCAGGCGCCGGCGCCCGGCAAGGACACCGGCCGCCTCATCGATACCTGTTGAGCCACGCGAGCCGCCGGCCACGGGATCGCAATCAGATCAGAAGTCGTAGCGCAAGCCCATCTTGTACGTCCGCATCGGGCCTCCCATCGAGTTCGGAATTCCGAAGTGCGCGTTGTCGCCCCCATAGGAATTCACCGGGTGCGTCGTCGGCGGCCCGCCTACGAAGCCGTCGTAACCGGCGTAATTGTCGTCGCCCAGGATATTCAGGATATCGAGGCGCACCGTCAATCCTCCGAACCCCACCCCGAACCGCTTGGACAGGCTGACGTCGACCTGATCGAAGTGTCCTCCGAACCCTTCCCGGTAGATGCAATGCGAGAAATCTTTGGTGCAGTCGGTGATCTGGTATGGCAGCCCGGAACCGTACGTCCATTTGCTTCCGACCACCACTCCGAACGGCAGCAACCGATCCGTGATGGCGGTCGCCACGATGCGCTGGCGCTCGACGTCGGCCGATGGATACCACCCGACGCCGGGCTTGCCGTAGGTCCAGTTGAAAACGTCGTTGGTCCATTGGCGATTGGTGGTCCAGCCGTACGAGTAGGTGTAGGCGACCGTCAGGCCCCAGCCCGAGGCGGTCGTGTACGGTTTGTCGGCCTTCAGGTACGCCATCTCGGTTCTGGCCTTCGTGATGAAATCGCCCAGCACGAGGGTTCCGTAGTTAATCATTTTTCCCTGCGGTGTCACATAGTGCGGCCCGCTGAACAGCGGATCGATGATGCTCTTGTCATCCCAGCCCCCGTGCGGGTCGCGATCGCCGCCGAACCAGTTGAACTGGTTGTTGCTGTACGAGTAGGTGTACGCCAACTCGGTGTTCCACACGCCCAAGCCCTGGCGAACGCCGACGTTGTACTGGTCCGTATACGGCGCCTTGAAATCGTTCTTGACCAGCCAGATCTCGCCGGGCTGCTGCAGGTTCTTCTGCTTCTCGTCGAGCGCGTTGGTGGCGACCTTGCGGTCGTAGGCGCGCCCGTAGGCCCCGAAAAACACCGTCTGCTTGTCGCCAAAGGTGTCGTACGAGAAGCCCACGCGCGGCTGGATCGCGCCGGTGTAAGGCTTGCGGCCGGACCCGTTGCTGATGTAGTCACGGATGTTGATGCCGCCCATCGCCAGCGACTGCGCGTACGTCTGCCCCGGCGCCGGCGTGATGCTGTATCGGGGCGTGTCCAGCCCCAGCAGCGC
>DATBCI010000236.1:0-1636 GCA_036270555.1 Burkholderiaceae bacterium
GAACGTCGCCGTCATCTGGCTCGGCACCGTGCTGGTGATGGACGGGCGCTTCTCGGTCGGCATGCTGTTCGGCTTCCTGTCGTTCAAGCTGCTGTTTCTCACGCGCGTGAACAACCTGGTCGACAAGGCGATCGACTTCCGCATGCTGGATCTGCACGCCGAGCGCATCGCCGACATCGCGCTGGCCGAGCCGGAGCCGAGCCAGCCGGCCGGGGCCAATTCGCCCGATGCGCCACTGCAGATCCGCGCCAAGGCCCTGGGGTTCGCCTACGGCGTCGAGGGCTACGCGTTCCGCAACGTCGACTTCTCGGTCAAGCCGGGCGAGACCGTCGCGATCGTCGGTCCCTCGGGCTGCGGCAAGACGACGCTGGTCAAGGTTCTGGTGGGATTGCTCGATCGCACGGAAGGCATGGTCGAGGCCAATGGCCGGGACCTGCGCGACTGGGACCGTTCGGCCTACCGGGCGCGCCTGGGCGTCGTGATGCAGGACGATCAGCTGTTCGTGGGCACGGTGGAGGACAACATCAGCTTCTTCGACCCGCAGTACCACCCGAACCTGATACGGGCCGCCGCCGCCGTGGCCGGCATCGACGAAGAGATCCAGGCGATGCCCATGCAGTACAACACGATCGTCGGCAGCCTGGGCACGGCCCTGTCAGGCGGGCAAAAGCAGCGCGTCCTGCTGGCGCGTGCCCTGTATCGCAAGCCGCATATCGTGTTCCTGGACGAGGCGTTCGACCAGCTCGATCTGGCGCGCGAGCGCGAGATCACCGAGCGCCTGAAAACCTGGGGCGTGGGCCTGGTGATCGTCACCCACCGGCCGGATACGGTGCGCAACGTGGACCGCATCGTCCATGTAGGGCAACTGCCTCAGGCATTGCTCTCCGCCGCCAGCTAAGGCTGTCGCTTCAAGGCGGTAAGCACGGGCGATGGTTCGCCGGTGCGGAGTAGCCGGTTGCCCGCAACCGTCCATTCAACAAGCCGAAAACAAGCAAAATCGGACCGCCCCGGCCTGGCACATGCCCGCAACTTGGGAGAGCGTGATCGTGCTAGACCGTCAGGAGCGCGAAGCGGACGAGCCGTTGCCGTTGAACAGCTTGAGCGCGTCGGCGATCTTGCGCCGTGCCTGGATGAAGCGCGACTCGCGCGCGGCCTGGCCGAGATACTGGTCCAGGTCGCCGACCTCGCGCTGCAGGCGGCGCACCAGCACCAGGAACATGTCGGTCAGCTCCGGATCGAACTGGATGCTCTTCTTGCCGGCGATCTCGTCGAGCGCGGCGTCGATCGACCAGGCCTCCTTGTATGGCCGCCGGTGCGTCAGTGCGTCGAACACATCGGCCAGCGCGGTGATGCGCGCCCATATGGGAATGGCCGTCTGGCCGATGCCGAACGGATAACCGCCGCCGTTCCAGTGCTCGTGGTGGAAGCGCGCGATCTCCTCGGCCATCTTCATGTGCGGCACGTTGCTCTGGGCCAGGATTTCGGAGCCGATCATCGCGTGCGTCTGCATCAGCTTCATTTCGGCCTCGTTCAGGCGCCCGGACTTCAGCAGGATGCCGTCCGGGATGCCGATCTTGCCGATGTCGTGCAGGCGCGCCGCCAGGTCGATCATGAACACGGTGTCGTCGTCGCAGCC
>DATBCI010000237.1:0-2521 GCA_036270555.1 Burkholderiaceae bacterium
GATGCCTACGTGCAGAAGCAGATATTGCCGAACGCCAAGCCCAGCGATGCGGACATTCAGAAATATTACGACGACAACCCGGACCTGTTCGCGCAGCGGCGGGTCTATGCGCTGCAGGAGGCGCTTGTTCCGGCGATGACACTCGAACAGCGCGAGGAGTTGAAGAAGCGCCTGGCCAAGGGAAACATGGAAGAAGCGCTGCGGTGGCTGAAGGCTCAGGACGTGAAAATGTCGGCCAATATGGGCGTGCGTGCAGCCGAGCAGGTTCCGATGGCGATGTTGTCGAGGATTGCGCGGGGTAAGGACGGGACGATCGAATTTTTCGAAGGCCCGAACTTCGGGGCCAACATCGTGAAAATCGTTTCGTCGCAGCCGGCGCCGGTCGATCTGAAAGCGGCCCGCTCGTCGATCGAACAGTTTCTGACCAACCGCAAGCGCGACGAGCTGGTGCAAGCCGAAGTCAAGCGCCTGCGCGACGCGGCCAAGATCCAGTACGTGGGCGAGTTCCAGAAGCTCGCGATGCAGACCGAGCCCGTGCCCGAGAAGACGCCGGTTGCGGTGGGCGCTGCACCGGCGGATGCCGCCAGCAAGTCGGCCGATGCGATCGCGAAAGGTTTGAAAGGGCTGTGATGTCGATGCCTAACGCTCGATCCGGCCGTTCGATTGGCGCTGACCGGCGGCGCCGGGTGCTCGACAGCTTGCACGCGCCGCGGCCGTGGTGGGTCGCCCCGGCCATTGGAGTCGCAGTGGCCGCGTGCTCGGCGTCTTTGCTCCAGACGGTGTGGGTCCCGGCGCAGGTTGCGACCGCGCGCATCGCCCTGGATCCGGTGGCGGCGGGAGCGGCGGGCGCGGCGCGGGAATGGATCGCAACGCAGATTGCGCTGATTCGAAGCGAGCGCGTTGCGCGGCGTGTGCTGGCCGAGGTCGGCCCGGAGGCGCTTCCGGACCACTTGGCGTTCGATGCGCATGCAGGCGCGACGCGTCTCCTCGCGCACCTGGGCGTGGAGGCCACCGAGCCGGAAGGCCTCGTTTCGGTCGGCTACCGCAGCTCCGATGCCGCATTGTCGGCGCGGATCGCCAACGCGTTTGTCGCCGCGTACGACCGCGTCAGCCAGGAGCTCCGTGCGAACGTTGCTGCTGCGGCGGCAGAGAGGGCGCGCCAGCGGGTGTCGGTGCTGCGCGACGAGATGGACCAGGCGCACGCTCGTTTGCAGGCGCTGCAGGACACGACGAATCTGCGGGCCGACGCGCCAGCACTGGTCGAGGCTGCGCGGGTCGCCGGTCTGGCCGCAGAGACGAACTGGTTCGGCCTCAGGGACGATCGCGCGGGCGGCGATCAGCGCAGCGTGCTGGGTAACCAGGGAGCCGCTGGAAGCATGCCGCCAGTGGGCGTGGCCCCCGGCGGAGTCAGCGCAGCTCCGCTGCAATCTGCACGCGACGAGTACGAGATGGCGCGACAGGCGCTTGCCGCGGCCACGGTCCGCTTCGGGGAATTGAGCAGCCAGGAGGTTGTGAGCCGTCCGACGATGACCGTGGTCGACGCGGCCGAGGCGGGCAGCGGCGAGCAGCCGTGGCAGGGCGGACCCGCGATCGTGTGGCTCGCGGCAGCAGCGGGCGTCGTAGCAGGCTTCCTGCTCAGACCGCTTGCGCAGTGGATCGACCCTCGCGTGCGAAACGCCGAGCATCTTGCTTCTCGACTCGGGGTGCCGGTGTTCGGCGCGTTGATCAACGGCGAGCGGGCGGCAAGGGGCGCAGCAGCGAAGCGCGGCGAAAGCCGTACTGCCAGTGCGCCGCCGTTGGCGATTCCCGCCCTGCAATAGAGGCAACATGTCGCGCTCGACCGTCCGGCTGGTTTCGGCGACCGGAGCCAAGCCCGGTGGGCGTGCGCTCGACCGATCGGGGCAGGTGCCGGTGGATGCGCGCATCGGTCGAACCCTTGTGGCGTTGGGCCGACTCAAGGATCGACAGGTCTCGATCGTTCTGAGCCGGCAGGCGCAGGATCCGCGCCGCTTCGGCGAGGTGGCGATCGCACTGGGTTTCGTCACGCAGTCCGACATCGACCTGGCGTTGACTCGGCAGCGCGCCGCGCCGATGCAGGAGATCGTCGACAGCCTGCCCACGGCCGTCACCCCAGCTTCGGCGACGGAGGCGGAGAATGTCGAAACACTGCTCGCGGTGCGCGCGCAGCTCGTGCACCGCTGGTTCGGCAACGACCCCGAGCGCCGCGCGTTGGCGATTGTGAGCCCTAACCGCGGCGATGGCCGTTCCTGGGTCACCGCGAACCTGGGCCGCCTTTTCGCAGAGCTCGACGACGAGACGCTGCTGATCGATGCCTGCCTGCAGCAGCCCAGCCTGCACCGGATCTTCGGGGTCGACAACCGGGTTGGGATCACGAGCTTCCTGACGGGCGAGGTGGATCAGCCGCCGGTCCGTGCCGTGCCTGGCGTCGCGCACCTGCACCTGCTCGGCGCCGGCCCGGCCGTGCCCGCCCCGCACAAGCTGATGGCGCACCACGCATTCG
>DATBCI010000238.1:0-8452 GCA_036270555.1 Burkholderiaceae bacterium
AGGCCGCCTACCTGGGAGCGAGCGCGACATGAACGCGCTGGAAGCCAGGAACCTCGACACGTACTACGGCAAGAGCCACATCCTGCACGGGGTTTCAGTGGCGCTGGCCGATGGTCAGGTGGCCACCCTGCTGGGCCGCAATGGAGCCGGCAAGAGTACGACGATGCGTTCCCTGCTCGGCCTGACCCCGGCACGCTCGGGCACGGTCCAGGTATTGGGGCGCGACTGCACCACCTGGCCGCCTTATCGCATCGCCGGTCTGGGCGTGGGCTACGTCCCCGAGGGCAGGCGTGTATTCGCGAACCTGACCGTCGAGGAGAACTTGATGGTTCCGCTGCAGCGCCCCGGGCCGTGGAGCGTCGAGTCGGTGTACCAGTTGTTCCCGAGGCTGGCTCAGCGGCGCTCGCACCGTGGCCGGCAACTGTCCGGCGGAGAGCAGCAGATGCTGGCGATCGGACGCGCTCTGGTCCTGAATCCTCGCATCCTGCTGCTGGACGAGCCTTCGCAGGGCCTCGCCCCGTTGATCGTGCGGGAGGTCTTCCAGGTGATCGCCAGCCTGCGCCAGCAGGGCCTGTCGATCCTGCTGGTCGAGCAGAACGTTCGTGCGGCGATCCAGATCGCCGATGTCGCCTACGTTCTCGATGATGGCCGCATCGTCTACCAGGGGCCGGCGGCACAGCTGGCCGCCGACGAGGAACGCTTGCGAGCGCTGGCCGGAGCGGCGGCCGAAAGCTGGAGTCCGACCCCGGCTGCGTCGGCCGCGACCGCGCGCTGACGGTTTTTTCGCCGCGCCTGGGTTAGCGGCCTGCGTCGTCGATGACAGCCAGCCCAAGCCCCACGTCGCGGTCGGCCGATTGCGCCGGAGCGGGAACCAGGTGAATTCCAAAGGCCTCCGAGTAGGCGACGAACGCGACGATCAGGGAAGTCATCAGCCAGAATCTGAAGCGCACTTTGGTCTCCGAGGTCGTACGTCGCAGCGTTAGCTTTCCGTTAATCGGGGCCTTCAGGTAGAGCGAGTAGAACGCAAATTACCCGGGAGTTCTGAAAGGCGAAACTGACGTAGGTCATACCGCCTGACGATCAGACGGCAAACGGGCGTGCAGGACGACAGCGAGGAACGACAGCGCCCGGCGGGCGTGTTAACGAGACGTACCGGCGAGGTGCGCCGCCGGGGAGCGACCAGAGTGCTAGTAGGCGGGCCGACGCGAACCGACCGGCAGCCGGTAGATGCGGCACTGGCTGTCAACCTGGACGTCCGGGCACTCGGCATCGAGCGCCGGATTCGCAGCGTCATCGACCTTGGCCGACTCGGCGAACAGCGCGGCGCCGCAACGCGCGCAGTGCGTGACCGAATAGCCGGCCTCGCCCTGTTCGGCGTCAACCTCGGCCGAGCGTTCGAACCACTCGCCGCCGAAGACGTGACCGCGGGCTTGCGCCCGCACGAGCGCCCCGGTGCGAGTCAGGGACCAGGTGATGTCGGTTGCGGTGATCGTTTCCATGGCCGCGATTGTGCCGCCGACCCGTGAGCCGGGTCGGAACGAAATGCCCCGGAAACCTGCCGCTATTTCGAGCCGGTCACAATAGAGACGGCGCAGACCAAGGCGTGGACAACGGCGCTGGAGAATCAGCGAGCCCGATGGTCAGCCAGCAAGGTTCCCACTTCCAGGATCTCCACCTCGTGCGGCTCGTCGCGCTGCGTTTCGGCCAGCGCTGCGGCCTGCCATTCCTGCAAAACGGGATGACCCAACAATGCGTGCGCGTAGGACCGGCACGGGTCAGCAAGCTGTAACTCATACGTTTGGATGCGGAAGGCGACCGGGGCGAAGTAGGCGTCGACCGCCGTGAACTCCGACCCCGCAAGCCATGGTCCACCAAAGCGCCGCAGCCCGTCGCTCCACAGCTCCTGCAACCGTTGCAGGTCGCTTCTCAACCCATCGGTGACCGTGTGTAGGCGAATGCGCACGCCAATGCTCATCGAACACTGGCTGCGCAGATCGGCGAAACCGGCATGCATCTCCGCGCACGCGCAACGCGACCACGCACGTGAGGCCGGGGCGGCAGCCCACACATGGGGATGGCGCTCGGCGACGTATTCGGCGATGGCCAGCGAATCCCACACCACGGTCGAACCGTCCTGCAGGCACGGCACGCGGGCCGAGGGCGAAAACTGCCGGAACCGCTCTGCGTTCGACCCGCTCTCGAAAAAATGCATCTGCTCCTGGAACGGGATGTTCAACGAGCGCAGCAGCGCCCACGGCCGCAACGACCAGCTGGAGTAGTTCTTGTTCCCGATGTGCAGCGTGTACATCCGCACATCATAGCCGCCTGCCGATCAGTGGCCGAATCGGCGCGCGGACGCGCGCTGTCGCATCTGCGCTTGAACCATCTTCCGGAATGGCGAGGCCAGGGGCATCCGCCGCTGCCGGGACCGCCTCATCTCCCCGATCCTGCGTCGGAACCAGCAGGACGGCATGCAGCGTGCCGGTGACGACGCCACCCGCGACCAGATTGGCCTGGGCCGCGATCTGACCCAAGTCGTTGATGCCCCGGTCGACGAGATGTGGATAAAACGAGGCAACATGCCGGTGCGGCGAAATGAGGTCCGAAAACGTCCGATGCACGCGCCCCAATCCGTTACGATCCCCGCAGGCGGAGCCTATGAAACTGGACTGGGAAGTTTGCAACAGAGCGCGGTACGCTCGCGATGCGCGCTTCGACGGCAAGTTTTTCATTGCCGTGAAGACGACCGGGATCTACTGCCGACCGAGCTGCCGCGCGCGCACGTCCAACGACCGCAACATCGTGTACTTTCCAACTGCGGCGGCTGCGGCCGAAGCGGGATTTCGCCCGTGCCTGCGCTGCCGGCCTGAATCCTCACCCGGATGTCCTGCCTGGGCCGGCACCCAGAACACCGTCACGCGCGCCCTGCGGCTGATCAGCGAAAGCGGACTGGAGGACGGCGGCGTGGAGGCGCTGGCCGAACACCTGGGCGTGGGAGGCCGGCATCTTCGCCGACTGTTCCTCAAACACCTGGGGGCGACGCCCACCGCCGTCGCCCAGACGAGGCGCCTGCATTTCGCGAAGAAACTGATCGACGAGACGGCGTTGCCGATGGGCCAGGTCGCGCTGGCGTCGGGGTTCGGCTGCGTGCGCCGGTTCAACGAGACGATTCGAAGGGTCTATCAACGAACCCCGACTCAGATCCGGCGCCTCGCGCGCAAGGCACCGAAGCTGCCCCACAACGCGTACCTGTTCCGCCTGGATTTTCGGCCGCCGTACAACTGGAAACGACTGCTCGAATTCCTGGCAGCTCGCGCCACGCCTGGCGTGGAGACCGTGCGCGACGGGCGTTATCGCCGTTCGATCGCCCTGTCCGGTCACCAGGGATTCCTGGAGGTCTACTTCGAAGCGCAGAAGAACGAGCTCGCCGCCTGCGTGCACTTCGATGAGCCGCGCTCGCTGCTGTTCATCATCGAGCGGGCGCGCGCCATGTTCGATCTGAACGCCGACTGGTCCGTAATCGCCAGGACGCTGCGCGTCGATCCGGTGCTCGCCAGATCAGTCGAGACCGAGGCGGGGCTGCGCGTGCCGGGGTGCTGGGATGGATTCGAGCTGACGGTGCGGGCCATCCTCGGCCAGCAGGTCAGCGTCAAGGGGGCAACGACCCTGGCCGGGCGCCTGGCTGACGCGTTCGGCCAGCGTATTGCACCGTCCGACGGTTTGACGCATCTGTTCCCGACGCCGGATGTCCTGGCGGACGCCGACCTCACCCGCATCGGCTTGACGCGCGCGCGCGCCGATACCGTTCGGGCGTTCGCCCGCGCAGTTTGTGAACGCAGGATTCGCTTTGAAGGTGTTGTCGACTACGACGATCTGCGGTCACGCTTGTGCGAGGTTCCCGGAATCGGCAAATGGACCGCGGAATACGTCGCGATGCGGGCAATGTGCGACCCCGACGCCTTTCCCGCGGGCGACCTTCATCTGCGCAGAAGGATGGGCGACTGCACCGAACGGGAGCTGGAGCGAAGATCCGAACCATGGCGCCCATGGCGCGCCTACGCCACGATGCTGCTGTGGCAGGCTGAGCCACGTGAACCGCCGGCCTCTCGTGTGCCGTCGATGCGCCGGGTCGTCAGCCCCGGCGCGAGGCCCAAGGGCGTCGAGCTGCTCTGACGCGCTCCCGGCCTCGTCAGAGGTAACTCAACCACCCGTTGTTGCAGGCCGTCACTGCGCCGAGGCGGTCGGCGTTGTGGCGTCCACCACCCTGGCCAGGTAGGCTCGCAAGCTCCGGCGGCCCTGGGTGTTGGTCGCACGCCAGGCCCTTAACGAAAGATCCAGGAACGCTTTTTCAGCCGGGCTCAACTGCGCCGGCTCGTGGCTCTCGTCCATCCAGCCCTGATGCCTCGAGGACAGCGCTTCGAATTGTCGCGCGAGCTTGTCGCCGATCGGGCGCGCCGACTTGATCTGGCTCCACATGCTGGGCGAGATCTGCAACGACGCCGCAAACGCCTGCTCGAGGCCTTTGGGAGCGGCACCCTCGGCCAGCGCCTTCTCCGCATAGGCGTGGAACAGCGCGAGCGCGTTGCGTCTTCTTGTGATGGTGGGGTTGGCCACCTGCGTTTGTGCCCGGCACGACCGATTGAATTTCATTATCGCAGGGGGTTGACTCTTTTGTAAAGATTCTTTACATTTGATCCGATCATCCGATTGACCCACTCTCCAGGGAGAGCACCGCTGTGAAATACGGGCACCTCGTCATCCGCGCCAGGGACAGCGTCGTCTCGCGGGGATCCGTATTGTCCATCGGGATGCGACTGGGCAATCGGACCGGGAATCCGCGGTATCCGGGAGGGGGGACCGCCTAGCGAGTGACCCCAGCTCTGCTTCCAGAGGCCCGGATTCCGAAAGGACCCGGGCCTCTTGCTTTGGCGTGACCTTTTGGGTGGCGACCTTTTGTGGTGGAGCAGTACCGGCTGACGAATCACCGATATGGAGCGACTGAGGGATCAATGTCGATTTCAGTCAAGCACATGGCGCAGATGAGCCGGCTGCTGGAGGAAGCGCTGGAGCTCGATGACGTCGGCCGGCGCCGCTGGCTCGATGCGCTGGAGCTTGACCATCGAGAGTTGGAGCAGGCGCTGCGGCGCGCGCTGCTGCCTCGCACGGGCACGCTGCGAGGCGCGGCGCCGTCGAAACCTGCCCACCGGCGTCGCGTCTTGGAGTCGGGCCAGCGCGTCGGCCCCTACCGTCTCGTGCGAGAGCTCGGCGCCGGCGGCATGGCTCAAGTCTGGCTGGCCCAGCGAGGCGACGGGGCGTTCCAACGCGAGGTGGCACTGAAGGTGCCGAATCTGTCGCGGCGGCGTCCCGATATGGCCAGCCGCTTCTCGCGCGAGTGTGACATCCTGGCGGGCCTCGAGCATCCGAACATCGCGCGCCTGTACGACGCGGGAACGACCGAAGACGGCCTGCGCTACCTGGCAATGGAATACGTGGTCGGCGAGTCGCTGATCGGGTGGTGCGATGGGCGGCGCTTGGGCGTACGCGACCGCCTGACGCTGTTCCTGCAGGTGCTGGCCGCCGTACAGTATGCGCACCGCCGACGCATCATTCATCGCGACATCAAGCCGTCCAACATCCTGGTCAATGAAACGGGCGAAGTGCGGCTGCTCGATTTCGGAGCCGCCAGGCAGTTGCAGTCGGAGGCGCCGCACACCGAGCTCACCCAGACCTACGGTCAGGCTCTGACGCCCGATTACGCGAGTCCCGAGCTGCTGCGTGGCGATGGCGGCAATGCGATCACCGATGTGTACGCGCTCGGGATCGTGCTTTACGAGCTGCTCGCAGGCAACCGTCCGTACCAGGTCGAACCCGGCGCGGCGGCGCGCTGGCGGCAGCACGCAATCCCCGCCACCGGCGTGCAAAAGCCGAGCGCGCGCTTGGGACCCGATGCGGGAGCCGCGCGAGCCATGACCCAGAACGAGTTGGCCCGGCGTTTGAAGGGCGACCTCGACTCGATCGTTCTCAAGGCGCTGGCGACCGAGGCAGACGATCGATATGACAGCGCCGCGTCGCTCGGGCAGGACCTGCGACGGTACCTGCGCGGCGAGCCGGTGCAGGCTCGTCCTGATCGGCTGCCCTATCGCGTTGCCAAGTTCGCGCAGAGGCACCAGACGGCGGTCGCCATCCTGGCCGCCTTGTCGTTGCTCGCCTGCGCCGCGATGGGCTATGCCTTGACGCGTTCGTCGGGCGCCGGACCGGTCGAGGCATTCCAGGTGGCGGGGGTGGTACTCAGCCCTTGCGGTGCAGCGCCGCGTGCAGCAGCAGGCGCGCCTTGGTCCAGTCGCGCTGCACGGTCCGTTCGGTAACACCCAGCGTCTCGGCGATCTCGGCCTCCGTATAGCCGCCGTAGTAGCGCATCTCGACCACCTGTGCGAGTCTCGGGTCCGCCTGCTCCAGCACCAGCAGCGCTTCGTGAACGTCGAGGATGGCTTCCTCGCCGCTGGACACCTGCTCCAGCAACTGGGTCGAAAGGGTCAGCTCCGGCACGCCTCCGCCCCGGCGCTGCGCCAACCGTGCGCGCGCGGTGTCGACGATCACGTTGCGCATCACTTGGGACGCGAACGCGAAGAACGAGCGCCGATCCTCCGAGCGCAGATCGCTAGACCGCATGAAGCGCAGATACGCCTCGTGCACCAGCCCGATCGTATCCAGCGTGTTGCTGCGCCCCGCCTGGTACAGCCGTGCGTGTGCGAGCCTCTTCAGTTCCCCGTACGCCAGCGCAAACAGCGCGTCGCGGGCACCGGTATCACCGCTGCGCACGCTTTCCAGCAGTTGTGTGATCTGGCCGGGCGCGCCGGCCCGGGGCAACGCCCTCGTTCCCTCAGCTTCGCGCACGGCCAGCAGGGCGCGTTGCAGCCCGATGTCATCCGGCAGCACGCCAGCCTGATCCTTGATTGCGCTGCGCAGCGACTCGTTCCATTGGAGCCTGGCGCTCTGTTCCGGGTGTGCCTCCAGGTACGCGGCCACCAGCGCGCGCTCGCCATCGTCCAGCTTGCCGTTGACATACCACGGCACAAGCGACTCGAAGTCCTTCTCGCTCAACATGTCAGAGCCCCGTCATTTCAATCCCGATCTGGCGAGACAGGGTTTCATCTTGCGCAGTGCCTGACAAAGATGCTGCCGGACCGCGTTCGCTTCGCAACCGATTATGCGCCCGATCTCCTCTCGAGACATATCTTCGAAATAAGCCAGATGGACAATGACGCGCCGGCGCTCCGACAGTCCATCCATGCACCGCCCGACCGCGGCCAGCGTTTCCTTCTTCCAGAGCATGTCGAATGGGGTTGAGTCGTCGTCGGCCACCTCCTCGATATCGTCTCCCGCATCCGCTTCACGGCGACCCCTGCTGCGCAGCCGGCTGCAGGCCGCATGGTGCGCGATGCCGAGCACATACGTCATGAAGCGCGAGTCGCCGCGAAATCGGTCCGGATGGCGCCACAGTTCCAGCGCCGTATCGTTGAGCACTTCCTCTGCGTCCTGCCGGTCACCGAGCAGACGCATCGCGAACATCAGGACTCTGCGGTTGATGGCGCGAAAGAGCTCGACGAACGCCGGCTCGTCGCCCTTCGCGATTCGATGGAGCAGCCCGACCGCCGCGTCATGGTCGAAGTCGTTCATCGTCAGTTGCAGCACATCCGGTTGTCGTCAGCCGTCGACCTTCTACCCGGCAGGCCTTCCTTTTTGATCCGGCCCGTCCTTGCGCACGATGCTGGTGGCGGTCGCCACAATCGAAGCCAGATTGCTCAGCTCGCTCGGAATGACCAGCGTCGTGCCCTGTTTCGCAATATTGCCGAACTGGCGCAAATACTCCTCGCCAAGGCGCAGCTGCATCGCCTGCTCGCCGCCGCGCTCGCTCAGGGCGCCGGCAATCTTGGCCAGGGCCTGCGACGTCGCGCTGGCCACCCGCAGTATCGCTTCGGCCTGACCGTCGGCCTCGTTGATCTGCTGCTGGCGGTTGGCCTCGGACGCCTTGATCACGCGCTGTTTGTCGCCTTCGGCCTGGTTGATTTTCGCGTCGCGCTCGCCCTCCGAGGCCAGAACCAGCGCGCGCTTTTCCCGCTCTGCGCGCATCTGCTTTTCCATCGCCGACAGCACATCCTTGGGAGGCGTGATGTTCTTGATCTCGTAACGCATCACCTTCACGCCCCACGCGCCGGACGCCTTGTCGAGCTCGGCCACGACGTTGGCGTTGATCACTCCGCGCGCTTCGAACGTCTTGTCGAGCTCGATCTTGCCGATCTCGCTTCTGAGGGTGGTTTGCGCCAGCTGGGTGATCGCGTAATCGTAGTTCGCGATGCCGTACGAGGCCCGATGCGGGTCCAGTACCTGCATGTAAAGCACCGCGTCGACCCCCACCTGCACGTTGTCCTTGGTGATACAGATCTGCTCGGCG
>DATBCI010000239.1:0-7509 GCA_036270555.1 Burkholderiaceae bacterium
GGCGCAAGATTGCCGTGTCTGCCGCCAGTTGAAGACAGGTCGACGCACGCGCCCAGTGGAAGCCTTCTTCGAAATGATGAGCAAGCTCGGCTGCGATCTGGCCGTGGGCCGCGCCATACAGTGTTTCCAAGCGGGCACCGATACGTGAGTGCAGCTTGGCCTTGCGTCCGGAGGTCTGCCGCCCGTACAACACCTGGCGGTAAAGGGCATGCACGAATTCGTAGCGCGCCGAGGCGCTGCCGTCGGGAAACTGCTGGGAGCCGGCTGGCCGCACGATCTGGTGCCGGCGCGACAATCCTTCGCACAGATCTTCGAAGTCCTGCGGGTCGATGTCGCCGGCAGCAGCGCTGACGCTCGCCGCAAACACCGCGCCGGTCACGCTCGCCGCCTCGAGCGCTCTTTGCTCCTCCGCGCTCAGGCGCTCGATCCGCGCTTCGATCAGCCTGCGCAGACGCTCGGGCACACCGAGCTCGACCTGATCCGGCGTCACGCACAGCCGCCACGCGCCGCCCTCGCGCGAGATGAAGCCTCGGCTTCTCATGTGATCGAGCGTGATCACCATAAACAGCGGGTTGCCTCCCGAATGTCGATGAATCAACTCCGCCAGGTCCGGCGATCCGCTCGCATCGGGGCAATCCATCGCGAGATGTTCCTCGATGGCGCCTTTTGACAAGGGCTCCAGCGAGATTTCCCGGCACAACTGGTGCACCAACAGGTCCCTCTTGAGGGCCCTCAACGGGTGATCGACCAGCGCAAGGTGCGCCTCGGAATAACTGCCCACCAGCATCACGCGAGCGGGCGATCGGCGTCGCGCCAGCGCCGACAGCAGATCCACGGTCGCGTGGTCGACCCACTGCAGGTCTTCGAATACGATCAGCAGCGGGCGCTCCGCCGCGATGGATGCAAGCGCTTCGCCGATTTCCCGCAGCATCCGCTCGCGCGTGATCCCTCGGATTTCAGATTGAAGCGTTTCGCGGTGCTCGGGTTTCAGCAGTCCCGGAAACTGGACCAGCCACGTCGGCGCCTGCGCCGCCAGGATATCGACGATCTCCTCGCCCGCGGGACCGCGGCACAGGTGACCCAAGGCCTCCAGCATCGGGTAGTAGGCTTCCTGACCTCCGTATCCCTCCACACACTGGCCGCGCGCGAGCCGCAGACCAGACAGCCCGGCAAACGCCCGACTTTCAAATTCGTCGACCAGCGCCGTCTTGCCGATTCCGGGCTCCCCGGTTATGAAGACAATCTGTCGCTGGCCCTGTGACGCCCTGGCCAGAAAATCGTGCAACTGCGCGAAGGCTGCGTCTCTTCCCACCAGGCGGCCGTGCGCAGGCTTCGGCTCCACAGCGCGACCCGCGTCAGGGCCGGCACCGGGCGGCGCGATAAAGCGATACCCGCGTCGCAGCATGGTCTCGATGAAGCGCGGATTCCTGGGATCGTCCCCGAGTGCCTTGCGCAGCTCCAGGACGTGGTGCTTCAGGACTTCGGGCTGGACGTAAGCCTTTGGCCACAGGGCTAGAAGGATTTCGTCCTGCGTCACCAGCCGCCCCGGGCGCTCCACCAGGTATCGAAGCACGTCGAACGCCTTGGGGGTCAGCGCAATTCGCCGGTCGACGCCCGATTCGCCGCAACGCCAAAGACACTGATTCACGAGGTCAAGGTGGAAGTCGAAGAATCGCGTCACGCGCATCCTCGATTGTCTGCGTGAGGCTTGTCGGCGTGAGTCGGCATCGGCAATTTCAATTGCCCGATGCTGGCAAAGCCCGACTCATCAAGGCATCGTCAGGCACATCCAGCCGTTGCTGCTCGTGCTTCGGTTGTCGCGCTAAAGGTCTGGAAGCGTTGCTGTCGACAAACCTCGCGATTTCGTCGATCGCTGCCGTGGCCTCGGGGACGACTCCGGCATAGAGCTGGAAGTCATGCCACATGCGAGCAAACTCCCGATGGACAACGAAGACTCCGACTGCGGTCATCGCCTGGGCAAGACGGCGTGAATCGTTCCGCAATATTTCTTCAGAGCCCGCCTGGATCAGCGTCGGAGGCAGCCCGGCAAGGTCTGCGAGCAGCGGGGAGACCAGGGGCTCGCGGGCTGTGCGTCCCCGCAGATAAGCCCGCGCGCCTTGCTGCAGCCACGAATCGCGCAGCAAGGCATCGTCCGCAATCGACGCCAGTTGCGACAAAGTCAGATCCGCCCATGGCGATATCAGAGCCAGGCAGGCCGGCTGCGTCAGGCCTTCGCTGCGCAGCCGAAGGCAAAGCGAAAGGGCGAGGCCGCCTCCGGCCGAATCCCCGGCAACCGCGATCCGCTCCGGTGCGTAACCGCGTTCCAGCAGGGCGCGATAGCACGCGAGCGCATCGTCCAGGGCCGCCGGGAACGGGTGCTCCGGTGCCAACCGGTAGTCGGGGACGAATACCGGTACCCCGCTGTACCTGGCGAGACGCCCGGTGATACTGCGGTGGCTGACCGGCGAGCCGAGGACGAACGCGCCCCCGTGCAGGAACAGGACGGCGCTTTCGGCTTTCGGCGCTTTCGACTTGGAGCGAACGGTTTCCACCGGCACACCCGCCATGGTCGAGCGCGAGAAATGCACACCGAACGGCACACTGAGCGTTCGCGTCGCTATGGCGGCCCAGCGTCGTTGCACGGCGACCGGAAGCGCCGGGCGCAGCGCGGGCTTCAGGCAGGTCTTGACCGCCAACCGCGCAAGTTTCGTGACGCTGGATTCGCGGATGACGAGATCCTCACTTATCGGCGCGGCGCTCTTCGCTGCAATGGCCTGGTAGTTGACCGGATCGAAGCGGCGCGTCAAACGTCGATAGCTGAACGTGAATCCGCCCCAGTTGTTGACGATCTTGCCGCTTTCGGCGATGTACCAGCTCTTGCATCCGGCGGCCCATACCGTGTTGCGCAGGCTGTGCTGCAGCTTTTTATTGAAGCCGCTTTGGACGTCGGACCTCACATCAAACGCAGTGCCCGGCGCGGCGCGCAGACGTACGATCGCCTCCTTGATGTACCGGATCTGGCTTTCCAGCATGTACACGATCGAGTTGTGGCCGAGGTTCGTGTTCGGCCCATAGAGCATGAAGAGGTTGGGAAACCCGCTGACGGTGATCCCGAGATAGGCCTCGGCACCGTCGCGCCAGGACGCGCGAAGCTCGCGGCCGCCGCGTCCACGAACTTCCATCGGCGCCAGGAAGCCCGAGGCGGCGAAACCGGTGCCGAGAATCAGGGTGTCGAGCTCGTGCCGGATGCCGTCCTGCGTCACCACATGGCCCTCGCCCACTTCCCTGATACCGCTGGTTACGACCTCGACGTTCGGCCGGGCCAGCGCACGGTAGTAGGTGTTGTCGAACAGGATGCGCTTGCAACCGATCGCGTAATCTGGCGTCAGCTTGGCGCGCAGCGCGGGGTTCTTGATCGTCAGGCGCAGGTGCAGGCGCCACAGTCCCATGAGCGGCGCCAGCACCGGGCGGAATTTCAGCAGGCCGACGCCCAGCGTCTCGAACACGGTGTAGACCGCGCCGCGCACGAGCTTTCTCAGGGCGGGGACCTTGCGGTGCAGCCAATGCTCGGCCCGGGTGATCCGCCGGTCCGGCTTCGGTAGCACGTAGGGCGCCGTGCGCTGGAACAGCGTGACTCGATCGCCCCGTTCGGCCACGTGCGCCAGGAATTGGATTGCGCTCGCCCCGGTGCCGACGATCCCGACGCGCTTGCCGGCCAAGTCGTGCGTGTGGTCCCAGCGGGATGAATGGAAGACCTTGCCGCCGAACGTTGCCAGGCCCGGGATGTCCGGAACCGCAGGACGATTGAGCTGGCCGGTCGCGGTGATGAACGCGCGCGCCGCCACGGTATCGCCCTGCGACGTCTCGACCTTCCAGAGGCCGCTCGATTCATCGAACCAGGCGCGCCGCACTTCGGTGTTCAAGCGAACGTGCGGCATCAGGCCGTACTTGTCGACGCAGTGCTGCTGGTAGCGGTGAATGTCGTGCTGGGCCGAATAGAAGCGCGGCCAGTCGAAGTCCTGCTCGAAGGAGAACGAATACAGGGGCGACGGTACGTCGCAGGCCGCGCCCGGGTAGGTGTTGTCGCGCCAGGTGCCGCCGATCCGATCCGACTTTTCCAGCAGCACGAAGTCGGTGATGCCGGCCTGCCGAAGCCGGATCGCCATGCCGATGCCACCGAAGCCGCTGCCCACGATCACCGCCGTCAGAGGCTGTTGCACCACAGCGTCCTTGCGTCCCATCATTCGATCTCCTTGGTCGCCGTCGGATCGTCTGGACCCGATCTGGCCGGGTTGCCCGCCATCCTCGTCGAACTGACTCTGGATGTGGTGCTTCGAACACTACGTGCGGGTGGGCCGGCGGACCATCACGGAGATCCATGAATTCGCTTAGCATCGAGGCTGCGCGCCGATCCGACCGAGGACGGACGGTACCCACCCATGCGATCCGATACGAACCCTGCGAAAGCACCACAAGGCATCCGGTTCTCGCCTCCCAAGGGGCCTCAGACCGTGGTCGAGCGTGTCCGGCTTCTAAGCCGCATCGAAGAAAGCGGCGCCTCGCTGACCCTGATCTGCGCGCCGGCGGGTTTTGGCAAGACGACGCTGATGCAGCAACTTCGCCAGCGTTACGAAGCACGCGGCGTCGCAACGGTGTGGCTTCGGGTCGACCACGGTGACAATGACCTGGGGCGCTTCCTGCAATCGCTGATAGGTGCCTTGCACGCCGCTGGGCCGCATTTTCTGCCACCGGGCGGTGCGGGTAGCCGGTCGGGAGGCGCCCTTTCTGCACAGGGGTTCGCTGCCGACCTGCTCGATCGGATCTCGCTCTCCGACACCGCGCTTGCGCTGTTTCTCGATGATCTGGAGTTGATCGCCGATCAGGATGTGCTTGGCTTTCTACAACGTCTGTTGGAAAACCTCGGCCCAAATCATCGGGTCGTCATCGGCTCCCGAACGTCGCCGCCTCTGGCACTGGGCAGGATGCGGGCTCATCAACTGCTGCTGGAGCTGGAACATAACGACTTGCGCTTCTCACAGGAGGAGACCTCGCGCTACCTGGAGCGCCAGAGCATGGGCTCGCACGGGATCCCTCAAGCGCTGCAGCTGAAAACGGAGGGCTGGCCCGCCGCGCTGCAGCTTGCCACTATAACCATGGCGGCAAAAGGGAAGAGCGGCGCCGACTGGTTGCAACGCTTTTCGGGCTCGACCGAGGGCGTCGCCGAGTACCTCGCGCAGGAAGTGCTCGACACACGCCCTGTACCGGAGCGCGACTTTCTGTTGCGCTCGAGCGTACTGGGAGAGTTCTGTGCCGAACTGTGCGACGCCGCCCTTGGAAGGAAGGACAGCGGCCAGATGATTGCGCAGACATTGCGCGGCAACCTGCTGCTGTCACCGATCGACCGCGACCAACGCTGGTATCGATATCACCCGTTGTTCGCGGACTTTCTTCGAGCCCGGCTGCGGCGGGATGCAGCCGAGGAAATTCCTGGCCTGCATCGGCGTGCGGCCACCTGGGCCAGGGACCAGGGTCTGATGAGCCAGGCCGTGGTTCACGCGCTCGCCGCCCAGGATCAGTCGCTTGCGGCAGACCTGCTCGCGTCCTCGGCCATGGACATGGTGCGCTCAGGACGCGTCGCGGACACCGCACGCGCCATCGCAACGCTGCCGGAAGCCGAGGTGACTCGCCGCCCGTTGCTGCTTCGGGCTGCCGCTTTCGCGGCCATATTCGCGCACCGCTACGGCGCGGCCACGCGGTTCATCGAGGCCATCGAGCGTTCCGGGGACAGCACGATAAACGCCAGCGATGACGAGATCGTCACCATGCGGCTGATGCTGCTGGGATGGACCGACCGTATTGCGGAACTGTTCGAAACCGTCGTCGCGATCGCCCCGCAGGCCTCCAGGTTCACCCCGTTCACCGCGGGATTGGCGGCCAATGCGAGCGCCTATTGCAATATTTCGCGTGGCCGTTACGTCGAGGCCGAACGGGATCTGGCACGGGCACGGCAGGCCTGCGAGCCAATTCAGGCGCTGTACGTACTGAGTTACAGCACCTGCTTCTCCGCCGTGATCGAACTGATCCTCGGCAACACAGCTTCGGCACGCATCACGCTGGATGGTGCAATGAACCGGACCATCGCGGAGGACCAGCGGTACGGCAGTTCCGGCGCCGTCGTTGCCACCCATCTGGCGGACGTGCTTTATGAAGCCAATGAGCTGGACGCCTGCGAAGCCCTGGTCAATGACTACCTTCCCATCGTCGCAGAAACCGGTCTGCCCGATCATCTGATCATGCTTCATCGCATCGCGGCCCGATTGCATTTGCGGCAGGGGCGGTTCGATGCCGGCCAGGCGATACTGGTCGAGCTCGGAGAAATCGGAGCCCGCCGCGGCATCAGTCGCCTGACGGCCGCGGCGTGGCTGGAAAGAAGCTACGCGGCAATGCGATGCGACAACCTGGATGACGCGCGCCACTGCCTCGCACTCGGCAGCGACCCGGCAACCTGGCAAACGTTCGGTCCTTTCTTCCATCATGCAAGCGATATTGAAGACCCGCTGATCGCCAGGCTGCGTCTGCAGCTCATGCTCGGCCAAGGGGAAAAGGCGCTGCCCGAGCTCCTGGAAGCATTGCGAAACGCAGAGGAGTCAGGGCGCCGGCGCCGCACGCTGCGCCTGCATTTTCTGCAGGCACAACTTCTCGAAAGCATGGGCCGCCAACGCGAGGCCAGCCCCGTGTTCGAATCCGTCATGAGGAGGGCAACCGCCTGCGGGCTGGTCAGAACCGTGGCGGACGAGAACTGGGCGACCGGATCCCTGATCAAGCGGATGAGCGTATCCGGCGATCCACGGACGGCCGCACTCCTTCGTGAGCTGGCACCAAGTTCCAGCGCCAGCGCTCCGGAAACGAAGCGAGTACCAGCCGGCGAATCGCCCGGAGCCAAATTTCACGTCACGAACCGCGAGTTGCAGGTCTTGCGGCTTCTCTCAAAAGGGCACTCCAACAAGGCGATTGCGCGCGAGCTGTTCCTCAGCGAGAACACTATCGAGACGCACCTTCGGCGAATCTACGAAAAGCTCGGAACTCGCAATCGCACGCAGGCGGCCGCACTGGCGCGCGAAGCCGGCGCGGTCTAGCGGGGACCGGCCCAAAACGGCAACGCCGGGCACGTCGGTGAGGCGGCGGCTACCCACTTCGGCGATTGGGGCTCGAAACGCTCGCACAAAGATCGCCCTGCGCAGTGCTCTTGGCAATCGCATCGGCGAGGCGCGCCATCGCATCTGCGTAAGCAACCGGGACCGCGCCGTAGCCCGCTTGCGTTGGAATCGTCGTCTTGAGGCTGCCGGCCTTGATGCAGTTGCGCAGACGATCGCGCAGCACCCATGCAGCCTGGAACGAGGCTGTCGTACCGGGACCACTCACCAATTCCGTGATCACGACATCAAGACTCTGCCCTGCCGCCTGGGCTCGCGGCGCATCCTCCGCCGCGATGCCAAGCCCTGGGCGTGC
>DATBCI010000240.1:0-8812 GCA_036270555.1 Burkholderiaceae bacterium
TAGTTGTCCGCTTCGCCGATCGCGATGTACTTGTCGCGATCCTGGTCCTTCAGCGCGAGCGTCGGCGGCAGCGTCCAGACCCCCTTCGGCCAGTCCTTGGTGTCGCGCGGGTTGGCATTGATCTCGGAGGAGCCGACGAGCTCGAAACCGGCTTTCTTCGCAAGCTCGACCGTGTAGTCCTGGCGAACGTATCCGTTTTGCGCCTTCGGATCCTGGGCCACGTCGTTGCGGGCGCGATGCTCCTCGATACCGAGGATGCCCCCGGGTTTCAGTGCGCGGAAGAAGCCTTCCAGCATCTGCGACGCGTAGCCGTGTTCCATCCAGTTGTGCAGGTTGCGAAAGGTCACGATCAGATCGACGCTGCCGGCGGGCGCGCCCGCGTAGTGATCGAGACCGAACTCGGCGAATTTGACGCCCCCATACATCGCCGGTTCGGCCGCCAGCTTGTTGCGAAACTTGTCCTTGCCCTCCTCCGCGGCTTCCGGGTCCTTGGGCGGGGGCACCGCCACGTAGTAGGTGCCAGCCTTCTTCAAATAGGGCGCCAGGATTTCGGTCCAGTAGCCGCCGCCAGGCCACACCTCCACCACCGTCATGTCCGGCCGAAGTCCAAAGAATTCGAGCTCCTGTTGCGGATGGCGTGCGGCGTCGCGCTTCACAAACCCCTCGCTGCGCCTGGGACTGGCGAGCGCCTCCTGCAGGGCGGCGTCGGACGCATGGGCGGGCAGCGCTGGAACGGCCGCGAGACTCAGGCCGAGTTCGGCGACGGCGAGCAGTGAGACGATTTTCATGAGCGCTCCGAAGGTGGGATACGGCGTGCTTGGGAGGATTTCAAACAGTCATCTTAATTCGGATGTGACAATGGCCGCTGGCGATGCAAGTTGGCCATTCCGGTGCCGAACGATCTGAAACTTGCCGATTTCGATTTCGACCTGCCTGCCGGGCTGATCGCGCAAAGGCCGCTTGCCGATCGTGCAGCCAGCCGGCTGCTGCACCTGGCAGGCCGCGAGCTCGCCGACCTGCACTTTTCGGATCTTCCCGGCTTGCTTCAGGCCGGCGACCTGCTGCTGCTGAACGACACCCGTGTGATCAAGGCACGCCTGCGTGGCGCAAAGCCGAGCGGCTGGCGCGTGGAGGCGCTGATCGAGCGGGTACTCACCCCGCGCACGGCGCTCGCACTGCTAAGAACCAGCCATCCGCCGCGCCTCGGCCAGAAAATCGACTTCACCGGTGCACAAGCGGTCGTGATCGCGCGCACCGAAGATCTTTTCGAGTTGCAATTCGACTGCGACGTGGCTCCGCTGCTGCAGCGCATCGGCCAGGTGCCCCTGCCCCCGTACATCGAGCATGCGGCGGATGCGCTGGACGAGGCGCGCTACCAGACCGTGTATGCACGACAGGACGGGGCGGTGGCCGCCCCGACCGCGGGACTGCACCTTACCCAAGCCCTGCTCGAGCGCCTGCGCAAGCGCGGCGTGGTGACCGCGTTCATCACGCTGCACGTGGGTGCCGGCACCTTCGCCCCGGTGCGCAGCGAACGGGTTGCCGATCACGTGATGCACGCCGAGCGCTACCAGGTCAGCGCGGCCACCGCGCAGGCGGTCAACGCACAGCGGGCCGCCGGCGGCCGCATCGTGGCGGTGGGAACGACGGCACTGCGCGCGATCGAATCGGCCGCGCGCGAGGGCGTCGTGTACGCTGCCGATGCCGAAACGCGACTTTTCATCGTTCCCGGCCACCGATTCCAGCTGGTGGATCGCCTGATCACCAATTTTCATCTGCCTCGCTCGACGCTGCTGATGCTGGTGTGCGCTTTCGCCGGCCTGGAGCCGGTCAAGCTCGCGTATCGCCATGCGATTGAACGCGGCTACCGCTTCTACAGCTACGGCGACGCCATGCTGGCGGAGCGATTCCAATGAGCCGTGCTTTCAAACTCCCCCCTCCCCTTGGGGAGAGGGGCCTGATGCGCTTCGAGGTGCACGCGACCGCGGGACTGGCGCGGGCCGGCCTGCTGCAGTTGGCGCACGGCCCGGTCGAGACTCCGGCCTTCATGCCGGTGGGCACCTATGGGCCGGTCAAGTCACTGTCGCCGGGCGACCTGGAGCAACTGGGCGCGCAGATCGTGCTGGGCAACACCTATCACCTGTGGTTGCGGCCCGGGCTGCAGGTGATCGAAGCACACCGGGGCCTGCACCGCTTCGTCGGCTGGGGCGGCCCGATCCTGACCGATTCGGGCGGCTTCCAGGTCTTCTCGCTGGGTCCTCTGCGCAAGGTCGGCGAGGATGGTGTCCGATTCCGCTCACCGATCAACGGCGACGCGATGCTGCTGACACCGGAGGATTCGATCCGGATACAGCACACGCTGGATTCGGACATCGCGATGGTCTTTGACGAGTGCACGCCCTATTGGATCGAGTCGCACGGACAGGCGAGGCCGGCGACCGAGGGCGAGGCGGCCGCCTCGATGCAACTGTCGCTGCGCTGGGCCCGCCGCTGCCGCGAGGAGTTCGACCGGCTGCGGGGGGATCGGGCCCTGTTCGGCATCGTGCAGGGTGGCATGTTCGAGGCGCTGCGCGACGAGTCGGCCGAGGGCCTGCGCGCGATCGGGTTCGACGGCTACGCGATCGGTGGCCTGTCGGTGGGCGAGCCGAAAGCCCAGATGCGGGCGATCATGCAGCACGCGGCGACGCGGCTGCCGGCGCAGGCGCCCCGTTACCTGATGGGGGTCGGAACGCCGGAGGACCTGCTGGCCGCCATTGCCGCGGGGATCGACCTGTTCGATTGTGTTTTGCCGACGCGCAATGCCCGCAACGGATGGCTGTTCACGCGGCACGGCGACCTGAAGATCCGCAACGCGCGCTATCGGGACGACACCGGGCCGCTCGATCCCGACTGTCACTGCGCGACCTGCCGCCAATTCAGCCGGGCCTATCTGCACCACCTGCAGAAGATCAACGAGATGCTGGGCGCCCGCCTGAACACGATCCACAACCTTCACTACTACCTGGACCTGATGCGCCGCGCCCGCCGTTCGATCCACGACGGCTGCTTCGACCAGATGGCGCGGTCCGAACTGGCCAGCCGGGCATCCCCCGCCGGGGACGCTCCCTGATGGCACGACCGCTATACTTATGAGTTAACCTCGGAACATGACCTAACCGGGGAGTCGGAGCTTTCGATGCCCTTGATTTCAGACGCCTTCGCCCAGCAGGGCGCCCTGCCAGGTGACGCAGGCGGCATGATGCCGCTGGTGTTCATCGTTGTGATGTTCGCGATCTTCTACTTCCTGCTGATCCGCCCGCAGGCCAAGCGACAGAAGGAACAGAAGGCGATGATCGAAGCCCTGAACAAGGGCGACGAGGTGGTGACCACCGGCGGGCTGGTTGGGCGGATCACCGACATTTCGGACCAGTACCTGACGGTGCAGATCGCAACGGCGGGCGGCCAACCGGTGACCGTGTCCGTGCAGCGCTCTGCGGTCGCCACGCTGCTGCCCAAGGGCAGCATGAAATCGATTTAGGCCGCCCGGTCCGGCGCCTTCCCGGGCATCGCCACAAGATCGCACAAAGTCCGTCCTCGGCACGAGCGCTCATTCCATGAACCGCTATCCGCTCTGGAAGTACCTGATCATCGTTCTGGCGCTGTGCTTCGGAGCGCTGTACACGGTGCCGAATTTCTTCGGCGAAGCTCCTGCCGTGCAGATCGCATCGGTCAAGGCCACCGTGCACGCCGACACCGGACTGGTCACGCAGGTGCAGGAGACGCTGAAGGCGGCCGGCATCGAAGAGCTGGGTGACAAGCTCGAAATGGTCGGACTCAACCCGGCCGTTTTTGTCCGCTTCCGCGACACGGACACGCAGAAAAAGGCCGGCGACCTGCTCAACCAGAAGCTGAACCCCGATCCATCGGACCCCACGTGGGTGGTCGCTCCCAATCTGGTGTCGCGCACGCCCTCGTGGCTGCAAAGTCTGCGCGCGCTGCCGATGTACCTGGGGCTGGATCTGCGCGGCGGCGTGCATTTCCTGATGCAGGTGGACCTGGATGAGGCGGTCAACAAGCGCCTGCAGGGGCTGGAAAGTGACCTGCGCACGCTGTTGCGCGACAAGGACGTGCGCCATGCCGGCATCGCGCGCAGCGGCGACTCGCTGGTGATCCGCTTCCGCGACGCCGCGACCCGGGCCCAGGCTAGCGGCGTGATCCGCGACGCGATCGCCGACCTGGCGCTTCGAGAGGACACCGAGGGCAGCGACCCGGTGCTGGTCGCCACACTGACGCCGGCGGCTCGCAAGGCCACCCAGGACAACGCGCTGACGCAGAACATCACCACCTTGCACAACCGGATCAACGAACTGGGCGTGGCCGAGCCGGTGATCCAGCAGCAGGGCGCCGACCGCGTGGTGGTCGAGCTGCCGGGAGTGCAGGACACGGCGCGTGCCAAAGACATCATCGGCCGAACCGCGACGCTGGAAGCGCGCCTGGTCGACGTTTCGCCGGAGGGCTCGGCGGCAGTCGGCGGCAATTCCCCGGTGCCATTCGGTTCCGAGCGCTTCACGGTCGGCCGCGGGGCCCCGGTCGTCCTGAAAAAGGAGGTCATCTTCTCGGGCCAGCAGCTGGAGGGGGCACAGGCCACCTTCGACGAGCGCCAGCAGCCGGCCGTGTCGATCAAGCTGAATGACTCCGCCGGCCGCTTCATGCGCAAGACCACGCGCGAGAACCTGAAAAAGCCGATGGCCGTCGTGCTGTTCGAAAAGGGGCGCGGCGAGGTCCTGACGGTGGCCACGATCCAGTCGGAGTTCGGATCGAACTTCCAGATCACCGGCCTGGGAACCACCCAATTCGCCAACGACCTGGCGCTGTTGCTGCGCGCAGGCGCGCTGGCCGCACCGATGCAGATCATCGAGGAACGTCTGATCGGGCCGAGCCTGGGCGCCGAGAACATCGCCTCCGGCTTCCGCTCCACGCAATGGGGCTTTGCGGCGATCTCGGTGTTCATGTGCCTGTACTACGTGGTATTCGGCGTCGTGTCGGTGCTGGGACTGGGGATCAACTTGATGCTGCTGGTGGCGCTGCTGTCGATGCTGCAGGCCACCCTCACGCTACCGGGCATTGCCGCTATCGCCTTCACGCTCGGTATGGCGATCGACGCCAACGTGCTGATCAACGAGCGCATCCGCGAGGAATTGCGCAAGGGCGCGGTACCGCAGCAGGCGATCTCGCAAGGCTACGAACGGGCCTTTGCCACCATCGTGGACTCCAACGTGACGACGCTGATCGCGGGCGTGTTCCTGTTCCTGCTCGGCTCCGGCCCGGTGCGCGGCTTTGCGGTGGTGCACTGCCTGGGGATCCTTACCTCGATCTTCTCGGCCGTCTTTGTATCGCGCGGAGTCGTCAACCTGCTGTACGGCTCTCGCAAGCGCCTGAAGTCGCTCCCGATCGGCCAGGTGTGGCGTCCCGGCGGCGCAGTGGCAGCGGCCAAGAGCTGAGCGTCCTTCCGACCCACACATTCCAAAGAACGGAACTCGACGATGGAATTTTTCCGGATCCGCCGAACGATTCCGTTCATGCGGTATTCGCTGTATTTCAACGCGGCCTCGGCCGTCACCTTCCTGATCGCGGTCGGATTCCTGATCGCCCGGGGCCTGAACCTCTCGATCGAATTCACCGGTGGCACCGTGATGGAGGTGTCGTACCGCGCGCCGGCCAACCTCGAAAGCATCCGGGCCGCCATCGACAAGCAGGGTTGGGGCGACTTTCAGGTGCAGAGCTTCGGCTCCGCTTCCGATGTGCTGATCCGCCTGCCCGCTCGCAAGGGCTTCTCGTCCGGCCAGCAGGCCGAGATCGTGATGTCGGCGCTGACGGCCGATCCGTCCGCCGGCGAAGCGCCCGAATGCGCCGCGCTGCATAAGCAGTATGCGGACTTTGTCAAACACCCGCAGGCGGAACGCACCACCGACGCCTCCTCGGCGCTGCTGGCGCTGCAGCGGGAACTCGCCGGCCGCTGTACCGAGCTGCGGCGGGTTGAGTTCGTCGGCCCGCAGGTGGGCTCCGAGCTCGCCTACGACGGTGCCCTGGCGCTGTTTTTCGTGTGCGCCGGCATCATGCTGTACCTGGCGCTGCGTTTCGAGTGGAAGTTCTCGGTGGCGGCGATCGTCGCCAACCTGCACGACGTGGTGCTGGTGATCGGGATGTTCTCGATCTTCCGCTGGGAGTTTTCGTTGCCGGTGCTGGCGGCCGTGCTGGCGGTGCTCGGGTATTCGGTGAACGAATCGGTGATCATCTTCGACCGGGTGCGCGAGCACTTCCGCACGATGCGCAAGGCAACCGCCATCGAGGTGATCGACTCGGCCATCACCGCGACCATTTCGCGCACGATCATCACGCACGGCTGCACGCTGATGATGACCGTCACGATGCTGCTGTTCGGCGGCCCCGCGCTGCACTACTTCGCGCTGGCCCTGACCCTGGGCATCTGCTTCGGCGTGTACTCGTCGGTGTTCGTGGCCGCTGCCATCGCACGCTACCTGGGCGTGCGGCGCGAAGACCTGGTCAAGCCGGTCAAGAAGGAAGAGCAGCAGCTGGCGCGTTGAGCGTGAACATCACCGTGACCGGCTTTCCGGCGATCCTGATCTGGGTCGGTTTCCTGGTCGTTGTCGCCGCTCCGGTGTGGCTTGCCGCCCGCATGGTCGGCGCGCAGCGTCCGACGCTCTTGCGGTCGATCCTGGCTCTGACTGTGGGCCTGGCCGGCGCTATCGCCAGTGTTGCGCTGACCGGCGCGCTGGCCCTGGCTCTGGTGCCGCTGTCGTTTCTTCTATCGTTCAGGTTCGTGCTGGGCACCTCGTTCCTGGGTGCCATTGGGCTGGCCGCTCTGGCGGCCGCCGCCTATGCGGTGATGATTCACTTCATCGGCAGCGGAGTCACGCTGACCAAGGACCCGCATAAGGCGCTGGTCTTCCTGACACCGGGTCAGCAGCGAAGCGCCAGTTCCTCGGCCAGGCCGACATAGGTCGCTGGCGTCAGCGCCAGCAGCTCCTGGCGTGCCTTATCCGGGATCGGCAGCGACTGGATGAACGCGTGCAGCGTCTCGCGCGTGACGGCGCGTCCCCGCGTCAGCTCCTTCAGGCGCTCGTACGGCTGCCCCACGCCGTAGCGGCGCATCACCGTTTGCACGGGCTCGGCCAGCACTTCCCAGCTCGCGTCCAGATCGGCCGCCAGCGCCTTCGGATCGACCTCGATCCGGCCCAGTCCTCGCAGGCAGGAGTCGTAGCCGAGCAGACAGTGGCCGAACGCGGTCCCCAGGTTGCGCAGCGCGGTCGAATCGCTCAGGTCGCGCTGCCAACGGGATATCGGCAGCTTCTCGGCCAGGTGGCGCAGCGTGGCGTTGGCCAGTCCCAGGTTGCCCTCGGAGTTCTCGAAGTCGATTGGGTTCACCTTGTGAGGCATGGTCGACGACCCGACCTCCTCGGCGACCGCTCTCTGGCGGAAATAGCCCAGCGCGATATAGCCCCACAGGTCGCGATCCAGCGCCAGCAGCGCCGAGTTGGTGCGAGCCAGCGCATCGAACAGCGCGGCCATCCAATCGTGCGGCTCGATCTGCGTCGTATGCGAGTTCCACACGAGCCCCAGTGAAGCCACCACACCGGCCGCCACCGGCTCCCAGTCGATCTCCGGGCAGGCCGCGCGGTGTGCATTGAAATTGCCCACGGCCCCATTCAATTTGGCCTTCAACGGCACCGTTTCGATGGCGGCCATGCCCGCCTCCAGGCGCACTGCAAAGTTGGCGAACTCCTTGCCCACGGTGGTTGGCGTGGCGGCCTGGCCGTGGGTGCGGCCAAGCATCGGCAGCGCCGCGTGCTGGTGGGCCAGATCGCGCAGCCATCCATGCACCGCCCTGAGCCGGCCCACCAGCACGGCGCGCCCGTCGCGCAGCATCAGCGCGTGCGCGCAGTTGTTGATGTCCTCCGACGTGCAGGCGAAGTGCACGAATTCAGCCGCCTTGCGCAGGTCCGGCAGATCGGATGCGCGCTCCTTGATCCAGTATTCGACGGCCTTGACGTCGTGATTGATGCGCGCTTCGATGGCCTTGATGTGAGCGCAATCGGCGAGGCTGAAGTCATGGGCCAGCTTGCGCACGGCCGCAATCGCGGCGCTCGTCAGTGGCGGCAGTTGAGGAATCCCCAGCTTGGCGAGCGCCAGCAGCCATTCGACTTCGACGCGCACCCGCGCGCGCATCAACGCGTACTCGGAAAATATTTCGCGCAGCTCGACGGTGGCGCGAGCATAGCGACCGTCCAGAGGCGAAAGGGCGGTCGTTTCCGAAAGCGGCAGATTCGTTTCGGCTGGCACGTGCGCTCGAAGTCTAACATCGGCCCCAATTGGTGCTTTGCACGATATACTGACCCGAGGGTCGACGCCGCTAATCCGATCGGCGTCGTGACCCTCAATTCCTGATCTGGCTTGCGGCTTGTGGCGGGATCTGCCGAGTGTTCAAGAACTTCAGACTGATCGCTTCTCCGACCAGCGCGTACGCCCGCAAGGTGCGCATCGTGATGGCGGAAAAGCGCATCGAGTGTGAGCTGGAGATGATGGACGTGTGGGCGCCCGACACCCGCATCCAGGAATTCAATCCGCTCGGCCAGGTGCCGTGCCTGATCATGGAGGACGGTGGCGCCGTATTCGATTCGCGCACCATCGTCGAATACCTGGATGCGCTGACGCCGGTCAGCCATCTGATTCCGAGCAATGGCCGCGAGCGGGTCGAAGTGCGCACGTGGGAGGCGCTGGCCGACGGCCTGCTGGATGCGGCGGTGCTGGTGCG
>DATBCI010000241.1:0-2577 GCA_036270555.1 Burkholderiaceae bacterium
CCCAGAATGGTGGCACCGGCATAGATCACCACGTCGTCCTCGACGATCGGGTGACGTGCGTTGCCCTTCTGCAGTTCCCCGTGCGGGCCGACCGCGAAGCTGCGCGCGCCGAGGGTGACGGCCTGGTACAGGCGCACCCGATCCCCGATCACAGCGGTCTCCCCGATCACGACCCCCGTGCCGTGGTCGATGAAGAAAGACGAACCGATCGTGGCACCCGGGTGGATATCGATCCCGGTCTCGGAATGCGCGATCTCGGAGAACATCCGCGCGACCATCGGCGCTCCCAGCTGGTACAGGCGGTGGGCGATACGGTGGTGAATGATGGCGATCGCTCCCGGATAGCACAGCAGCACTTCGTCGACACTGTGGGCGGCTGGGTCGCCCCGATAAGCCGCTTCCACGTCCTGATCCAGCTCGGCCCGCACCGACGGCAACCCGGCGCCAAGGCTTTGCACGATATGAACCGCGCGCTGATCGGCCGCCGCGAGTGCCTCGCCCGATGCCCCGGCACCGCCGCGCAACTCGAGCTTGATCTGCTCGACCAGCTCATTCAGGGCGGCGTCGATCGTGTGACCGACGTAAAAGTCCTCGCCCTCCTGTCGCAGATCCGACGGACCGAGCCTCATCGGAAACAGTGCCCCGCGCAGCGCGTGCGCAACCCTGCGCAAGGCTTCCGGCGACGGGAACTCGCGCCCCGCGCCCTCGCGAGGGCGCTGATGGGCATCGCGCCACCGTCCGCGCAACGCGCGCAGTTGCGCCACGATCTGTTCGACGTTCCAGCGCGGCACCGATTCCACCGAGGCGCACTCGCTGGCCACCGCGCGCGGTTCACCGCCGGCCATCGGTTCACCGCCGGCCATCGCGTCTGACTGGGTTTCCGGAGCGTTCAAGTCGGTCTCCTGGCGCCGCCGAAGCAGCACTGCTGATAGCGAAAATCCTATCAGCACCGCCCGGAAGTGCAAATTCGCAGCCCTGGCGCGGCCGCGGGGCTATCTAAGCGAAAACTCGACCCGGCTCGACTTCGGCGCCGCCTTGTCAGTCTGGCTGGCACCGGCCGCCGTTCCCACCCGGGTCGCCAGCAGGAACAGGCGCGGTTCCGGAACCTGACCGCTGGTCTGCAACCATTGCTTCACCGATTGCGAGCGCCGGTCGCCGAGCGCCGTTAGCTCGTCGTCGCCGATGCTCGTATCGGCCAGCAGCATCTTCTCGATATCGGCCGGGGTCGGTTTCTGCGCCGGTGCGGTTGAAGGTGCGCCGGGCTTGGCCGATTTGGCGGCTTCGCGCTTGTCCGCTTCATAAAGACGCTTCAACAGCAAGGGGTACTCCTCGGGCGATACCGTCACGTCCGCAACGGTCGCCGATTGACCCTTGGCCACCAGATCCCGGACTCTCAGCGCACGCACCCGGTGATCCAGGCTCTGGCGCCGCAGGCTTTCGCGGTCGCTCTCGGGATCGACCCAGGCTGCGATCTCCAGCTTCAATCCGGGCCGATCGTTGAGCGCCTTCGCAAGCGATTTCAGGCGGGACTCTCCGGAAGGTGCCGGATCGACGCTGCCCGGGGCATATTCGATGAACGACAGCTCCTCGCCTCCTCCGAACAGGCTGCCCAACAGCGCGAACGGGGCGGTGACCGCTTTGGTGATCAGGTTCACGATCACTTTGACGATGACGCCACCCACGGAAAACTGCGGGTCGTCCAGTGAACCACCGATCGGCACATTCAGGTCGATGACTCCGTTGCGGTCCTTCAGCAGCGCAATAGCCAACTGAACCGGCAGCTTGGTGGCGGTCGGACTGTCCACCTTGTCGCCGAAAGTCAACTGGTCCAGCACGAGTCGGTTCTCGGCTTTCAGCTGACGGTGCTCGAGCTGGTAGGCGACGTCGAACGACAGCTTGCCGCGCTCGATCCCATAACCCACATATTTGCCCGAATACGGGCTGAGCGGCGCCAGTTCCATCCCATGCACGCCCGCCTTGATGTCCAGAAACAGGTCGCCTTTGATCGGATTGATTCGTCCGGCAATGTTCAGCGGCGCGTTGTTGACCTCGCCGGCCATCTGAACGTCGGCGGTCGAGTCGGCCTGCGACGACAATCCGCTCACGGTGCCCGCCAGGTCGACCAGGTTCGCCGTGTAATTCGGCTTGATGAAGTTGTCGGTGTATCGAACCCGGCCGGCCTGCAAGCGGATCTCCCGGATCTTGATCGGCGGCGCGGCGGGTGCGGCCGCCCTCACCCCTGGCCCCTCTCCCGCAAGCGGGAGAGGGGAAGACGGACTCCCTGGGGAGGACGGACTCGCTGGGGAAGACGGACTCGCTGGGGAGGACGGACTCGCTGGGGAGGACGGACTCCCCTCTCCCACCCCAGCGGGAGAGGGGCCGGGGGTGAGGGTCGGCGCCGTGGCTTGCGGCTGTTCCGAGGTCAAGCTGCGCCGCTCGCCACCGCTGCGAACGATGTCCTGCAGGTTGATTCGCCCGGACGGGTCGATGATCACCCGCGCAAAAAACTCGTTCAGCGCGATCTGGTCAATCGCCAGCGAGAACGGCGCCAGTCGCGCGTCCACGCCGTTGAACGAC
>DATBCI010000242.1:0-1887 GCA_036270555.1 Burkholderiaceae bacterium
ACTTCCTCGCTGATCCATCTGGCACCGGTCGTCAGGCAGGTGCATCTGGTTGGCCCGTTTGTGCACCTGACCCGCACCGGGCCGAATCGGTACAGCACCGACGACATCGTTGCGGCACTGGAGGCAAGCAAGGGTGCCGGAGGCAGTTCACCCACCGAAGCACAGGGCGCGAAGACGGGTGCCAGGTTTTCGGTCTACAACATCCAGATCGACGCCGGCCGGTTCGAGTTCGATGACCGGCCGACGGGCGCGCACCACGCGATCACGGACTTCAAGCTCGGCATACCGTTCATCTCCTCGCTGCCGTCGCAGGAAGAAGTGTTCGTCGAGCCGCTGTTGAGCGCGGTTATCAATGGGTCGCCGCTGCTGATCAAAGGCCGCGCGCGACCCTTTGCGGCGACCCGCGAAGCGATCGTCAATCTGGACCTCGACCAGGTCGACCTGACCAGGTACCTGGCCTACCTGCCGTTCGAGCCGCACTTCCGGATGCCCTCGGCGCAGTTCGACCTGCATCTGCAGGCGAGCTTCCAGCAACCGGTGGATCGACCTCCGAGCGTCGTCGTCAGCGGCAAGGCCGCGCTGAAATCGCTGCAATTGACAGCGATCAATGGCGATCCGATCCTGACCCTGCCGGAGCTCGCGGTGGAGTTGGCCAAGACCGATGTGTCCAGCGGCCGCATCGATATTGCCCAAATCGCAGTGTCCGGGCTGGACCTGAATGTGGTGAAGGATGCTCGCGGGCAGCTGAACCTGGCCTCGTTGGCTCCCCCTGCAGCGCCCGATTCGAAAGGCGTTGCTCGATCCGCGGCAACGTCGGCCGCAACCACCACCGTCGCGAGCGCTGCCCCTGCGGCGCCGGCCTCGCCTGGCCCCGCCGTGACCATCAAGATCGGCCAGATCGCGCTGCAGGACGCCGCGCTGCGCTTCAGCGATCGCAGCCCAGGTGGGCCGCTGCAGGCCGGGGTCGAGCAATTCAATCTGCGCATTGCCGACGCCGCGCTGGACCTGAAGCAACAGCAACTGGCGCTCGGTCAGATCGAGTCCGACAGCGCGCGCTTTCGCGTGCAACAGGGGCGCACCGAAGCCGAACAGCGGGCCGCTGCCGACCAGGCGACAGCTCAGCCAACGCCGGGTGGGGGTGCGCGCGCCGCCGCGCCGGCGTCCGCGGAAGCGGCCAAGCCGTGGACGGTGTCGGTCAATCACGTCTCGCTGGGCAACTGGGCGACGCGCATCGAGAGCAAAGGGCTGCCCCAGCTTGCCGTGACCGCCGTGACGGCCATCGCGATAACGGCCGAGGGCGTGTCCAACGCCAACGGCAGTGCGCCCGGCAAGATCGGACTGAAAGCGACCGTGAATCGCAGCGGCTCGCTCTCGGTAGCGGGCGCGCTGGGTCTGCAGCCACTGCATGCCGATCTGGCGTTGGATCTGAAAGGGGTGGACTTGCTCGCTTTGCAGCCGTATTTCACGGAACGGGTCAACCTGCTGATGACGCAGGCCGACCTGAGCACGCGCGGGCGGCTGGTGGTGGATCGCAGTGCCGATGGCAACATCAAGGGCGGCTTCCGCGGCGACGCCACGCTGGGCAACCTCGCCACCATCGACAAGCTGAACGCGAACGATTTCGTCAACTGGAAGGCGCTGTCGTTCAACGGCGTGGACGCGCGACTGGCGCCGTTCTCGCTGGCGATTGACCAGATCGCGCTGAGCGAGTTTTTTGCGCGGGTGATCATCGACCCGTCCGGGCGAATCAACCTGCAGGACATCGTTCGCAGCGGTGGCGAGCAGCGCAGCTTGACCTCGGAACAGCCGCAAGCCACGGCGCCGACCCTCACCCCCGGCCGCTCTCCCAGTGGGGTGGGAGAGGGGAGTCCGTCTTCCCCAGCGAGT
>DATBCI010000243.1:0-9926 GCA_036270555.1 Burkholderiaceae bacterium
TGGCACGGGAATCCGGCGCCGGTTAAGCGGCTGAACGTGTTATCCCGAATGCCATTTCGTTGGCACGCTGTGCTGGCGTTCCAGTTCGCTGCGCGTCAGTCTATAAACTGAAGTCTGACGAGGTCTCAGTAGTTCCGTGACCATTTCCAGGGGATCACAATGTCTGACGATGATGTGAAGAAGGAACTGGAGCGCCTGCGAAACGAGAACGCTGCCCTCAAAAAAGGGGCCGCTACCGGCATCACCATGAAAGTCAGCGAGAAGGGCGGACTCTCGATCTATGGAATGGGGCGTTTCCCGATAACCTTGTACAAGGAACAGTGGCTGAAGCTGCTCGATATGGCCGATGCCATCCGGGCGTTTATCGCGGCCAACGAAGCCACGTTGAAGGTGAAGGGGTAACGCAAGCGAGCCCCGAATCAAGGGCCTTGTATCGCTCGGCCCGCCTTGCCGCCCGGCAACATCCGCTGAAACACCTCGTCGCGATCGACCGCAAGGTGCTTGAATGCGGCGAGCATGTGAACCAGGATCAACATCGCGAAGACCCACGCTCCCCAGCGATGCCAGTCGGCGAAATGGCCGCGCAGCACCGCATCGTCCCAGCCCCAATGCGGCAGCGCGATGCCGAACAGCTTCGGACCATACTTGCTGAACGACGATGTCAGGTAACCAGCGACGCTGACCGCGATCAGGAGGAGGTAGAACAGCACGTGATTCAGAGCGGCCGCCTGTCGCTCCCATCGGGGCATGGTGGCGGGCAGCCCGGGGATCCGGCTGCGGCTGCGCCAAGCGAGCAGCGCGACAATGAAGCCCCCGGTGAGGATGCCGATCGATTTGTGCAGGTTGAAGAAAAACGCCCTTGGGTCGGTGTTCTTCGACAGGCCCACCATGTAGGCGCCGGTGGCCAGCAGAATCAACACGCCGGCTGCCACGACCCAGTGCAGGATCACGCCGGCCAGGGGGTAGCGCCGGCTCGAACGGTCAACAACCATGGTCAACAACCATTTACAAAACACTCCATCCAGGCCGATCGGACATTCCTGCATTATCCGCGACCGACGCATCGATCCAGCCACGTCAATGCGGACGCTGGTCAGGGCCGCTGCGCTGCCACAGGCTCAGGGCGAGCAGCAGCGCCGAAGCGCTGATCGCCGCCAGGCCGAGCGGTCGATGGCCGATCAGCGCACCGATCTGGCGCAGAACCTCCGGACTGCTCTGCTCGACATAGCGTGCCAGGTGCAGGACGTGACCCGAGGTGATGCGGGCCGCGTGTTCAAGAGGGATCGGCATGGCGTCGCGCCGGAGCCGGTAGACGAAGCGGCCGAACGCTCCCGCCGCGATCGCCACCATCGCGAGCGGCCCGACCGGCCGCAGCAGATGCTCGAGCAATTTCACCCGCAAGGCGTCCGGCGCGTGCTGATACAGCTCTGACACCAGCGCCGGGATGTCGTGCGGCACGTCGCTGCCAGCCACAGCACCTGATCGATCCCCATCGGCGATCGTTGAACGCGCAAGCGCCTGGTCGAATTCACCCATCATCGACGTTCCCCCAAGACCGATCCGAAGCGCAAGCGTAGGTCCGCGCGCACCGACGTCACCGCGGTCATCTACTGAAGCGGGCTTGGGAAAGACCGGCACCCGAACCGTGCAAAGCCGGCAGCGGTTTTCCGGCACCGAAACTCAGAACCGCATGCTTTCCTTCGTTGCGGCCGGGGCGCAATAGTTCCCGCCGTAGCCACAACGACCGTGGTCAGCCATGCAAATGCAGTTTCGCGCGCACGGCATTGCGCCATCTGGAACGGTCGGTCGCAACAGTCCCGAACCGCTGCACGCATCGGGGGTCGTGGACCTGGTCTTCGCCCTGGACTTTCTTCCGGCGATCTTCGCGATCACGACCGACCCGTTCGTCGTTTATACGCTGCGGTCTAGCTCTTCTTCGCATGCACGCCATGCGATTGCGCGACCTGCGGGTGGCCAGCCGCTGCGCCCGCGCCAGGCGAAGTCGCATCCGAAAAGAGCGCCGATGCGCCCATCGCGACCATCACCAGCAGGACGGCAGCGGTGGTCAGACCGGCAGCGGAGAAGCGAAACGGGGTTTCGAAGCGGGTATTCATGGTGGATCCTTTCGTAAAGTGGTGCGGCTTGGCGATGGCCGCACTATGGGCCCGGACCCCCCTTCAGGTCCTTGGGCGGGCCCTTAAACGTTCTGAAACCTGCGCGCCCGGTCGACTTAAGACGGGGTTCTTCTCGCTGGTCGCCAGCTTTGACACAATCGGTTGATTGGCCGAGGAGGGCTGATCCATGACACGCGAAGCGCGCCTGGAAGATTTCCCGCTGCGCACGTTCGACAAGCTGCGCTTCGGCGATACCGACCGGCAGGGGCACGTGAACAACGCGGTGTTCGCGACACTGCTGGAAACCGGCCGCGTCGAGATGCTGTACGGTGGCACCACGGCCCTGTCGGATCCGGGTTGCTCGTTCGTAATCGCCCGCCTGGAGCTCGACTTCGTCGGGGAGATGATGTGGCCCGGCCGCATCGATATCGGAACGCGCCTTCATTCGATCGGGCGCAGTTCGCTGCGGCTGGAGCAGGCCCTGTTCCAGGACAATCGGCTGGCGGCGTTCAGCCAGTCGGTGGTCGTCCAGGTCGACGAAGCCACGCGCAAGCCTCGGCCGCTGTCGGAAGCGGCGATCGAGCGGGTCAAACGACTGACCGCGCAAACGCCGCCTGCGCAGACGCCCCCCAAGGCGCCGGCGGAGCCGGCCGCCAAGGCCGCCCCCGCCTTCTCGATCCGCGGGGCGACAGTCGATGATCGGGGCGCGCTCGAAAACCTGATCGCACGCTCAGCGCGCGCCTTGACGCTTGGCGCCTATACACCGCGCCAGGTCGAAACGGCATTGCGCGGCGCGTTCGGAGTCGATACGCAGCTGATCAGCGATGGCACCTACCTGGTCGCCGAAGCCGAGGGCAGGATCGTCGGCTGTGGCGGATGGAGCCGGCGCCGCACCCTGTTCGGGGGTGACGCGCACCGCCGTCGCGACGTCGCCGAACTGGATCCGAAACGGGATGCGGCCAAGATCCGGGCGTTCTTCATCGATCCCGTCTACGTGCGCCGCGGCGTCGGCCGCGCGCTGCTCGAGCGCTGCGAGGCGGCGGCGCGCGCCGCCGGATTTACCCGCCTCGAACTGATGGCGATGCTGTCCGGCGTCGACTTTTACCGGGCGCACGGTTATGTAGCGGCAGCACCCGTTCAGTACGAACTCGAGCCCGGCCTGACCATCGAGTTCCTGCCGATGAGCAAAGCCGCATAGGCACGCATCAACCACCGCAGGGGGACGGCAGCATGCTCAAGCACGTCGACGCCGGTGTTCTGAATTTCGCCTATCTCGAAGCGGGCGCGCCCGACGGCCCGCCCGCCGTCCTGTTGCACGGCTTCCCGTACGACCCGCACGCATACGACGACGTTGCGCCGATCCTCGCATCGAAGGGCTGCCGCGTGATCACGCCTTACCTGCGCGGTTTCGGATCGACGCGCTTCCGCTCGTCCGATACCCCGCGATCGGGGCAGCAGGCCGCGCTCGGCTCCGACCTGCTGGCGTTGATGGATGCGCTGTCGATCGAGCGCCCCGTGGTGGCCGGATACGACTGGGGCGGACGCGCCGCTTGCATCGTCGCGGCACTGTGGCCCGAGCGGGTGCGCGGGCTGGTATCGGCAGGCGGCGACGGCTACAACATCCAGAACATCGCCACGTCGCTCGAGCCGCAGGCGCCCGAGTACGAACTGCGGTACTGGTACCAGTTCTATTTCCATTCGGAACGCGGCCGCGCCGGGCTGGCACGCAACCATCACTCCTTGTGCAAACTGCTGTGGAAGCTGTGGTCGCCCAACTGGCACTTCGACGACGCCACGTATGACCGCAGCGCGGTCTCGTTCGAGACCCCGGACTTCGTCGATGTCGTGATCCACTCGTATCGGCATCGCTACGGCCTCGTGGCGGGCGATCCGGCGCTCGAGGACATCGAGCGCAGCCTGGCGGCTCAACCGGCCATCTCGGTGCCCACGTGCGTGCTGCACGGCGAAGCCAATTCGGTGCTGCCTGCAACGAGTCTGGAATCGCGCCAGCGAAGATTCAGCGGGCCTTATCAACGCCGCGTGATTCCCCGCATCGGCCATAACGTGCCGCAGGAAGCGCCGCGCCAGTTCGCCGATGCGGTGCTGTCGCTGATTTGACCCGCCTTCGCCCTGCGGGCTACGACGGGCGGGGCTTCACGCCAGTTGGCCATCCTGCCGCTGATTTGGCCCGCCTTCGCCCTGCGGGCCCCGACGGGCGGAGCTTCACGGCAGATGGCCGTCAATTCGGCCGATCGCGGTTTCGCGCGACTCTGATACAATTGCAGTCAGTGGCAATAGACCAGCGCCTGACGTCTCCCGATGACAGGCTGTTGCCGCGGTCAATCCTGACTCGTTTTACTTACATCGTTCGTCTGCAATTTGCTGGTCGATGAACGCCGCGCTTCGGCTTTGAAGCGCCGGCAGGCCAACCTTAGAAAGTCTCTGAAATGTCATTTTCAAGCCTCGGCTTGTCCGATGCGCTGTTGCGCGCGGTCGCCGACGCCGGCTACACACAGCCGACACCCATTCAACTGCAAGCCATTCCCGCCGTGATGGCGGGAGGCGACCTGCTCGCAGGCGCCCAGACCGGAACCGGCAAAACGGCCGGCTTCGTGCTGCCGATCCTGCAACGTCTGTCGACGACTCCGCGTCCCGCCGGACGGGCTTCGATCCGTGTACTGGTCCTGACGCCCACGCGCGAGCTGGCGGCCCAGGTCGAGGAAAGCGTTCGCACGTATGGCAAGTACCTGAAACTGACCTCCGCCGTCGTCTTCGGCGGCGTCGGCTTCAATCCGCAGGTCACGGCGCTGCAGAAGGGACTCGACATCCTGGTGGCCACTCCGGGACGACTGCTTGACCATCACCGCAGCCGCACCGTGGATCTGTCGGGCGTCGAGACGCTGGTGCTGGACGAAGCGGACCGGATGCTCGACATGGGGTTCATTCCCGACATCAAGCGGATCCTGGCGTTGCTGCCGAAGAAGCGCCAGAACCTGCTGTTTTCGGCGACCTTCTCCGACGACATCCGCCAGCTGGCCACGAGCCTGCTGCACGCGCCCAGTCAGATCCAGGTCACGCCTCGCAACTCGACGGTCGAGGCCGTCCAGCAGACGGCCCATCCGGTCGATGCCAAGCGCAAGACGGACCTGCTGGTGCACCTGATCACCGAGCAACAGTGGTTCCAGGTGCTGGTGTTCACGCGCACCAAGCATGGGGCAAACCGGCTGGCCGAACAGTTGGGCAAGCGCGGCATCACGGCGCTCGCCATCCACGGCAACAAAAGCCAGGGTGCGCGCACCCGGGCGCTGGCCGAATTCAAGAGCGCCAAGCTGCAGGTGCTGGTCGCAACCGACATCGCGGCGCGCGGCCTTGACATCGAACAATTGCCGCACGTGGTCAATTTCGACCTGCCCAACGTCCCTGAGGATTACGTGCACCGTATCGGCCGCACGGGCCGCGCGGGCGCCACCGGCGAAGCCATTTCGCTGGTCAGCCCGGAAGAGACGGCCTACCTGCGCGACATCGAGCGTCTGATCCGGCGCCCGATTCCGCGCGTGGTGATCGCGGGTTTCGAAGCCGGATCGCGCGGCCGCGCCGAAGTCAGCGAAGACGCGCCGGCGCCGCGCGCTCGTCCGGCGCCACGATCGCGCCCATCGGCGCCGCGCTCTCATCCGGCGTCACCCCGCCCTCATTCGTCATCGCAGCGCTCGCATCCGGCCGCCCCGGAGCGCAAGACCCCCGCCAAACGTGCCAGCGCTTCGCGCCGGCCCGACGCGGGCGACCCGCTGGTGCGATCGAATCTTCCGCCGGGGTGGGCGACGCCGCAGCCGGCGCGCCGCGGCCGTTGAGAACTGCCACCCGCAGGAGCCGCTTCGTGCCGTCGTCCTAACGGACGATGGTTCAGGCGGTTTCGCACGGTTACAAAGAAGTGCGATGGGACTCCCTGCGGAGTCATCGCCCGCTGCGTTCAGGCGTTGAAGGCACTGAGCGCAGCGGGGCGCACGACGGCCCGCTCGCGCGTCACAATCACAAATTTGCGATCAGAGGGGGTCCATGAGAAAGCTGCCGTTCCCAGCGCTGCTGCTCCTGTTGACGGCCGGTTGTGTGGTTTATCAACCGCCTCAGCCGACCTACACGATTCCGTCGGCGCCGCCCCCCGCGGCCTATCAGCCTCCGCCGCCCCCTGCGGCCTATCAGCCTCCGCCGCCTCCGGTGGCCTATGAGCCGCCGCCGGGCGAATCCGCGCCCATTGAGTACGAGCCGCCCCCGCCGGCTCCGGTCGTCAGCGTGTACGTGGATCCACCGATCGATGAGCCGCCGCCCGTAGCTTGCCCTTGGGCTCCGCCACCGATGCTGGTGCAAGAGCCGCCGCCACCGCCGTATCCCGAGGCGGTCTGGGTTGGTGGGTTCTGGGTGTGGCAGGGAACCTGGGTCTGGGATCACGGCCGCTGGGCGGAGGCGCCGCGTCCCGGCTACCACTGGGTTCATCCGTACTACGAGCATCGCGGCTATGCCGTGATCTTCGTCACCGGACACTGGGAATCGCGCGAGGCTGTGTTCATTGTTCCGCCGCGCGACCGCGACTACGAGGTCGAGCGCCCGCGGTTCGGCGTCATCGCCGGTCCACGCCCGATCGGGCCTGAGGGTGTTTTCGTGCCACCGCCACCCGGCTCGCGACCGGGAATCATCATCCCGGCGCCGGTGGGCACGGCGCCCGCCGTCGTGACCAGCGCGCCGCCAGTGGTCAACGTCGGCATGCGAATCACCAACAACGTGAACAACAACAATACAACGGTCGTCAACAACGTCACCAACATCACGAACGTCACCAACGTGACGCGCGTGACGATCGTTGCCCCGGCCAGCGCAACGGCAACCGGACAGGCGGTGAACGCCTCGGTTCCAGCGCAGGCTCATCTTGCGGCCGCGATGGCTCCGACCGTCAGGGTCGCTGCGCCGCCGCCGGCATCGCAACGGGCTATCCCGGCCTTCGCGCGCGGACGTCCACCCGCCGCACTGCCGCCGCCGCAAACCGTGCAAGCCATCGTGCAGCAGCCGCGCCGCCCGATCGCTCCGCCGCCCGCGCCAGCGGCGGCGCCCCCGCCTGCGGCACCGGCGCACGCGGCACCCCCGCCCTACACGCCGCCGCGCGCTGCACCACCCGAGCCGGTGGGTGCACCGGCGGCGCGAGAGCCGTTCGATCGACAGGGACGCGAACCGCACGCGGTGCAGCCATCGCCGACTATGGGCGCTCCCGGCCCCGCACCCGCTCCTTCGACGTTGCAACGAGAGAACGAACGCCGCGGAGGCAATGAGGCGCGGCCTGCCGCCCCGCCGTCGGGCGTGAATCCGAATACCGCCCCGCCCCCGCCGAGACCGGCGACGAATCCGAACACCCCGGCGCCCGCATCGAAGGCCGCTGCTCCCGCACCGGCGCCCAGGAATGCGCCCAACGCTCAAGGGCAGGCTGCACCACACAAGGAGAAGCCGGCCGGCCAGGAGCCAAAGGGTGGCCAGAAGCGCGAAGGCAACGAAAAGGCAAAGGAAAAGGAAAACGAGCCGCGCAAGGAAGGCGAGCGCTAGATGTGAACCTGCAATACGTTGTTTCCGACCGGAGGACTCCCCTCTCCCGCTTGCGGGAGAGGGGCCGGGGGTGAGGGTCTACGACGAAGGCATCCTGCCACCGCCAACACCCTCAACCTTCCCTCTCCCCCAAGCGCGAGAGGGGACTGCTGTTGGTTGCATCCCGTGTCTGCCCGCCGATTCGAGCGACCCGCACGCCCCTGGCGCGCGTGCGCCAGACGACGGGCTTGCGCGATGCGCGATCGACACTTCAGGGGTTGGACAACCGGCGCCTTCTCTTGTATGCTGAAGTTTGCAATCGTTAAGGCTTCGTTCGATCCTCTGATCGCTGTGCCGGCCCACATCCTCTTCGGTCCGCGCCTCTATCCCACTGGTAAACGTACTTGACGCTCGCACGTCCCGGCACGTGCCTGGACGAAACTTCTATCAACTTTCGCATCAAGGACGACAGATGGCTCAAGGCACGGTTAAGTGGTTCAACGAATCGAAGGGCTATGGCTTCATCACTCCGGAAGACGGGGGTAAGGATCTTTTTGCGCATTTCTCGCAGATCCAGGGCGGCGGTTTCAAGACGCTGCAGGAAGGCCAGCGCGTCGAGTTTGTAGTGGCACCGGGCACCAAGGGGCCGCAAGCCACGCAGATCCGAGTCATCTAAGCCAGGGCCAAACGGTCGGCTGGCGTCTTTCAAGCAGGACGGTTCTTTGGCCAAGACGAACTACGCCTTCGAGAAGCGCCAGCGCGAGCAGGCCAAGAGGAAAAAGCAGGAGGCCAAGCGGCAAAAGCGGGCCGGGCCACAGGCGCCCGCCGACACGCCCGAGGCTACTCCTGGCCCAGCGCCGACGCCCCCGAGCGATCCCGAGAAGTCCTGAACTTCAGCTCCACGCGCCGGCGCGAAAAGGCTGCGACCCGGCGCGCGGAGCGCGCCTTCAAACTGGCCGGAAGTCCATGCTGCTTCAGGCTTGAAACGGCTTGGGATATATTTACCGTCACCTTGTGGCGACAACGGGCTTCATAAAGCCGGCGTCATTGTGCGCGCCGGCGTAAGGGTGTTGATGAATTCCGAGTCCCAACCAGATCCGGGCACGCAGCGGTTGTCCGCTCGGGTCGCTGTCGTGGACGACGACCCGCTGTCCAGTTCGATGCAGGCGCACCTGGTGTCCCTGCTTGGACACAGCGCGATCGTCGAAACGGATCCGGAGCGGGCCATCGAGCGCGCTCTGGACGGACAGTTCGACCTGATGCTGCTGGACCTCGGGATGCCCAGCCTGAACGGCTTCGAGGCGCTGCAGCGCTTGCGGCAGCGGGAGGCCGCTGAAAAGCGCGGCCCGGTCCCGGTGATTGCGGTCACCGGCTACACGTCGGAAACCGACAAGCTGCGCTGCCTGATGGCCGGATTCGCCGACCACGTCAGCAAGCCGATTCACGCGGAAGCGTTCGAGGCTTCGCTGCGCCGCGCGCTGAGCCACTCACTGGCCAAGACCGCCGCACCCTCGGTCGACGCGCTTCAATCCGACGCGGATCGCCTGCGCGCAAGCGCCCGGCGCCTGGCTGATTCGAAACCGGCCGACCATGGTTACGGACCGACCGTGACCGAGAAGTTCGCGCTGCGCTCGCAACAGCTGATCGAGTCGATGCAGTTGGCTCTGAATGAACGCGACGCCGAGCAACTGGCGCAGGGCGCGCGCGCGATGAAGTCGTTGGCCGAGTTGCTGGGAGTGAGCCGGCTTGCCGACATGTGCAGCCAGCTCGAGCAACTGACGCTGACCCAACAGTGGAACGCGTCCCAGCAGGTCCTGGAAGAAATCCAACACGGGAACCAGGCGATGCTGACCGTGCTGTTCGAGTCGGCCCGATGAGCGCAGGCGCGCCGCCCGATTCCACGGGCGATGCGCGGCGACCGCGTGAGATGGGGGGCATCGGCCTGATCTCGCAGTGCGGGCACGCGCTTCGCACGCCGCTGAACGCGATCCTCGGCTTTGCGCAGATTCTGGCGCTCGACCGCAATCACCCGCTGACCCCGTTGCAAAAGGAGCGGATCGAACAGATTCAGGCCGCCGGGTGGCAGTTGCTGCGGATGATCGATGATGCGGTCGAACTGGGACGCATCGGGGCTGGCCGGTTGGCGGTCTCGCTGGGACCGGTGACGATCGGCCCGCTGGTGCGCGACGGCCTGGCGCGGCTTGGCACGCAGGCGGCCCCCGATCGTGTTCAGCTTGAAGAAGGACCCGG
>DATBCI010000244.1:0-4154 GCA_036270555.1 Burkholderiaceae bacterium
GTTCAGGATGTTGTGGTGGGTCAGCGTCGCGCCCTTGGGCGCCCCGGTGGTGCCGCTGGTGAACTGGATATTGATCGGATCGTCGAACTGGATCTGAGTCTGCAGCGCGGCGAGCCGCGCCGTGTGCTCGGGGCCCCCGCGCTCGAGCAGGTCGTCGTAACCGACAAACCCCGGCTGCGGCCGCGGGCCGATCAGGATCGGCGCCCTCAATGACGGCAGCCGCCCGGACTCGAGGCGGCCGGGCGCGCTGCGCTCGATCTCTGGCGCCAGCTGTCGCAGCATCGCCGCGTAGTCGCTGCTCTTGAACGAGACCGCGCTGATCAGCGCCTTGCAGCCGACCTTGTTGATCGCATACTCGAGCTCGGCCAGCCGATACGCCGGATTGATGTTGACAAGGATCATCCCGGCCTTGGCAGTCGCCAGCTGCGTCGTCACCCACTCGGAATTGTTCGGCGACCAGATTCCGACCCGATCGCCCGGCTCCAGCCCCAGCGACAGCAAGCCTCGCGCCAGCGCATCGACGCGCCGCTTCAGTTCGGCATAGGTCCAGCGCACGGACTGATGACGTACGATCAGCGCGTCGCGGTCGCCCCAGCGGGCCACCGCCCGTTCGAAATGGGCGCTGATCGTTTCGCCGATCAGTGCGGCAACGGAGGCTCCATGTACGTAGCTTTGTGTGAGCTTGCCTTGTGCCACTTTCCCAACCCTCCATGCGATCGCCCGCGGGCGCTGGCTCAATCTAGTCGCCTAATCGCTCAGCGACAAGCGAGGCCGGCACGGCTTGTTGCGGCGCGAAACCGGCGCCCGCTATCGTATCGGCAGCCGGACCGCACTTGAAGGATCGACGCCGAGGATCGAACCCCTCGGACCTCAAACTGAAGGGCCGAAGCCATGACCCACCCGTTCATCCAGGCTCGCGATTTTTTGCAACAACACCGCGAGGACTATGCGAAGGCGCGCCGCGAGTTCCGCTGGCCGGCGCTCACCGAGTTCAACTGGGCGCTGGATTTCTTCGACATTCAGGCGCGGTCCAATGCGGCACCGGCGCTGTGGATCGTCGAGGACGACGGCAGCGCAAGCCGCTTCAGCTTCGCGCAGATGTCGGAGCGATCGAACCGGGTTGCCAACTTCCTGAGGCAAGCCGGAGTGCAGCGCGGGGACCGCCTGCTGGTGATGATTCCCAACCAGACTGCGATCTGGGACGTGATGCTGGCCAGCATCAAACTGGGGGCGGTGATCGTCCCCAGCACGACCCAACTCACCCCCGACGACCTGCGCGACCGCATCGAACGGGGCGCGATCCGTCACGCGGTGGTGGCCTCCAGCGAGACCCACAAGTTCGCCACGATGCCGGCCGCGCTGACGCGCGTGAGCACCGGCGAGGCGCGCCCGGGCTGGCTTCAGCTGGAGGACGCCCAATCGGCCAGCGCACACTTCGAACCCGGTGGGGTGACGCAGGCGCAAGACCCGCTGCTGCTGTATTTCACGTCCGGGACCACCGCGCGACCCAAGCTCGTGCTGCACAGCCATCAGAGTTACCCGGTCGGCCATCTGTCGACGATGTACTGGATCGGCCTCAAACCCGGCGACGTGCATTGGAACATCAGTTCACCCGGCTGGGCCAAGCACGCGTGGAGCTGTTTCTTTGCTCCGTGGAACGCGGGCGCCACCATCTTCGTCGGCGACTTCGCGCGCTTCAACGCGCGGCGCGCGCTGCAGACGATCTGCGACTGCGGGGTCACGTCGCTGTGCGCGCCGCCGACCGTCTGGCGCATGCTGATCCAGGAGGACCTGGCCGCCTTCAAGGTGCCGCTGCGCGAGCTGGTCGCCGCCGGCGAGCCGCTGAACCCCGAAGTGATCGAGCAGGTACGGCGCGCCTGGGGCATCACGATTCGCGACGGTTTTGGCCAGACGGAAACCAGCGCGCTGATCGGAAATACTCCGGGACAGAAGGTCAAGCCGGGGTCGGCCGGCCGGCCATTGCCTGGGTTCGATGTCGAGCTGATCGGCTCGGATGGAAAGCCGGCGACCGAGGGAGAGATTTCGCTGGTGCTCGATCCGCGCCCGATCGGACTGATGATGGGGTACGAAGGCGACACCTCCAAGACGCAGGAGGTGACGCGCTCGGGCCGTTATCGCACCGGAGATGTGGCCTCGATCGATGGGGACGGATACATCACGTACGTCGGACGCGCCGACGACGTGTTCAAGTCGTCGGACTACCGGATCAGTCCGTTCGAGCTGGAAAGCGCGCTGATCGAGCACCCGGCGGTGGCCGAGGCTGCGGTGGTGCCGAGTCCCGACCCGATCCGGCTGTCGGTTCCGAAGGCATTCGTCGCTTTGCGCGCGGGATTCGCACCCGACCGCGAGCTGGCCCGCGCGATCCTGGATTTCGCGCGCGATCGGCTCCCGCCGTACCAAAGGATCCGCTGCATCGAGTTTTATGAGTTGCCCAAGACAATCTCGGGCAAGATTCGCCGGGTCGAGTTGCGCCGGCTGGAGGCGGAGCGATCGGGCCGCGACCAGGCGGCGCGTCGAGAGCAGGAATACTGGCTGGAGGATTTCGAGTCGCCCAAGGCGGCTGGCAAGATTTGAGCTGAGGAAACCTGAACCGAAGGAGAGGACAGATGCGTGCTGCCACGATGGCGAGTTTCGTTGCGTTGTTGCCGATTGCGCTGAGCCTTGCGCGCGCGGCCGAGCCGGTGCCCGACAGCCTGGCACCGCCGGCGGGCCTGAAGCGCGTCTTGGAGGCCAGCGCGACCGGTGTTCAGATCTATCGCTGCGGACCGCCCAAGAGTGCCGAAGGGGCGCCGGCGGCGGTATGGAATTTCGAGGCGCCGCGGGCCACGCTGACCGATCAGCGGGGAGAGGGCGTGGCGCGTCACTTCGCCGGCCCGTCCTGGGAGGCCACCGACGGCAGCACGATCACCGGCAAGGTGACTGCAAAAGCCGACGCCAAGGAGGCCGGCGCCATCGCCTGGCTTTTGCTGAAAACCGAATCGGCCGGCAAGCCTGGCCGTTTTGATCAGGTGCGCGCGGTGCAGCGGCTGTTCACGTCGGGCGGCTCGGCACCCCAGGGAGCTTGCTCGAAGGTCGGTGAGGTGCTCGAGGTCCCGTATCGCGCGATGTACGTGTTCTGGGCGCAATAGTGCGGGCCGCTACTGGCCCGCTGTCGGCCATTCAGGCCGACGCGTCAGCGGGAATGGCCGCCCGAGCCGTGCGACGACATGTGCCCGCCCGACATGTGCCCGCCCGAAGAAGCAAAGTGAGCCGTGCTGAAGTGGGTCGCGCCGACGAAGTGCGGCCCGCCGGTCGGGTGCCCCAGGTGGCCGTGATGAAAGTGGTCGAAGTCGTGATGAAAGTGGTCGAAGTCGTGATCGCGATGGCGGAACCCCCAAGTCGGCGCGACGCCGACCGTGTAATAGATCGGTCCGTCCCACGAGCTGCAATCGTAGAAGTCGGAGTCGCAGCCTCCGTACGAGGGCGCCGAGGCGTACGCGGGCGGCGGGTAGTACGCGGGGGGAGCCGCCATGGGGTAGGGCGCAGGCGCAGCGGCCTGGTAGCGGCTCCGCTGTAACTCCTGCTCCAACTGCTGCAGCCGATTGTTCAGCGCCTGCATCTCGGCTCGATGGGCCGCCTCGGCAGCGGCCTGGCTCTGCGGCGACGGCGGGGGCGTTTCGTTGATCACCTCGAAGACGCGCGCGTTCTTCGGGGGCGGCAGGTTGCCGTAGGTGACCTCGCCGTTCGCATCGACCCAGGCATAGATCTCGGCGCTCGCAAGCGAGGGCGCCAGTATGCCGACCAGTCCCAGTACCGCGCCGATCCGCATCACGGCCGGCCAACCGTCGAGGGTGTTCATGGTTCGTCCCTCTGCAAAGAAAGAAGCAACCGACAACAACCGATTTCAGTATATCCGCTCAACGCCTCGAATCGTTCACGGTTGACGAATGGTTACGCGGCGCCGTAACGTTTGGTTACGCCTGCGCGCAACCGCGCAACGCCTGGTTAAGCTCAGGCGCAAGAACGGCGTCCAAGGGGAGGTGACATGGCACTCGATCAGGCGTTTTTTTCCATGTGGACGCCGCGAGCCCAGGGGCTGTTGCGGCTGATCACTTCGTTTCTGTTCCTGCAGCATGCAACCGCAAAATTCTTTG
>DATBCI010000245.1:0-2716 GCA_036270555.1 Burkholderiaceae bacterium
CGTCTTACTGCAGGCCGGCCTGCCTGGCCTGGTTCACCGCCGAGGTGATCGCGGCCGACTCGTCGGATGGCAGCAGATAGCCCTGGTGCACCAGGTGTTGCGCCGCCTCGGTCGCTGCCGCGGTGTAGCCGGCCAGCGAGCCGTAGCGCTCCTGTAGCGACAGGCGCGGATCAGCGCTCGCCAGACGCTCGGCGGGGGTCAGCACGAACGGGACGTAGCCGCCGGTCAGGTCGCAGGCGTCGCCCTGGCTGAAGCCTTGCTTGCGCACGTTCCAGCCGGTGTAGGTGCCAAGCGGAGCGCGCAGCGTCACCGAGCGCAGCCCATCGACGTCGTTGCCATCCTCGTCGACCTGCGGCAGCAAGGTCGGATACTCGGAGCGCGCCACCGGCGGCTCGATCGAAATGATGCCGGAGACGTCATCGGCGTCGTACTTCGGGCCGCGCCCGAACACCTGGCGCGTGTTCCAGATCCCTTCCGGTCCGGTCACGCCCGGAATGTGCGGGAAGTCCAACCGGTTCGGCTGCACCAGCGTGCCGTGTCGCAGCGTCGAATAGGTGCTGCGGGGAGGCTCCTCGTTCTTCGCCACCCAGTTGTACAGCGCCACCAACAGCGCGCGGATGTTGTAGGTGTACGAGTTCGCATTGGGGAACTGCTCGCAGATGCCGGTCGAGGTCGGCAGCAACGCCACTGGAGAGAACCCGCCGTGCTGCGTGCTCGAGAACTGATAGATCCGTACATTCCAGGGAATATCCAGGTCCTCTTCTCCACGCGGATCGACCGTGTCGAACGCGCCGGCGGCTTCCCAGTACTCGATGTCGCTCATCGTGTGGACGATCTTGGGGCAGGTGTGGGTCTGCTCGCAGCGGTCGAGCAGCCCGCCTTCCTGACCGGTGAACGGATCGAAGGACTTGCCGTACGTCAGCGGGCCTTCCGGTCCGGGATACTGCTTCTCCGTATGCTGTGTGCCCGCCAGGCGGCCCGGCTGCGCGAAACGCACGTTGAGGTAGTTGCGCACCGAGCCGATGTGCGGCTGCATGCCGTCGAACACGCGGCCGAACTTCTCGTCGCGGTTGAAGCCCAGCTGCAGGAACGTCCTGAGCAGGCGGCCGCTTTGCGAGATGCCGTTCAGCAGCGACCATCGGATCTGGCCGTACAGCGGGTTGGCGGTGCCGGCGTCGTCGGCCTTCTCGTGCCGCAGAAAGGCGCCGACATCGCGAAGCGCCGCCAGGCCCACACCCATCACGATCGGGTCCTGCGCGGTGTACACCAGCTCGTAGATATGGTTGGTGTCGAAACTATGGCGCAGGCAGACCTTCTGCGGATTCGGCACGCCGGGAAATGGGTGGACAGAGCAGTCCGCGTAGGCCCAGTCAGTGTTCGGGATCAGCTCCTTCGGGTCGTTCTGGTGCACCCGCATCGTCAGCGTGTCGTGCGAGTTGACAATATTGGCCGTCGCATAGCCGAGCGTGTTGGAGCTGGAAGCGGCCAGGATCTGCTGTGTCGAAATGACCTCACCGGGGACTAGTGGCACGCCCGGTAGCCCGTTAAAGATGAATTCCGACCGCACCGGGCCGGTGATATGGCTGCCGTTGTGCTGGTGCGCGATCGGAGCTGTCATCGTGACGCGGCCGGTGGCCGGGGTCAGATCGGCCTGCCAGCCCGCCCACACCAGCGTGAACCCCTCCTTTTCCAGGAAGCCGTCGCCGGCCGGGTTGCTCATGCTAGCGCCGACGTTATAAGTGGTCGGGTCGAGCTTGTTGCCGCGGTTCACGATCTCGAACAGCATCGCATGGTTGCCGGCGCTCATGTTGACCGGCCTCAGGATCGAGACCAAGGTCTGATACTGGACCATGCCGCGGGTGTCGCGCGGAGCGAGCTGGATGTCCTGGATCAGCGCATTGGCCGGATCGTGCGGATCGAGCTCCCCGGTGGCAACGCCATCGAGCTCCTCATATTGACCGACCGCGCCGAACACGGTGCTTCCATAGGGCATCGTCGGCGCCCCGAACACGATTTGCGTGACACGTGCGTCGGCGGTGTTACCAAGAACAAGTACGGCCGCCATGCAAGCCATCACGGCGGTTCGGTGCGCACTCGCGCGTACAGAACGAATGTCGATCATGACCTTCCCCTCTAGTTACGGAAGCCCCAGCTCAAGCTCGAGAAGACCTTCGAGCGCGGCTTGCAGGAGCTGTCTTACTTCTGACGCGATGCGCGCCTGGCGAGGAGCAAGTTACCGAAATCAACCGTTCTGCTTAGCGGCGTAATACGTGTTTTTCCCGACCAATTTTTGGGAGGGTTTGTATTGGACGGTTGGCGAAAGCACAACGCGTGTAGGGCGCGTGTAAGACATTTTCCGACGTGGCATTGCGCGCACGTTGAGTGGTGCATCGCGACGCAAATCCATCGCGTTTCGCTCGCGATCGCGATGCAATAGCGCGCACGAAAAGACCGGCACGATGTGCTGGTCCGTGTTGGAAGTGGGACTCGAAACCGAGCGCGATGTTGTTGCTGCCGCCGGAGTTCGAATGGAAGCCTGGCTCACTGCGCCTGCAGGGCGGCGCTCAGTCGTTTGCTTTCATCCAGGTTGCCGGAGGTCAGCGGCGTGTCCATCGCGTCCCAGATGTATTGGGCGGTGCCCTGCGACAGGATCCAGTTCAGAGGCACTCGCTTTCCGTCTCGTGCCGGCAGGTAAAAGTGGAAGAACGCGTTGGGA
>DATBCI010000246.1:0-21550 GCA_036270555.1 Burkholderiaceae bacterium
CGCGAAAGCAGCAAGCCGGCGCGGGCGCCGCTGCGCGGCGCCGTCGAGAGCTGGATCCTGCACGCGCATCCGAGCTGGTCGCGCAGCTATCTGGAGCTGGAGCCTTCGGATGCTTCACGCTGGGTGCAGCGCGCGTTTGCAGCGCGGGTCGGGCGGCCCCTGGTGCCGGTGGCGGTTGCTGCCCACCGGTGGCGCCTCGCGTTGCCGGTGAATCCGCTCGCCGAGGCGTTCCTGTTCGACCCCACGCTGGGGGTCGGCCTGGCGGGCGATTGGTGCGGCGGACCGCGCGTCGAGGGCGCTTACCTGTCTGGCAGGGCGCTGGCGGGTGCCATCGCGGGACAGGTCCAATGATCGAGGGCGGCCAATTCGCCCTTTTGAGCGAGCGGCGCTTCGCGCCATTTTTCTGGACGCAATTTCTGGGTGCCGCCAACGACAGCGTCTTCAAGTTCGCGTTCACCTTGCTGGTGACCTACCAGGCAGCCGCGTATACGTCGATCTCGAGCACGAAAGCGATCAACCTGATCGCGGGCATTTTCGTGCTTCCATTTCTTCTGTTTTCGGCCACCAGCGGCCAGCTGTCGGACCGCATCGACAAGGCGCGCCTGATGCGCTTCGTCAAATGGCTCGAGCTGGGCATCATGCTGCTCGGCGCCTGGGGCTTTGCCGAGAAAAGCTTCATCACCTTGCTGATCTGCGTGATGCTGATGGGCACCCACTCGACATTGTTCGGTCCAGCCAAGTACGCCTACCTGCCGCAGCACCTCGGGGCAACGGAAATCGTCGGGGGCAACGGCCTGGTCGAAATGGGAACGTTTGTCGCGATCCTGCTGGGGACACTGGCGGGCGGAGCCCTGATCGACAGCGGCGACCGGGGGCACTTGTATAGCGCCGCTACCTGCGTCGCGCTGGCCGTGGCCGGCGTGCTGGCCAGCCAGTGGATTCCCTCGTCGCCGGCCCCGGACCCGGGGCTGAAGATCGATTGGAACCCGGTGCGGGTGACCTGGCGCAACCTGCAGATCGCCCGCGAGAGCCGCTCGGTGTTCCTGTCGCTGCTGGGCATCTCCTGGTTGTGGTTCTACGGCGTACTGCTGCTGACCCATTTTGGCCTGTTCGCGAAGGTCTCGCTCGGTGGCGATCCGGCGGTGGCCGACGTGCTGGCCGGCGCCTTTACGCTGGGCATCGCAGTCGGCTCGCTGGCGTGCGCGCGCCTGTCGCGCCGGATGCTGGAGATCGGCCTGGTTCCGTTCGGATCGATCGGAATGACGCTGTTCGGCGTCGACATGTACTTCGCCTGCGGCGGGCTGCCGTTCGGGCAGATGCAGACGCTCGGGCAATTTTTCGGCCACGCGCAGCACTGGAGGATCCTGGCGGACCTGTTCCTGCTCTCGGCCTGCGCCGGACTGTACAGCGTGCCCCTGTACGCGCTGATCCAGACCCGGTCCGCGCCGACCCACCGGGCCCGCATCATCGCCGCCAACAACATCATCAACGCGCTGTTCATGATCGTCGCGTCGGTCTACGCCACCGTGCTGCTCGACATGGTCGGCCTCAACGTGCCGCAACTGCTGTTGTCGGCCGCGATACTCAACGCGGCGGTCGCCCTCTACATCTACGGTCTGATGCCGGAGTTCCTGCTGCGCTTTCTGTCGTGGCTGCTGGTGCACTCGATCTATCGGATCCGCACTCACGGCACCTCGCACATTCCGGAGCGGGGCGCCGCACTGATCGTTTGCAACCATGTCTCGTACGTCGACGCGCTGCTGTTGATGGCGGTCAGCCCGCGGCCGATCCGGTTCGTGATGGACGCGGCGATTTTCCGCCTGCCGCTGCTGTCGTGGCTGTTCCGTCAGGGCAAGGCGATTCCGATCGCCTCCAACAAGGTCGATCCCGCCATGATGGAACGCGCGTTCGAGCAGGTGTCCGAAGCGCTGCGCGACGGCCAGCTGGTCTGCATATTCCCGGAAGGGCGGCTTACCGACAGCGGCGAACTGAACGTGTTCCGCCCCGGATTGACCCGGGTGCTCGAGCGCGATCCGGTGCCGGTGATTCCGGTAGCGCTCCGCGGCCTGTGGGGCTCGGCGTTCAGCCGCGCGCCTGGCCTGCCGCGGCCGATCCGCGCGGTGCTGAAGATCTTCTCGCAGCTCAGCATCGAAGTGGGCACGCCGCTCGAACCGGCGCTGGCCACTCCGGCCACGCTGCAGCAGCAAGTTTTGGCGTTGCGCGGCAGCTGGCGCTAGATCAGAAGCCGTTGGCCGCAGGCCGGAAAAGGCCGACGGCGTCGATGCGCTGCGCGTGGCAGGTGACATGCCGGTAAGCTTGCGGGCATGTCCGGTTCAACGTTCGGCCAGCTGCTCTGCGTGACCAATTTCGGCGAATCGCACGGGCCTGCGATCGGTTGCGTGGTCGATGGCTGTCCGCCGGGCATGGCGTTGTCGGAAGCCGATCTGCAGCCGGACCTGGACCGCCGCAAGCCGGGCACATCGCGCCACGTGACGCAGCGGCGTGAATCGGATCGGGTCGAAATCCTGTCGGGCCTGTACCAGGGTCTGACGAATGGGGCCCCGATCGCGCTGCTGATTCGCAACGAGGACGCCAAGAGCGGGGACTACGCGGAGCTGGCCGAGACGTTCCGGCCCGGCCACGCGGACTACACGTACTGGCGCAAGTATGGAATTCGCGATCCGCGCGGAGGCGGGCGCTCGTCGGCGCGCCTGACGGCGCCGATGGTGGCGGCGGGCGCAATCGCCCGTAAATGGCTGGATCAGGCCTTCGGCACGCGCATCCGGGGCCACCTGCAACAGCTGGGCGAGATACCCGTACCGTTCGACTCGTGGGACGTGGTGGATTCCAACCCGTTCTTCGCCGCCAGCCTGGAGTGCGTGCCGCAGCTGGAGGCCAGGATGGACGAGCTGCGGCGCAGCGGCGATTCGTGCGGCGCCGTCGTTCGCGTGGTCGCCTCCCACGTGCCGGTCGGCCTGGGCAGCCCGCTGTACGACAAACTCGATGCCCGGATCGCCTACGCGATGATGGGGATCAACGCGGTCAAGGGTGTCGAGATCGGCGCGGGCTTCGCGTCCGCGACCCAGCCCGGCAGCACACACGGCGACGAGCTCTCGCCGGATGGCTTCGCGTCCAATCATGCGGGCGGCACGCTCGGGGGCATTTCGAGCGGACAGGACATCGAGGTTCGGATCGCGCTGAAGCCGACTTCCAGCATCCGTTTGCCGCGCCGCTCGGTCGACCTGAAATACCGGGCCGTGACGGTCGCCACCCACGGCCGACACGATCCCTGTGTAGGAATCCGCGCAACCCCCATTGCCGAGGCGATGCTGGCGCTGGTCCTGATGGACCAGGCGCTATTGCACCGGGCCCAGAACGCCGACGTGCGGCACGAGCTGGCGCCGCTGCCCGGCGCTTTGCCGGACGCGTTGCCCGACTAAAAAAGCCCGGCATACGCGCGTCGCTGCGGTGCGGCATGGCATAATCAACGCGCGCCTTTCTCTCTCGCATCGGGTTTTCTTCACTCGGGATTTTGCAGTGCATGGCCGATGCGCGCACGCTGTACGACAAGCTGTGGGATGAGCACGCCGTTCACGTTGAAGGCGACGGCACGACCCTGCTTTACATCGATCGGCACCTGATCCACGAGGTGACGAGCCCCCAGGCATACGAGGGTTTGCGCGTGGCTGGACGCCGGCCCTGGCGCGTTTCGTCGATCGTTGCCACAGCCGATCACAACACGCCGACGCGAGGCTGGGAAAAGGGACTCGACGGCGTGGCCGATCGGGTTTCCCGCGAGCAGATCATCACGCTGGACGCCAACATCAAGCAGTTCGGCGCGGGCGCCTATTTTCCGTTCCGCGATCAGAGCCAGGGCATCGTGCATGTGATCGGCCCCGAGCTGGGAGCCACGTTGCCGGGTATGACGGTCGTGTGCGGAGACTCGCACACGAGCACGCATGGCGCGCTGGGCGCTCTGGCGTTCGGCATCGGGACCTCGGAAGTCGAGCACGTGCTGGCCACGCAGACTCTGCTGGCAAAGAAATCGCGCAACTTCCTGGTGCAGGTCGACGGCGCGGTGGGGGCTGGGGTCGGGGCCAAGGATGTCGTACTGGCGCTGATCGGCCGTATCGGCACCGCCGGTGGAACCGGCTACGCGGTCGAGTTCGGCGGCAGCACGGTGCGCAATCTGTCGATCGAAGGGCGCATGACCCTGTGCAATATGTCGATCGAAGCGGGCGCACGGGCTGGCATGGTGGCGGTCGATGAGCGCACCATCGAGTACGTGCGCGGACGGCCATTTGCGCCGAGCGGCTCGCAGTGGGATGCGGCCGTGGCTCATTGGCGAGGCTTGCATTCGGATCCGGAAGCGCACTTCGATCGAGTGGTTCGGATCGAAGCGAGCCAAGTGGAACCGCAGGTCACCTGGGGCACCTCGCCCGAAATGGTATGCGCGATCGGGGCGGCGGTTCCGGACCCGGCCCGTGAAACGGATCCGGTGCGCCGCGTGGGCATCGAGCGCGCGCTGCAATACATGGGGCTGGCGCCCGGCTTGCCGATCACCGAGATCCGGATCGACAAGGTCTTCATCGGATCGTGCACCAATTCGCGCATCGAAGATCTGCGTGAGGCGGCGCGCGTGGTGCGTGGGCGCCACGTCGCCGCTTCCGTCAAGCAGGCGCTGGTCGTGCCGGGATCGGGCCGCGTCAAGGCGCAGGCGCAGGCCGAGGGCCTGGACCAGGTGTTCGTCCGGGCCGGCTTCGAATGGCGCGAGCCGGGCTGCTCGATGTGTCTGGGCATGAACGAGGACCGCCTGGAAGCGGGCGAGCGCTGTGCATCGACCTCGAACCGCAACTTCGAAGGCCGGCAGGGCGCCGGAGGCCGCACCCACCTCGTCAGTCCTGCGATGGCGGCCGCTGCGGCGCTGGCGGGCCGGTTTGTCGATGTGCGGCAAATATCGGTCGAGTGATGGCCCCCGTGCGCGGCGCTCGCCTGCAGGAAAGCTGAGACGATGCAGACTTTCACGCGCCACCTTGGACTGGTGGCTCCGCTGGACCGTCCCAACGTCGACACGGACCAGATCATTCCAAAGCAGTTTCTGAAATCGATCCGCCGGACCGGCTTTGGAGCCAACCTGTTCGACGAATGGCGCTACTTCGACCACGGCGAGCCGGGGATCGACCCGGGCACGCGCCGTCCCAATCCGGATTTCGTCCTGAACCTGCCGCGCTACCAGGGCGCTTCGATCCTGCTGGCTCGGAGCAACTTCGGATGTGGATCAAGCCGCGAGCACGCGCCCTGGGCCCTGCAGGAATTCGGATTCCGCGCCCTGATCGCACCCAGTTTCGCGGAGATCTTCTACAGCAACTGCCTGAAGAACGGTCTGCTGCCCGTGGTGCTGCCCGAGACCGTCGTCGATCACCTGTTCGCCGAGCAGCAGGCGCATCCCGGATACCGCCTCACCGTCGACCTGAACGAGCTGGTCGTGGCGACCGAAGCCGACGAGTGCTTTACCTTCGAGGTCGATCCGTTTCGCCGGCAGTGTCTGCTGAACGGCTGGGACGACATCTCGCTGACACTGCGCTGCGCCGACGAAATCCGCGCGTTCGAGAGCGAGCGCCTGGCGCGGATGCCGTGGCTGGCAGCCGCGCGCGCTTCCGACGCGGGGGGCTGATGGCCGTAGCGCGAGTCGCGGTTCTGCCTGGAGACGGCATCGGCCCGGAGGTGGTGGCCGAAGCGGTGAGGGTGCTGAAGGCCGGATCTTTCGACGGCCTGCAATTCGAGTTCACCTACGCTCCGATCGGCGGCGCGGCGCTGTTGGAGCACGACGACCCGTTGCCCGCGGACTCGCTGGCGACGGCGCGGGCGGCCAACGCCATCCTGTTCGGGGCGGTCGGCGACCCGCGCTTCGACTCGGCCCCGCGCGCCAAGCGGCCGGAGCAGGGGTTGCTGCGGCTGCGCAAGGAATTGGGCCTGTTTGCCAACCTGCGACCTGCCATCGTTTTCCCTGGACTGGAGGCTGCCTCGACGTTGAAACGTGAGGTGGTCGAGGGGTTGAACATCCTGATCGTGCGCGAGCTCACGGGCGATATCTACTTCGGCCACCCGCGCGGCATCCGCGTGCTGCCGGGCGGGGAGCGCGAGGGATACGACACCATGCGCTACGCCGAGGTCGAGATCCGCCGCATCGCGCGGGTCGCGTTCGAAGCGGCGCGCCGGCGGTCGTCGCGCGTGTGCTCGGTCGACAAGGCCAATGTGCTGGAGACCACCCAGTTGTGGCGCGAGGTGGTCACGCAGATCGGCCACACTTATCCGGACGTGCAGCTCACGCACATGTACGTCGACAACGCGGCGATGCAGCTGGTGCGCGCGCCACGCCAGTTCGACGTCATGCTGACCGGCAACATGTTCGGCGACATCCTGTCCGACGAGGCCTCGATGCTGACCGGCTCGATCGGAATGCTGCCGTCGGCTTCTCTGGATGATGCGGGCAAGGGACTGTACGAGCCGATCCACGGCTCCGCGCCGGATATCGCCGGCAAGGGGATCGCCAATCCACTGGCGACGATCCTGTCGGCCGCGATGATGCTTCGCTACTCGTTCCGAAGCGAATCCGCAGCCGCACGCATCGAGCGGGCAGTGGCGCGCGTGCTGCGATCCGGCGCCCGCACCGCCGACCTGGCAGGTGGGTCACAAGCCCCCGTGGGAACGCGCGCCATGGGCGATCTGGTGATCGCCGCACTTTGAATCTTCGGGAAATGGCGCAAGCCATTTCCCGCTCGAAATTCCCCCTCTCCCATGGGGAGAAGGGAAAGGGGTGAGGGGAAACGGCTTGCTCCCTCACCCCCGCCCCTCTACCGCGGGCGGGAGAGGGGAGATTCGTGAAAAGGAGAGGTTAAAAGTGAAGGTGGGGTTTGTCGGCTGGCGCGGCATGGTCGGTTCGGTCCTGATGGAGCGGATGGCGAGCGAGCACGATTTCGAGCTGCTCAAGTCGCGCTTCTTCAGCACCTCGAGCCATGGTGCGGCCGCGCCGACGGTGCCGGGCGGCGAAGCCCGCCTGCACGACGCACATGACGTGGCAGCGCTGGGCGAATGCGATGCGATCATCACCTGCCAGGGCGGGGACTACACCGCGGCGATCCACCCCAAGTTGCGGGCCGCAGGCTGGAACGGGTACTGGATCGATGCCGCCTCCACGCTGCGGATGAGCGACGATGCGATCATCGTTCTGGATCCGGTGAACCTGGATGTGATCCGCGCCGGCCTGGCGCGCGGCGCGCGCGATTACATCGGCGGCAATTGCACCGTGAGCCTGATGATGATGGCGATCGACGGCCTGCTCAAGGCCGGACTGGTCGAATGGATCAGCGCGATGACCTACCAGGCCGCCTCCGGCGCAGGCGCACAGAACATGCGCGAGCTGCTGCAGCAGATGGGGGCCGTGTTCGACGCTGTACGCGACCCGCTGGCCGATCCCGGGTCGGCGATCCTGGACATCGATCGGGCCGTGAGCGAGGCGCTTCGTTCGGAACGGCTGCCGCATGAGCACTGTGGCACCGCTCTGGCGGGCAGTCTGATCGCCTGGATCGATCGGGACCTCGGCAACGGCGTCAGCCGTGAAGAGTGGAAGGGCGGGGCCGAGACCAACAAGATCCTGGGCCGTCCGCCGATGGGTCAACCCGGCTCGGTGCTCGTCGAAAGCATTTGCGTTCGGATCGGAGCCATGCGCTGTCACAGCCAGGCACTCACGATCAAGCTGTCGCAGGACATTCCACTGGCCGACATCGAGGCGCTGCTGGCCGGTGCGCACCGCTGGGTCGAGGTGGTGCCAAATCGGCGCGACGACACCATCCGCGCGCTGGCGCCGGCCACCGTGAGCGGACGGCTGACGATCCCGGTGGGGCGGCTTCGCAAGCTTTCGATGGGAGGCGAGTATCTTTCAGCCTTCACCGTGGGTGATCAGCTGCTGTGGGGCGCGGCCGAGCCGTTGCGTCGTATGCTTCGGATCCTGCTCGATCCTTCGGATTGACCGGCCTTGGCCGTTCACATCATCCGACCGGGCTAACGGGACATTCTCACACTCCGCAACCACATGTTGCGGGTAGTTCTAAACTTGCGCGCGTAAGTGTCTGATGTTATTTTCGAAAATCCTGTACTCCGATGTTGAGGGGGCACCCGTGCCGTCGGACAAAATTCGGGCAGCGCATGATCGTTTTGCGCATGCCATCTCTTTCGTAGCCTTCACTTTGGGCTTGGTGGTCACGGTCACGGCCGCGCATGCGGCCGGACTGGGTCGACTGAACGTGCAATCCGCACTTGGCCAGCCGCTGCGTGCCGAGGTTGACGTGCCCTCAGTGAGCCAGGACGAGGCGCCCACGCTTCAAATCCGCCTCGCGCCCCAATCGGCGTTCCGCCAAGCCAACCTCGAATTCAACCCGGCGCTGACCCAGTTGCGCTTTGACCTGGAGCCACGGGGCGACGGCAGCTATGTGGTACGGGTAACCTCGGCGCAGCCCGTCAATGAGCCTTTCCTGGATCTGCTGCTGGAGTTGACGTGGTCGACCGGGCGCGTGCTGCGCGAATACACGGTCCTGCTGGATCCGCCCGGATTGAAGCAGGCGCCGGAAGTCGTTCCACCGGTCGCGGCTCAGCCCGAGCCGGCGGCTCCGCCCGCTGCCACCGCCCAAGCGGCTCCGGCGCCCGAAGCGCCTGCGGCGCCACCGGCTGTGGCGCCTGCCGCGCCACAAGCGGCCGCACCGTCCGCGCCCGCTCCGGCCCCCGAGCGCACTCCGGCTCCGGTCACGCCGGCGCCGATCGCGGCCGCGCCCAAGCCGGCGCCCGCGCCACGCGTCAAGCCTGCACCAGCATCAGCGCCAGCTCCGATCAGTACGTCGTACAAGGTCAAGGAAGGCGACACGCTCGGGCGCATCGCCCTCGAGAACAAGTCGGCCAGCGTTTCGCTCGACCAGATGCTGGTGGCCATGCTCAGGGCCAATCCGAACGCGTTCATCAAGAACAACATGAACCTCGTGTTGGCGGGAAGCACGCTGACGCTTCCGTCCGATGCCGACGCGCGCGCGGTCGATCCCAACGACGCCCATCGGGAAGTGACCGCCCAGAGCGACGATTTCAACGCGTATCGCAGTCGCATTGCGCAGGCCGTCGCGCAAGCGCCTGCGCCGCAGGCCGCGCCTCCCAAGGCGGCGGTGCAGGGCAAGGTGGTCGCCAAGGTTGAGGAAAAGGGTGCTCCGCCGAAGGGCAGCGACCAGTTGAAGATCGCCAAGGCTGAGGCAGCCTCGAGCTCGGCAGTGCAAAGCGCTGACGAAACCAAGATGCGCCAGCGCATGGTGAAGGAAGAGCAGTCGCGCGCCGAAGCGTTGAAGAAGACCAACGAGAAGCTCGCCAAAGAGCTGGAGATGGTCAGCAAGGCTGCCACGCTCGCCCAGCAGCAGGCGAAAGCAAAGGCCGACGCCGAGCAGCTGAAGGCCGAGCAAGCCGCTGCCAAGGCGCGCTCCGAAGCCGACGCCGCCAAAGCGAAGGCCGACGCGGCAGCTGCCAAGGTGAAAGCCGAGGCTGACACCGCATCCGCCAGGTCCAGGGCCGACGCCGAGGCGGCCGCGGCCCGAGCCAAGGCGGAAGCCGCAGCGGCGCAGGTCGCGAAGGACCGTGCGGAAGCCGAAGCGGCGGTGCGCGCGCGCCTGGCGGCCGCCGAAGCCGCAAAGAAAGGCCAGCCCGCCCAGGCGGCTCCGGTTGCTCCGCCTCCGGCGGCCACGGTAGCCAAGCCTGAAGCTCCCAAACCGGCGGCTCCCGAGCCCATTGCGGGCGGCGGGCCAAGCCTGGTGGATCAACTGACCTCGACGCCGGTGATGGGCGGCTTGGGGGTTGTGCTTCTGTCGGCCCTGCTCGGGATCAACTTCTATCGCAAGCGCAAGGTTGAGCGCTCCGATCAGTTCAAGGCGACCGGCGATGGCATGCGAGCCAACTCGCTGTTCGGCGCCACGGGCGGGCAGAGCGTCGACACCGGTGCCACCAGCACGTTCAATTCAAGCTTTATCCCGGCCGCCTCGCAGCTCGACTCGAACGAGGTCGATCCGGTGGCCGAAGCCGATGTGTACATCGCCTACGGTCGCGAGGAGCAGGCGGAGGAGATCCTCAAGGAGGCACTGCGCCTTCAGTCCGATCGCGTCGGTGTTCGCGTCAAGCTGCTGGAGATCTATGCGCGCCGCGGTGACAAGGCCGCTTTCGCAACCTTGGCGCAGGAGTTGCACGACCGCTGCGGTGGCGCCGGCGAAGAGTGGGACCGCGCAGCCAAGCTGGGTCGTTCGCTCGACCCGAGCAACCCCTTGTTCAGCGGTGGCGCCGCGGGGATCGGCGAAACGGCTCATGGGCCGATCACCGAGCTGCGCCTGGCGTCGGCTGCCGAATCATCCGGCGCGGGAAGGCCTCACGCGGCAGCGCTGCCGGACCTGGACCGCATGGCCTCATCCACTCAGCCCGTGACGTCCGAGATGCCGCGGGGCGCGGGTCACCCGTCGTCAACTGTTCTTGGAATGACGCCCGCCAGTCGGCTGGGAGACACCAGGCTGCCGGTCGACTCGCAGATCGCCCCGGCCACGCGCGCGGGCACCGTGCCCCCGATGACCGAGCCGACCAGGACGGCGTCGACACTGCCGCTGGATGATCCAGGAAAGATCAGCGGCATCGATTTTGGCGCGCTGGATTTCGATCTGGGCCCGACCAAAGGCGGAACCGAAAGCGCCACCGTGGCGATGCCGGTGCCGGAGGAGCACGAAGCGTCGCCGCCGAGGCCGATGAACGCGCGCGAAGCGCCGACCGTGCCGTCGATCGACCTGATGTTCGAGCAGACGAGTCCGGTCAGCCGCCGGTCGTCGCCGCCGACCGCGACCGGGTCGGTTCCGATGCCCGAGATCGACCTGAATCTGCCGACATCGACGGGCGCGCGGGCGACACAGCCTGGGCCGTCGTCGCTGGAAGAGGCACTTTCCAGGCCCACCCTGCTAGGGGCCGTGGGTGCGCTGCCGGACGAACAGGCCTCGCGCCTGAACTCCAACACCGACCAGGCCACCGTGCCGCTGATCGATTTCGACCTGTCCGGCACCGAATCGACGTTGACCGGGCGCCGCACCGAAACGCAGGCGGGAACACCGCTCGCCTCGCAGATGGCGACCAAGCTCGATCTGGCCCGCGGCTACATCGACCTGGGGGTCAAGGATGGCGCGCGCGAGCTGCTCGAAGAGGTGATGCGCGACGGCACGCGCGAACAACGCCAGCAGGCGGTTGAACTGATCAAAATGGTGGAAGCCTAACGGCCCTTGCAAGCCACTGCGGCGTGCAGTGGCTTGAGAATTTTGTGCGCATAGCGCTCGGGCTCGAATACGACGGCGCGCGGTTCTCCGGCTGGCAGACCCAGAAGGACGGCTCCGGTATTCAGGACGCCGTCGAAGCGGCGCTCAAATCCTTCATCGGCGAGCCCGTACCGACGGTGTGCGCGGGGCGCACCGATGCCGGGGTGCACGCCAGCGGCCAGGTGGTGCACCTCGACAGCCCGGTGCAACGCGAGGCACATGCCTGGGTGCGCGGAGTCAACAGGTACCTGCCGCGTACGGTGTCGATCCGTTGGGCGCGCGAAGTTCCCGGCGATTTTCACGCCCGATTCGGCGCGCTGAACCGCAACTACGAGTACTGGATCCTGAACGATCCGGTCCGCTCGCCGCTGTACGAGGAGCGCGCCGGATGGGTGTTCCAGCCGCTGGACGTGGCTGTGATGCAAACGGCCGCCCGATCGATGCTTGGCACGCATGATTTTTCGGCGTTCCGTTCGGTCGAGTGCCAGGCGGCCTCGCCGGTACGCGAGCTGCGCCGCTTCGAGGTCGAGCGCCTGGGCCGGCTGGTGCGAGTCCAGGTGGCGGCCAATGCCTTCCTGCATCACATGGTGCGCAATCTGGTCGGAACACTGGTGACCATCGGCATCGGCCGCCATCCACCACAATGGGCCATCGAAGTGCTCGCCGGTCGCGACCGCGCGGCTGCCGCGCCCACCTTCTGCGCCTGCGGCCTGTACCTCACACGGGTCGAGTACGATCGGGCGTTCGATCTGCCCGTTGAGATGGAAGCGGGGCCGGAAGCCAGCATGCCGCGCAGACCGTAATGCGAACCCGAATCAAGATCTGCGGGCTGACGCGCCCCCAGGACGTGGTCGCGGCCTGCAAGCTCGAGATCGACGCAGTCGGCTTCGTCTGCTACGAGCAGAGCCCCCGTTTCGTCCAGGCCGAGCGCCTCAGGTCGCTCGCGGCTGAAGTGCCGGCCTTCATCACGCCGGTGCTGCTGTTCGTGAATGCACAGCCCGCCTGCGTCGAGCGCGCGCTGCAGGCGGTGCCGCATGCGCTGCTGCAGTTTCACGGCTCCGAGACAGAGGAGGATTGCGCCCGCTTCGGACGCGCCTACCTGCGCGCGGTCCCGTTCGGCGAAGGTGTCGATTTGTTAGACTGGGAAAAGCAGTATCCGACCGCTTGCGCGCTGCTGGCAGACGCTCCGAGCGCTGCGCACGGAGGCAGCGGCCGCGTGTTCGACTGGAGCCGGTTGCCGGCGGAAGATCGGCGCTCCCGGCCGTTGATTCTTGCGGGCGGTCTGACCGCCTCCAATGTGGGGGTCGCGATTCGCGCCGCCCGGCCGTACGGGGTCGATGTGAGCAGCGGCGTTGAGGCTGAGCGGGGAATCAAGAGCGAGGCACTGATGCGCGAATGGGTGGCCGCGGTGTGCGTCGCCGATGCGGGGAAATCAGGATGAAACCCTACGACCTTCCGGACCCGCGTGGCCACTTCGGCCCGTACGGCGGCATTTTCGTCGCCGAAACGTTGATGCATGCGCTGCAGCAGTTGCGCGACGCCTACGACCAGTGTCGTTCCGACCCGCAATTTCAGCAGGAGCTGCAAGCCGAGCTGACGCACTATGTAGGCCGCCCGAGCCCGATTTACCACGCACGCCGCTGGAGCCAGGAGCTGGGGGGCGGTCAGATCTACCTGAAGCGGGAGGACCTGAACCATACGGGTGCCCACAAGATCAACAACACGGTCGGGCAGGCCCTGTTGGCGCGGCGCATGGGCAAGCGCCGGGTGATCGCCGAAACCGGGGCCGGGCAGCACGGGGTTGCCACTGCGACGGTGGCGGCGCGCTACGCGATGAAGTGCGTCGTTTACATGGGGTCCGAAGACATGGGGCGCCAGGCGGCCAACGTGTATCGGATGCGCCTGCTGGGCGCCGAGGTGGTGCCGGTCGAAAGCGGCTCGCGCACGCTGAAGGACGCCTTGAACGAGGCGATGCGCGACTGGGTGACCAACGTCGAGGACACCTTTTACATCATCGGTACCGTCGCCGGCCCTCATCCTTACCCGATGATGGTGCGCGATTTCAATTCGGTTGTCGGCAAGGAGTGTCTTCAGCAGATGCCGCAGATCGCAGGGCGCCAGCCCGACTACGTGATCGCGTGCGTGGGCGGCGGCAGCAATGCGATGGGCATCTTCTACGATTACATCGCACTCGAGCAGGTGAAGCTGATCGGAGTCGAGGCGGCCGGCGAAGGACTGGACAGCGGGCGCCATGCCGCCAGCCTTCAGCGTGGACAGCCGGGCGTGCTGCACGGAAATCGCACGTATCTGCTGCAGGACGAGCATGGCCAGATCCGGGAGACCCACAGCGTCAGTGCCGGGCTGGACTATCCGGGGGTCGGCCCGGAGCACGCCTGGCTGAAGGATTGCGGGCGGGCCGAATACGTCGGCGCGACCGACGCGGAGGCGTTGGGCGCGTTCCACGACTGTTGCCAGATCGAGGGAATCATCCCGGCGCTGGAATCCAGCCATGCACTGGCGCACGCCGTGCGCCTGGCGCCCACCCTTGCGAAGGACCGCATCCTGCTGGTCAACCTGAGCGGCCGGGGCGACAAGGACCTGCACATCGTGGCCGAGGCAGGCCGGTTGGAGTTCTTCTGCCGGCCGTCGTGCCGCGAAGCCAGCCTGGCTCACCTTGGAAAGCGCTGATGTCGCGCATCGGCGAGCGATTTTCAAGCTTGCGGTCCGCGGGGCGCACCGGACTGATTTCCTACGTGACGGCCGGTGACCCGTCGCCCCGCGTGACGCCGGCGTTGATGCACGCGTTGGCAAAGTCCGGAGCCGACGTCATCGAGTTGGGCGTGCCGTTTTCCGACCCGATGGCCGATGGGCCGGTCATCCAGCGGGCCTCGGACCGGGCCATCCGCCAAGGCGTGGGTCTGCCCGAATGCCTGCGCTTCGTGGCCGAGTTCCGGCGCACCGATTCGACCACGCCGATCGTGCTGATGGGTTATGCGAACCCGATCGAGCGGATGGGAGTCGACCAGTTCGTGCAGCGTGCCTGCGAGGCGGGGGTGGACGGCGTTCTGGTGGTCGATTACCCGCCGGAGGAATGCACGGAGCTGGCCGAGCGGCTGCGCGCGCGGCGCATCGATCCGATCTTTCTTCTGGCACCGACCTCGACCGAGCGCAGGGTGGAAGAGATCGCGCGGGTTGCAGGTGGATATGTGTACTACGTCAGCCTTACGGGTATCACCGGGGCAGGCCACCTGGACGTCGCGTCGGTGGCCGAGCGCATACCGTCGATACGTGCGCGGGTGCGGCTGCCGGTCGGAGTCGGATTCGGAATCAAGGACGCCGCCAGCGCCCGGGCGATCGGTGCCGTGGCCGATGCGGTGGTGATCGGCAGCCGGGTGATCCAGACGATGGAGGAAGCGGGTGAAGCCGGCGCGGTCGATGCCGCCGCCTCCTTTGTGGCGTCGATCCGCGCGGCGCTCGATGCCGGAACAACCGCTCCTCGCGGTTGAGGTCACGCATAGGGAGAAACGCATGAGCTGGATCGACAAACTGCTACCCCCGCGCATCAAGCAGGGCGGCTCACGCAAGACGGTGCCCGAGGGCGTATGGACCAAGTGCCCGAGTTGCGAGGCGGTGCTGTACAGCGCTGAGCTGGAGCGCACGCTGCAGGTGTGCCCGAACTGTTCGCACCACCTGAGGATCCGCACGCGCGAGCGGCTCGATGCGTTGCTGGATCCGGAGGGGCGCTACGAGGTGGGCCAGGAAATCGTTCCGGTCGACACCTTGCGTTTCAAGGACAGTCGCAAGTATTCCGAGCGTATCCAGGACGCGATGCAGGCGACCGGCGAGACCGACGCCATGGTGGTGATGGGCGGGGCGATCCGCGCCATTTCAGTGGTCGTGGCCGCATTCGAATTCGAATTCATGGCCGGCTCGATGGGGTCGGTGGTGGGGGAACGCTTTGCGCGGGGAGCCCAGACGGCGCTCGAGCAAAAGGTTCCATTCATCTGCATCACGGCCAGCGGCGGGGCGCGGATGCAGGAAGGGCTGCTGTCGCTGATGCAGATGGCCAAGACCACCGCCATGGTGGGCAAGCTGGCCGAGGCCCGGCTGCCGTTTGTGACGGTGTTGACAGACCCGACCACCGGCGGAGTGTCGGCCAGCTTCGCGTTCGTCGGCGACATCGTGATCGCAGAGCCGAAGGCCTTGATCGGCTTTGCCGGGCCGCGCGTGATCGAGCAGACCGTACGGGAAAAACTGCCCGAGGGATTCCAGCGCGCCGAGTTCCTGCTGCAACACGGCGCGATCGACATGATCGTGGACCGCCGTGAGATGCGCGACGAGCTCGCCCGTCTGCTTGCGCTGCTGTTGCGACAGCCGGCCGATGCCATCGTGTAAGAAACTGCCGGGGTGACCGATCTCGAAATATGGCTGCAGCGAATCGAACGGCTGCACCACCGGCCCATCGAAATGGGCCTGGAGCGCGTGCGCGAGGTCGAACAGCGGCTGTCGCTCGATCTGAAATGCCCCAGCATCGTGGTGGCCGGAACCAACGGCAAGGGTTCAACCTGCGCGATGTTGGAGAGCATCCTGCGGGCAGCCGGCTATCGGGTCGGGCGCTACAGCTCGCCGCACCTGCTCCGTTTCAACGAGCGAGCCATCGTCGACGGCTCGCTGGCCACCGACCAGGAACTGATCGAACAGTTCGAAGTGGTGGAGCGAGCGCGCGGCGAGGTCTCGCTCACCTACTTTGAATTCACGACGCTGGCGGTCCTGCGGCTGTTCTCGGCGCGCCGGCTGGACGTCGCCGTGCTCGAGATCGGTCTCGGCGGTCGGCTGGACGCGGTGAACCTGGTGGACTCGCAATGCCCGGTCGTCACTTCGATCGGGCTGGACCACGCCGACTACCTGGGAGCCACGCGCGACAGCGTGGCCTTCGAAAAGGCCCACGTGTACCGGGGCGGGCGCGCCGCGATCTGCTCCGATCCGTCCCCGCCCGATTCGCTGCTGCAGTACGCTCGATCGATCGGCGCCGATCTGCGCATCCTGGGGCGGGACTTCGAGATCATTGCGTTTCCGCTGGAACCCGGATCGCCTGGGCCGATCCAGCAATGGACCTATCGCGGCCGGACGATGCGGCGCGCGTCGTTGCCGGTTCCATCGCTGCGCGGGCCGCACCAGCTGCGCAACGCGGCGGGTGCGTTGGCGGCATTGGAAGCGCTCGAGGGGATATTGCCGGTCAGTCAGCAGGCGGTCCGCGAGGGCCTGCTGCGGGCGAAAATCGAGGCACGCTTCCAGGTCCTACCGGGACGTCCGGCCGTGATCCTGGATGTGGCCCACAACCCGCAGGCCGCAGAGGCGCTGGCCGCTACGCTCGATCAGCACCCGTCCGAGGGGCGCACTCATGCGGTGTTTGCGATGCTGCGCGACAAGGATGTGGCGGGAGTGGTCGAGCAGATCGGCTCACGCGTGGATCGATGGTATCTGGCTCCGACATCGGGGGCGCGCGGGATGGATGTGCAAACCCTGGCGTCGATCGTGCAGCAGGTTCCGGCAATTGCGGGACGCATCGTCGAGCGCTTCGAATCAGTGCCTGATGCACTCGCCGCGGCGCGTTCGGCTGCAGGCGCGGATGATAGAATTCTGGTGTTTGGTTCATTCGTGACCGTTGCCGATGCGGTGCGCGTTCTGCACTCTGACTCAGGACACTAAGGGCCCGGATTAGGGATGAAGTGGGCGTTCTGGCGGCGCCGTAAGCCGCGCGCGACCCGCCCGGGACGCACCCAGGAACAGCAAGGCGAGACGGCCGCGGGCTCGGAGGAGTCGGCGGCGGATCTGGCCGGCGCACGCGTCGTGCACGCAGCCCAGCTGCGCGTGCGGATGCGACGCCGGCTGATCGGCGCAGCGGCGCTGCTGCTCGGCACGGCGGTGGTGGTGCCCATGATGCTCGATCCAGCGCCTCGCCCGCTTCCTGACAACATTCCGATCGACATCCCGAGCGAGCGGACCCCGTTCACCCCGCGGCTCTCATTGCCCCCGGCCGCACCCTCCTCCGCGCCAGGCGCTGCGGAGGGCAAGCCGGGCGCTGCGCCGCCGCCCACGGCGTCCGATGCGCCCGAATCGGCCGAAGCGGGCTCGCCCGCCGAAGCGGCTGGCGCGAAAGCGCCGGCGGCGAAGGCGGGACAGTGGTTCGTGCAGGCGGCCGCGCTGTCCAGCGAATCGGCTGCCCGCCAACTCGCTGAGCGCCTGACGAAAGCCGGGATGACGCCCTTCGTCGAGCGCACCGGGAACGGGGGCAGCGTTCTGTACCGGGTGCGGCTCGGGCCATTCGCGACGCGCGACGCGGCGGTCAAGGTGCGCAGGCACCTGCACGCCATGGCGGTCGGGTCCAATGTGGTGCGGGTCGAACAGGCCGAGCGATGAACATGTTCGACCTGTCCCTGGTGGTGGCCGCCTGCGTGTCGGTGATCATCGGCGCGATCCGAGGGTTCGTGAAGGAGGCGGCGGCGCTGGCCGGGTGGATCCTGGCGGTCGTGCTGGTGCTGAATTCCGCGATCGGCTTCGGCCAACGCCTTCCGTCCGATGCGGGATCGGTTGGAGTCCGGACCGGTATCGCGGCGATCCTGATCGTGCTGGTTTGCGTTCTCACCGCGCACCTGCTCGGGCGCCTGTTGCGCGCCGCGATCACGGCGGCGCAGCTCGGGGGCGCCGACCGGGCGCTGGGAGCGTTGTTCGGGATCGGGCGGGCTGGCGCCATCTGGTTGCTGGCTGCGGCAGTCGTGATCCACGTCGGGCTGACGGAACGCGCGTTCTGGACCTCTTCGCGCCTGGCACCATCGCTGGTTGCCGCGCTACGATTGATATCGTCCGATCTTGCACCTTCAATGCACCGTCCAATGGTTGCGCTGGGAGTCTGAACGATGTGCGGAATTGTCGGTGTCGTTTCGGGCAATCCAGTCAATCAGCTGCTGTATGACGCGCTGCTGCTGCTGCAACACCGCGGCCAGGACGCCGCGGGGATCGCGACGGTTCACGACAACCGCTTCCACATGTCCAAGGGTGCGGGTCAGGTGCGTGACGTGTTCCGGACCCGCAACATGCGTTCCCTGCCGGGCAAGTCGGGCATCGCCCAGGTCCGATATCCGACCCAGGGCTCCGCGATCGATTCGGAGGAGGCTCAGCCGTTCTACGTGAACGCGCCGTTCGGCATTGGACTCGCGCACAACGGCAATCTGACCAACACCGAGACGCTGAAGGAAGAGATGTTCCGGCGCGACCGGCGCCATATCAACACCAATTCCGACTCCGAAGTCCTGCTGAACGTGCTGGCGCATGAATTGCAGATCGCCAGCAACGGGCTGTCGCTGGATCCGGAAGCGATCTTCAGCGCGGTGTCGGCACTGCATCGGCGCGCTCGCGGCTCGTACGCGGTGGTCGCGGAAATTGCCCGTTACGGTCTGCTCGCGTTTCGCGATCCGTTCGGCATTCGCCCGCTGTGCTTCGGCGCGCTCGAGACCGACCAGGGCACCGAATACCTGGTTGCCTCCGAGTCCGTCGCCCTGGAGGGTTTGGGGTACCGCTTCGTACGGGACGTGGCCCCGGGGGAAGCTGTGTTCGTCGATTTCGACGGACGTTTCTACAGCCGGCAGTGCGCGGATCAGAGCAGCCTGAACCCATGCCTGTTCGAGTTCGTCTACCTGGCTCGTCCGGATTCCCTGATGGACGGTGTTTCCGTGTACGGCGCCCGGCTGCGTTTGGGCGAGTACCTGGCGAACCGGGTCGAGCAGGAACTGCGTACGGGCGACATCGATGTCGTGATGCCGATCCCCGACTCGAGCCGGCCGGCCGCCATGCAACTGGCGACTCGGCTGGGGCTGAGCTACCGCGAGGGATTCATCAAGAACCGCTATATCGGCCGCACCTTCATCATGCCGGGGCAGGCGGTGCGTCAGCGTTCGGTGCGCCAGAAGCTGAACGCGATCGGCGTCGAGTTCAAGGGCAAGAATGTGCTGCTGGTCGACGACTCGATCGTGCGCGGGACGACCAGCCAGGAGATCGTCCAGATGGCACGGGACGCAGGCGCCAACCGGGTCTACTTTGCCTCGTCGGCGCCCCCGGTGCGGTTCCCCAACGTGTACGGCATCGATATGCCGACGCGGGCCGAGCTGATCGCAGCCTCTCGCACCGACGAGGAGATCCGGCGCGTGATCGGGGCCGACGCCCTGATCTACCAGTGCATCGAGGACCTGAAAAGCGCCGTGCGCTTCGGCAACAAGCGGCTGGACGGCTTCGAAGCGTCCTGCTTCGACGGGGTATACATCACGGGCGACGTGACGCCGGCCTACCTGGATCGGATCGAGCGCGCCCGACTGGCGCCGCAGGTGGCCGAAGGCGGTGGGTTGTCGCAGTTGAGCCTGGCCATCGAATCGGCCGATTCATGAGCGCGAACAGCGAAGACGATCGTCAGTTGGGCGCGCAGACGCGGGCGATTCGCGCCGGGACGATGCGCACCCATTTCAACGAACACAGCGAAGCGCTCTTTCTGACTTCGAGCTTCGTGTTCGACAGCGCCGAGCAGGCGGCGCGCCGCTTCTCGGGACAGGAGGAGGGCTACGTTTATTCGCGCTTCTCCAACCCGACCGTGCGGATGTTCGAGCAGCGGCTGGCGGCCCTGGAAGGCGGGCAGGACTGCCTGGCCACCGCCTCCGGCATGTCGTCGATCCTGACGCTGTGCCTGGCGCACCTGAAGGCCGGTGACCACCTGCTGTGCGGGTCCAACGTGTTCGGCGCAACGGTGCAGCTGTTCTCGAACGTGCTGGCGCGGTTCGGCATCGAAACCAGCTATGTGCAGGGCTCCGATCCAGCCGCCTGGCGCGCGGCGGCGCGACCGCGCACACGCCTGATGTTCTGCGAAACACCGTCCAATCCGCTGATGGAAGTCACGGACCTGGAGGCGTTTGCGTCGACCGGGCGCGAGCTCGGTGCGCTGACCGTGGTCGACAACTGTTTCTGCACCCCGGTGATGCAGCGTCCACTTCAGTACGGCGTCGATCTGGTGATGCACACGGCAACCAAATACCTGGACGGTCAGGGGCGGGTGCTCGGGGGGGCGTTGGTGGGGCGCAGCGATTTCATTCGCGAGACGCTGCTGCCGGTACTGCGCACCACGGGACCGAGCCTGTCGCCGTTCAACGCCTGGGTGCTGCTGAAAGGCCTGGAGACGCTGCCGCTGCGGATCAAGGCGCAGTCGGCTTCGGCGCTGCAGCTGGCGGGCTGGTTGCAGTCGCACCCGGCCGTCGGGCGGGTTCTGTACACCGGGCTCGATTCGCATCCCCAGCACAGCCTGGCTCGAAGCCAGCAAAGTGGGTTCGGCGCCGTGGTTGCTTTCGAGTTGAAGGCGAGCGAGGCTGAGGCACGCCAGCGGGCATGGCGCTTGATCAACGCCGTGCGGCTGCTCTCGAACACCGCCAATCTGGGCGATGTGCGCAGCACGATCACGCATCCAGCCACCACCACGCACGGACGTCTGACGCCCGAGATGCGTCAGCGGGCCGGTATTTAGGAGTCACTGGTACGAATAGCGGTCGGCTTGGACGACGAGGAAGACCTCCGGCGCGACCTGCAGAGGGCACTGGAAGCTTGAGCATTGCTAATCGAGTACCCGCGGTAGGGTCTTAGCGTATCGGGGGGAGTGCTACCGGATGGCGTAGTGAGTGCTACCGGTTTAACCTCAGGATCCACCGAGGTCCGGACCATCGAACCGCAACCGCAAAAGAGCCCCAAAGTTTGCGCTGCCATGTTGAGGTTGGACTGCGCTACGAATCTTTTGCGGCCTGGACATGGGCAAAGTTTCCGACGACATCAAGCTGGGTGATCTCGCTCGCAGGGCCGCGAGGGCCTTGGCCAGAGCCGGTCTCGAACATCGCATTGACATCTATCGCGACATCGAAGTCGAGGATGCCGCAGTCCAAAAGATGCTGGGTCGCCCCCATCGGGTGCGCGTCCGTATCAGGATTACCGCGCAGAGCCTGCTGTTCGAGGACAAAGCGGCCAACGACACCGGCGAACCGCCGTCAGCGGCCAAGAAGCAAACCCAGAAGGTTTGAGCGTCAGCAACTGTCGCTGCCGACAAATCCACTTTTACGCGTGGGTGCACCTGCGGCAACGACTCGTTAGAATCGGCGCGC
>DATBCI010000247.1:0-6246 GCA_036270555.1 Burkholderiaceae bacterium
GCGATCAGCGGCTTGTACACGTTCAGCTCGAAATTGCCCGATGCGCCGCCGATGCCGAGCGCCACATCGTTGCCCATCACCTGGCAGCACACCATCGTCATCGCCTCGCATTGGGTCGGGTTGACCTTGCCCGGCATGATCGAGCTGCCCGGTTCGTTTTCCGGAATGTGCAGCTCTCCCAACCCGCAGCGCGGGCCGGAAGCGAGCCAGCGCACGTCGTTGGCGATCTTCATCAGCGCCACGGCGAGCGTTTTCAGTGCCCCGTGCGCGCTCACCAGCGGATCGTTCGATGCCAGCGCCGCAAAGCGGTTCGATGCGCTCGTCAGTGGCAGGCCGGTTTCGGCCGCCAGGCGCGCGGCGACCCGGGCCCCGAACTGCGGATCGGTATTCAGGCCGGTGCCCACCGCGGTGCCGCCCACCGCCAGCTCGCACAGCGCGATGCGAGAGGCGCTGATCGTCTGCTCGGCATGGTCGAGCTGGGCCACCCAGCCCGACATCTCCTGCCCCAAGGTCAGCGGGGTTGCGTCCTGCAGATGGGTGCGGCCGATCTTCACGATGTCGGCGAACTCCCGGGCCTTGGCGTCGAGCGTTGCGCGCAAGCCGCGCACGGCAGGTTGCAATTCGTACGTCAGGCCGCCGGCCGCCGCCACGTGCATCGCGGTCGGGAAGATGTCGTTGGTGGACTGGCCCATGTTGACCTGATCATTCGGGTGAACCCGACGCGCCGCGCCTCGCTCGCCACCGAGCAGCTCGGAAGCGCGGTTGGCCAGCACCTCGTTCATGTTCATGTTGGTCTGCGTGCCGGAGCCGGTCTGCCACACGGACAGCGGGAATGCATCCGGATGCTTGCCCGCCAGTACCTCTTCGGCCGCCTGCGCGATCACCGCCGCCGTCGACGCCTCGAGCAAACCGAGCTCGGCATTGACCTGGGCGCAAGCGCGCTTCACGCGCGCCAGCGCCAGCAGCAATGCTTGCGGCATCCGCTCGATCGAAATGTGAAAGTTTTGCAGCGAGCGCTGCGTCTGGGCGCCCCACAACGCATGCGCCGGCACCGCGATCTCGCCGAAAGAATCCTTTTCGATCCTGGTTGCCTCGTCCATGGTGGCCTCCTGGAGATTCGGGCTCGAACTCTACCGAAACGCTCCGCAGTGCTACATCCATAACCGTCCGGGCGTTGCGGGGAGAGGATGTCAAAATCATGAACATGCTTTCAATCAGCGGCCTCGTCAAGCGATACGGCCCGCGCACCATTCTGGACGGGCTGTCGCTGACGGTGGAGCCCGGAGCGACGGTTGCCATCGTGGGCGAATCGGGCGCTGGCAAGTCGACGCTGCTGAACCTGATCGCCGGCCTGGAGAAGCCCGACGCGGGCCGCATCGAACTGGCCGGGACCGACCTGGCGATGCTGGACGAGGACGGGCGGGCGCGACTGCGGCGCCAGGCGGTCGGCTTCGTGTTCCAGGCGTTCCACGTCATCCCGCACCTGACCGCGCTGGAGAACACGCAGCTGCCACTCGTGCTGCAGGGCGTCGAATCGCGCGAGCGCGTGGAGCGCGCGCAGCACATGCTCGAGGCGGTCGGCCTGGGCGGGCGCGCGCAGGCGATGCCGCGCGAACTGTCCGGTGGCGAACTGCAGCGCGTTGCCATTGCGCGCGCGCTGGTGCATCGCCCGGCGCTGGTGCTGGCCGATGAGCCGACCGGCAACCTCGATCCGGACACCGCGCAGTCGGTGCTGACGCTGCTGGCGGCCAGCGCACGAGCAGGCCAGGCCGCCACCCTGATCGCGACCCACTCCGAGGCCGCGGCCCGGTCGGCCGATCGCGTGTTGCGCCTTGCGCATGGGCAGCTCACGTCGAACCGCGCGCGGCCTGCCGTCAATCCATGAGGGTCGGACCGTGAAGTCGAGTCCTGCGCTCTGGCTGCTGACCCATTTCGCCGCAGGTGCCGCGCGCGCCCAACCGGTGCGCGCGCTGGTGCAGGTGGCAGCGATCGCGATCGGGGTCGCGCTCGGGACTGCCGTGCACCTAATCAACGCATCCGCGCTGGCGGAATTTTCGGCGGCCGAGCGCAGCTTGTCGGGTTCGGCCGACCTGTCGGTGGTGGGCCCGCCGGAAGGCTTCGACGAGCGCTGGTATCAGCGCATCGCGACCGATCCGGCGGTGGTGGTGGCCGCGCCATTGCTCGAGGTCGAGGCCACGCTGGACGACGGGGGCGCGCACCCGCAGGGCAACCCACGACTGCGTGGCGCCTCGCTGCGCATCGTCGGCATCGACCCGCTGCGCAGCGCGCTGATCGAGCCGGACCTGGTGGGCGCGCGGCCAGACGGTGCGGCGCCGGACGAGTCGCTGTCCGCGCTGCTCGGTGACGGTCTCTTCGTATCGCCCACCGCGCTGGCCCAACTGCATCGCGCGGTCGGCGATCGCATTACGCTGGTGGTCGGTTCGCAGCGGGTGACGCTGCCGATCGCCGGCGAGCTGCCGGGGGCGCGCGATCCGATCGCGACCATGGACCTGGGCTTTGCTCAGTGGCGGCTCGACCGCCTCGGCCAGCTGTCGCGCATCGATGTGAAGTTCGCGCCCGGAGCCGACATCGAGGCCGCGCAGCGCGCATGGCACCTTCCGCCCGGCGTGCGGATCGAGCACGCCGAGGCCGCGCTCGATCGCGAGCGCGGGCTGTCGCGCGCCTATCGCGTGAACCTCGATGTGCTGTCGATGGTCGCGCTCTTCACCGGGGCCTTTCTCGTGTTCTCGTTGCAATCGCAGGCGATCGTGGCGCGACGTCCGCAGCTCGCGCTGCTGCAGATGCTCGGTGCCACCCGCACCGAAGTGGCGCGCCTGCTGGTTGTCGAGGCGGCCGTGTTCGGCGTCGTGGGGGCGCTGCTCGGGCTGGCGCTGGGCACCGTGCTGGCCGAAGCCGCGCTGCGCCGGTTGGGCGGCGACCTGGGCGGCGGTTACTTCTCCGGCATCCGGCCCCGGGTTTCGATCGATCCGGTGGGCGCCCTGCTCTTCCTCGTGCTCGGACTGGCGGCCGCGGTCGGCGGCGCCTGGCTGCCGGCGCACGAGGCCGCGGCCCAGCCGCCGGCACCAGCGTTGAAGGCCGGCGTTGAGCCCGCGCCCGGCTCGCAACGATCCCGCGGCTGGATCGTGGCCGCGGTGTTCGCGCTGGCACTGGTTCTGCTGGCGATACCGCCGGTCCACGAGATTCCGCTGGCGGCCTACGCTTCGATCGGCGCGCTCCTGGTGGCGACCATCGGCCTGAAGCCGCTGGTCGCTCCGCTCCTGTTCGGGCCGCTGGCGCGATGGGTGTCCGCGCGTGTGCGCTCGCCTCGAGGCGCTGCGGCGTGGCTTGCGGCCACGCGCCTGGCGCGGCTTCCGCGCTTCGCCGCGGTCGGCGCAGCCGGCATCCTCGCCTCGTTCGCCTTGATGGTCGCGATGGCGACGATGGTGGCGAGCTTTCGCAGCTCGTTCGATGCGTGGCTCGCGCAGATGCTGCCGGCGGACCTGTACGTGCGCGCGGCCCCGGCCGGCGCCACCGCGCGCTTTTCCGCGCAGGACCTGGAGCGGATCCGGTCCGATCCGGCGGTGACACGCGCTCAGTTCTCGCGTTCGATGCGGATCGTGCTCGATCCGAAGCGGGCGCCGGTCGTGCTGCTGGCACGCGTGATCGACCGCGCGCATCCGGAGGCGACGCTGCCGCTGATCGGCGCCGGCGCGACGGTCCAGGCGCCGGCGACGCCGGTGTGGGTATCGGAGGCGGTCGCCAGCCGCTTCGATGCGAGCCCCGGCACCGAGCTGCAGCTCACGATCGGTGAGGCCCGCGTCAGCGTGACAGTGGCCGGCGTGTGGCGCGACTACGCGCGCCAGGGCGGCAGCATCGTCATCGCCGCCAACGACTATCAACGCATCACGGGTGATGCGTCGCGCACCGACGCCGCGCTCTGGCTCAGGCCCGGCGAGTCGCCGCAACAGGTGGTGCAGCGGCTGCTCGCACAGCTCGACGCGCCCGCTGTCCAGTTCGGCGAGCCCGGCCAGATCCGGGCCCTGAGCCTGCGCCTGTTCGACCGCACGTTCAATGTCACGTACCTGATCGAATGGGCGGCGATCGCGATCGGCCTCGCGGGCCTTGCCGCGACGTTCTCGGCGCAGGCGATCGCGCGCACGCGCGAGTTCGGGATGCTGCGCCACCTGGGCGTGACCGGCGGCCAGATCCTGTCGCTGCTGGCGGCCGAGGCGCTGTCGGTCACGCTGCTGGCCGCCGTGCTCGGCCTGGGGGCCGGGCTGGGCGTCGCTTGGATCCTGGTGTCGGTCGTCAATCCGCAATCGTTCCACTGGTCGATGGACCTGCGCGTGCCGGGCGGGTTGGTCGCCGCCCTGGCCGGCGCGCTGCTGATCGCGGCCGCGCTGACGTCGGCGCTCGCGGGCCGGCACGCGCTGTCGATCGACGCGGTGCGCGCCGTCAAGGACGACTGGTGAACCGGCTGCGCCGCCGGCTGCTCGCGGCTGCCGCGCTGGGGGGAGTGAACGGCCTTGCGCGCGCGACGATGGCTTACCCCAACGCGACGCCGCGCCCGCTGGACTTCCCGCGCGACTTCGGGGCTCACCTGCCCTACCACATCGAATGGTGGTACCTGACCGGCGTGCTCGATGCAGCACCCGGTGCAGCCGAAGGTGCGGGCGCATCCAGGCTGGGCCTGCAACTGACGCTCTTTCGGATCCACCCGCCGATCGACCCGGACAACCCGAGCCGCTTTGCCGCGCATCAGGTGCTGATGGCCCACGCCGCAATCGCCGACCCGCGCCGCGGCGCCCTACTGCACGAAGAGCGCATCGCGCGCACCGGTTTCGGCGTGGCCGCCGTTTCGGAAAGCGATACGCGGGTCGAAGTGGATCGGTGGAGCCTGGCACGCGATTCCGCCACCGGCATCTATCGCGCAGCGGTGCGGGCCTCGCAGTTCGAGATCGAGCTCTCGGCCGCGCCCACGCAGCCACTGCTGCTGCAGGGCGAGCATGGCTATTCGCGCAAGGGACCGGACCACCCACAGGCTGCCCCCGCCAGCTTTTACTACTCGGAGCCGCAGCTCGCGCTGCAGGCGCGCGTGCGCATCCCGGATGAGCGCGGTGGCGCGGCCAACGCTGCGCGCAGCGGCCGCGGCTGGCTCGACCATGAGTGGTCGAGCACGTATCTGCCGCCACAGGCGAGCGGCTGGGACTGGGTCGGCTTCAACCTCGACGACGGCTCGGCGCTGACCGCATTTCAGATGCGGCCGTCAGCGCCCGACAACGAAGCCTCCAGGAGCAACGCGGCCTGGTTCGCGTACGCATCGCTGCGCTCAGCGGCGGGCCTGCACACCTTCGCGCCAGGCCAGGTTCGCTTCGAAGCGCTGCAACGGTGGACCTCGCCACGCACGCGCGCCACCTATCCGGTCGCGCAGCGCATCGTGATCGGGTCGCGCGTGTTCGAAACGCGCCCGTTGATGCCGGACCAGGAGCTCGATCCGTCCGGTGGATTCGCCTATTGGGAGGGCGCCAGCGATCTGCTGGAGGACGGACGCGTGGTCGGGCGCGGCTACCTGGAGCTGACCGGCTATGCGGGACGCCTTCCCGCGACGCTCAGTCGATGAACAGCGTTGCCGGCCCCTCGAGCAGGCCCCGGACGTCCTGCACAAACCCGGCGGCTTGCGCGCCGTCGACCACGCGGTGATCGAACGACGACGACAGGTTCATCATCTGCCGCACAGCCACCGCGCCATTGACGATCATCGGCCGCAAGGCGATCCGGTTCACGCCGATGATCGCCACCTCGGGGTGATTGATGACCGGCGTGGACACGATGCCGCCGAGCTTGCCCAGGCTGGTGATCGTGATGGTCGAACCGGTCAGCTCGTCGCGCACCGCCGTGCCATCGCGCGATACACGGGCCAGCCGGGCGATTTCAGCCGCGCAGGCCCAAAGATCCCGCGCCTGCGCCTCGCGCAGCACCGGCACCATCAATCCGGAGTCGGTCTGGGTGGCGATGCCGACGTGCACCGCGTCGTATTCGGTCATGACCCCAGCCTGGTCGTCGAAGAGCCCGTTGATCTGCGGATACTCGCGCAGCGCCTGAACGATTGCGCGAACCAGGAAGGGCAGCATCGTCAGATGCCCGCGCACCGCGGCCCACTTGTGATTCAACTGTGACCGCAGCGCCTCGAGCTCGGTGACGTCGACCTCCTCGACGTACGTGTAGTGAGGGATACGGCGCTTGGAC
>DATBCI010000248.1:0-7141 GCA_036270555.1 Burkholderiaceae bacterium
TTCTCCGGGTTCCTGGCCGGGCTGTTCGGCGTAGGCGGCGGCCTGGTGATGGTGCCCGTGCTGCTCTATGCATTCAGCGTCGCCGGCGTACCGGCGCAGTACACGGTGGCCCTGGCGCTCGGCACATCGATGGCGGCCATCGTCGTGTCGGCGATGCAGAGCGCCTACGGCCATTACCGCCGGGGCAGCGCCTCGGCGATCGAGTTCAAGCGGGCCGCGCCCTGGGTGATGATCGGCGTTCTGCTCGGCAGCGTCCTCGCGTCCGGCACATCCGGCCGCGCGCTGTTGCTGTTCGTCGGCGTGTTCCAGCTGGTGGCGGCCGCTTTGATGATCGCCGATGTCTCGAAGTTCGGGGTGGTTCGGCTGATCGCGCGGCAGGGTGCCGCCCTCAACCTGCTCAGCGTCGCATTCGGTGGCATCGCCGCGATGGCCGGCATCGGCGGCAGTACGCTGTTCACGCCCTACTTCAAAGCGACCGGAATGGAGACCAAACAGGCGGTCGGCACCTCGGCCGCGCTTGGTCTGCCCGTCAGCCTGGCCGGCGCCATCGGATACGCCTGGGCCGGCCGCAATGTGCACATCAGCGATTGGGCGGTCGGATTCGTGTACGTTCCCGCGCTGCTGGCGCTGGTGGCTGGAGCCTTTCTGACAGTTCGGTTCGGCGTTGCCCTCGCGCACCGCCTCCCGGCCCGTGCCTTGTCGACCTGCTTCGGCTTTTTCCTGTGCGCCAACGGCGCCCACCTGCTGCTGCGAGCCGTCGCATGAGCACGGTAGCGCCGCTCGAGCCGCAGGCGTCCGACTGCAGCGCCACGCGCGCCAGGCCGCCGTCCTTGCTGGAGGAAGCGCGCTCACGGTCGCTGTACCTGCGAACCTACGCCGCCAACGGGCGCGTACCGATGATCGATGCGTCGGCCGCGGTGCATCCGACCGCCGTGTTGATCGGCGACGTACGGATCGGCCCGGACTGCTGGATTGGACCCAATGCAACCCTGCGCGCCGATCAGGGGCGGATCGAGATCGGTGCACGCACCAGCATCCAGGACAATTGCGTGTTGCACACGGGCCCTGACGGCTTGCTGTCGATCGATGAAGAGGGTCAGATCGGGCACGGCGCGATGCTGCACGGCTGCACGATCGAGCGCAACGTCCTGATCGGGATGGGCGCCATCGTCCTGGATGACGCGGTGGTCGAGCACGACGTCGTGGTCGCCGCCGCCACGCTGGTGCCCGGCAAGGCGCGCGTCCCCACCGGAATGCTGTTTGTCGGCTCTCCCGGCAAGGTGGTGCGCCCGCTGACGCCAGCCGACATCGCCAGCAAGCGCGAGTGCACCGAGCACTATGTGGCGCTCGCGCGCGCCGGCAGCGGGATGAGCTGGGCCCCCGCGCACATTGTCGCCAGCAACGGCTAGTCAGGGCGGTCCTACGTAGTCCCACGTATACGTGTCGTCGCGCATCCAGTCTGCCTGGTGAAGGGACGATAGACACTCAGAGCCGCCGCATCCGCGATTCCAGAGTATTTCGAGGCGGCTCGGCCTTCGTGAGCACGCCGTGGACTTCTTCACTCCTCACTACGACGCCTGGCGCGTCGCGACGTCGGTCCTGATCGCGGCCTTCGCGTCCTTCGTCACGTTGGACCTGGCCAAGCGAGTGCGCGCCGATGATCAGTCGGTAGCCCGCATCTGGTGGGCCGCCGGCTCGGTCACGATGGGCACCGGCATCTGGTCGATGCACTTCGTTGGGATGCTGGCCTATCAGCTGCCGATCGCGCTCGGCTACACGCGCGGCCTGACTCTCCTGTCCTGGGTCGCCGCCGTGAGCGTCTCGGCAATCGCCCTGTATGTCGCGAGCCGGGGGCGGCTGACGCATCGCCGCCTGGCGAGCGGATCGGTCGCCATGGGCGCAGGCATCTGCGCGATGCATTACATCGGAATGGCTGCGCTGGATTTCGCACCGGGCATCGTCTGGAACTGGGCGCTGGTCGCCGCGTCGGCCGCGATCGCAGTGGTCGCTTCGGCCGCGGCGCTGCAGATATTCTTCTGGCTGCGCGGGCTGTCGGACGGGCGCGGTTTGCGCTACCAGCTGGCGGCGGCGCTGGTGATGGGTCTGGCGATCAGCGGAATGCACTACACCGCGATGGCGGCCGCCAACGTGCCCCTTGCATCGGTTTGCCGCAGCGCGACCGACCTCAGCGGCAGCGGCCTCGGCGGCCTGGTCATGCTCGCGTCCGGAATGCTGCTCTCGTTGACGCTGTTCACCTCGGTCCTGGACGGACGGATGCAGAGCAAGAACAGCGTCCTGGCGAACTCGCTGAAGCTCACCAATGACCGCTTGCAGACCGCCAACGAACAGCTGCGAAAACAGGCGACCCTGGATCCGTTGACTGAGCTGCCCAATCGATTGCTGTTCGAGGATCGGCTGAATCATGCACTGGCGCGTCATCAGCGCGGGAGCGGCGCGGGCGAGCGTGGAGGGCGCAGCCTGGCCGTCCTGTTCGTCGATCTGGACGGATTCAAGGCGGTCAATGATTCGGTGGGCCACGGCGCGGGCGATGGCGTCCTCAAGGAGGCGGCCCGGCGCCTGCAGGCGGCTGCTCGCAACTCGGATACGGTGGCGCGCGTCGGCGGCGACGAATTCCTGCTGCTGATGGAGGACCTCGACAGCGCGCTCGAGTGCACCGCGCTGGCCCAGCGGGTGGTCGAGGCGCTGGCGCTGCCGTTCGACGTCGCGAACCGGAAGGTCGAGATATCCGGATCCGTCGGAATCGCGGTGTTTCCCGAGCACGGTCCCGGCGCAAAGCTGGTTGCCCGCGCGGATGCCGCGATGTACGCGGCGAAGAACAACGGCGGGAACGCGTTCTCGCTGTTCGAATCGCGCATGGACAGTAACCCGCTCGAGGCGCTGAGCTTGCAGAACGACCTGCGCCACGCCGTCGATCGCGGCGAACTGGTGCTGCTGTATCAGCCCAAAATCGACAGCCGTTTCGGCGTCCTGTCGGGCGTCGAAGCGCTGCTGCGCTGGAATCATCCCAAGCTTGGCGTCATCAGTCCATTGGTCTTCATCCCCATCGCTGAGCGCTTCGGCATCATCCACCGGATCGGCTCGTGGGTCATCGAGGAGGCTTGCCGAAGAGGGCGAATGTGGGAGGACAGCGGGCTGCGTACGCGAATCGCCGTCAATGTTTCTGCGCATCAGCTGCGCCAGCCCGATCTGGTGGAGCGAATCGACGAAGCGTTGCGCCACAATCGCTTTCCGGCTTCGCGCCTCACGCTGGAGATCACCGAGTCGGTTGCGATGCGCGACATCAAGGCGACTCAACAGTGCTTCGAGGACCTGGGGCGGATCGGCGTGTCCTTGTCGATCGACGATTTCGGCACCGGCTATTCGAGCCTGAGCTGCCTGCGCCAGCTGCGCGCCAAGGAGCTGAAGATCGATCGCACGTTCATCAACGACCTGAAGTCCAGCAACGACGCGAAGGCCGTCGTCGACGCCGTCGTGCGATTGGCGCACGCGCTCGGCCTGCGGGTGGTTGCCGAGGGCGTGGAGACCGAAGCGCAGCGCGAGATACTGCTGGGGCTCGGTTGCGATGAACTGCAGGGTTACCTGTTTGCGCGGCCGATGACGGCGCAACAGCTGTTGGACTGGGCGCGCCAGCACGAGCAGTTCACCGAGGCGGCGCTGGAGCAGTAGCCGCACCGCATCCAAACGCCCACGATCTGTTCCGTCACCCGGTGCCGGGTTTATTTTGCTAACGTGGTCGGCCTGATGGGCGCGCGCATCCTGGTCATCGAGGACAACCCAGCGAACCTGGAGCTGATGACGTACTTGCTGCGCACGTACGGCTACGAAGTGCTGTCGGCGGTTGACGGCGAAGCAGGACTCGCACTCGCTCAGCGCCAGAAGCCGGATCTGGTCATCTGCGACATCCAGCTGCCGAAAAAGAACGGCCACGAAGTCGCCAGGTGCCTGAAGGCCGCAGGCGACACCCGGACGATCCCGGTGATCGCCGTGACCGCCTTCGCCATGGAAGGCGACAAGCAGCGCGCCCTGGCAGCCGGGTTCGACAGCTACATTGGCAAGCCCATCGAGCCTGAGACATTTGTGCGCGAGGTGCAGCGGTTCGCTCCAAGCGTCGCGTCGGCGCGACCGGCGGCGGTCCCGGCACCCATGCCACTTCAACCGGATTCCGCGCGCGGCGTTCGGATCGTCGCCGTCGACGACACGCCGGCGAATCTGAAGTTCCTGGTGAATCTGTTCGCCCCATTGGGCTATGACGTCGCCACCTTCTCCGATGTCGCCTCTGCGTTGGCGAGCGCCCGCACGTCCCCGCCGGACCTGATCATTTCGGACGTTCATATGCCGGTTCAAACCGGCCTCGACTTCCTGGTCGAAGTCAGGGCCGATCCGGTGCTGAAATCCGTTCCGTTTCTGCTGGTGTCGGCGACCTTGTGGCTCGATTCAGACGGCAAGCAGGCCACGGACCTGGGAGCGCACCTGCTTTTGATACGCCCGATCGATCCCGAGAGCCTGTTGAAGAACGTGCAGGCGGCCCTGTCGGGGCGCTCTGCGGGTGACGCCGCTCGCCTGCATTGATTCGGCCGGGTCAGCGCTCGGAAATCGCCCTGAGCGTCTCGGGTGTGTAGAAGTCGGCCTTGAATTCACGTTGCTTCGCGTCCGGATCGTCGGCGCCGATCCATTTGGCGTCGCCGCCGGTTCCGATCACGCTGAAATCGGCGACGTAGCGCCCACCCTTCAGGTCCCAGATCGTATAAGCGAGAAAACCGCAGCCGCCGCCGAGTTCCCAGATCGGAATCTGCGAGGATTCCATCAGCTTCCAGACGTCGCCGCTGCCGTTGTACTCGGTCACCGCGGCAATGCTCCAGCTGTCCTCGTCCAGGTAGTAGATGCGATGGGGTGCCAGATGCTGGAAGCCCGCTTTGAGCCGCGCATCCACCACCCACACCCGGTGCAACTCGAAGCGGCGATAAGCCGGATTCACGAACGACTTGCCGAACACTTCGCCCGGCTTGCCGTCGAAATCCTGCATCCGGAGCGAGTTGTTCTGCACATAGACTTCCTTCTTGCCGACCAACCGGTACTCGAACCGGTCCAGCGTCGACCATTGCATCAGCTGCTCGTCGCTCAGATACTGGTTCTCGTAACCGGCCACCGGCGCATCGAACACGAAGTTCGGCAAGCGCCGCACCCGGCGCTGCCCCGGAAAGTAGAAGTACTGCTCCGGGTCCTTGTTTTCGAAGCTGATTCCGATGAACGCCTGACCGCGCATCGCTGCGGGATCCTGGTAGGCGTAATGCAGGTAAAAGTCGACCGCGCTGCCGGACTCGACCGTTCCCCTGTCGACGCTGTGCGATGGCAGGAACACCTCGAGGCTCCACGTGTACGAGGTGAATTCCTGGCTGCCGGGTCGCGGGCTGATCATCGTCGTGCCCTTGGCCATTCGATAGCCGATGCCCTGCGGTCGCATCCGCGCGTTGTACATCGCCTCGACGCCGGATTGGGGAATCGGGAAGGGCGCGCCAGCCGTCTTCGCGTGCTCCAGACTCCAGCCGTCCGCGCCGATGCGGGCTTCGGTGGCGTTCTGGCGCGTGCGCTCGGCATAGATCGGATCGATGTTGCAGGTGCGGTGCGCCGGATAGACGTCCATGCGATAACCCGAGACGGTCTTCAGCGCCGTGATCTGCGCATCGGTGAGGTGTGCCGCATGGCGCTCGACGTTCGATGCGTCGATCGAGAACAGCGGTTGCTCATCCTTGAATTTCGAATAGTGTGAGCGCACCTTGCCCCAGCTCCATCCCGGCAGGGGCGCTTCACCCCCTTCATAGGCGGGGATCGTCCCCTCGGCATTGCCCGCCTTCTCGGCGCCGATCGCAGTCAGGTCCTTGCCAAGGCGTTCGGCCTGCTCCGGAGTCACAGCGGCCTGCGCCGCGCTGCACATGAGCGCCCCAGCGCAGATTGCTGCCAGTGATCGCTGGTTCATCGATCTTTCCTCATCCGAACGCGGGCTCCACCGGATGCCGGCTGGCATCCAGCAGCCATTGCCAGAGATAGTCGGCGAAGCTGCGCCGCACGATCAGCTCGAAGGTCGGCGTCTGGTCCACCTGCAGCAGGGTCACCAGCGTGCGGGCCAATCGAGACTGCGCGCAGCGCCCCGGCCCGAAGACGCGCGGATGCAGATCCAATGGACACCCCTTCGCGATCACCTCCCGCGCGCGCGGTCCGGAGAGCTCGATCACCGTCTGGCCGGACCCGAGCTCGAGCACCGTCGCGAAGCCCTCTCCCGAGGCCTGCTGCAGTTGGTTCGCCACCCTGCCCTCGGACCCTTCGGGCGTGACGATAAGCCACTCGTCGGGACCGAGCCACAGCACCCTGAATGCGGCCAAACTCGCGGCCGAGCCTGCGGCCGGGCCCGCGCTAAATGTGTTGGGCGTGCGCGGCAGGCGGCATTCGAGCGCGCGCTCGATGCGGTCTACCAACGGCGCATCCTGCGGGTCGCAACGCAGACTGATGTGGCCCAGGAACGCCCGCTCCTGCATCCGCAGGCGTTGCCCGCTCATCCGCACCGGTAACCCGGCTTCGATCCGGGCCACCAGCGGGCTCTCGCGCCGGGTGGCCTCAGACATGCTGGCGCGCTCCCTGCGCATCGTAGAAGACGGGATCGGTGATCTGCGCCGCTTCAAAGGACCCGTCGCCGAGCATCACGAACACCTTCTGCCCCATGCGTGACCGTCCGCCCTTAACCAGTGCCAGCGCGATCGAGCGCTGCAGCGTCGCGCTCGCATAGCTGGAAGTGACCTGACCCAGCATCGGGACCGGGGCCCGGCCGCCCGGAGCTTGCACGATCTGGCCGCCCTCGGGAACAACCCGCTGCGGGCTGTCCGTCAGCAGACCCACCAGCTGCTTGCGGTCGGAACGGCTCGTGTCGGGGCGGGCCAGCGAGCGCTTGCCCAGGAAGTCCTTCGTGCGCGAGACGAAGCGCTCCATTCCCAGGTCGATCGGAGTCACCGAGCCGTCGGTGTCCTGGCCGACGATGATGTATCCCTTCTCGGCTCGCAGCACGTGCATCGTCTCGGTGCCATACGGAGTGATGCCGTGCGGGGCGCCGGCCAGCATCAGCGCCTCCCAC
>DATBCI010000249.1:0-3070 GCA_036270555.1 Burkholderiaceae bacterium
GCGTCGGTGGCTTCGGTCTCGAGCAGGCGGCCTTTTTCCACGCGGTGCTGCAGCAGCAACGCCCGCTCCGTGTCGTCGCCGGCGCGCGCCACCACGATGCTGGGCGTGTGGTACTCGAGACGGTATTGACTGGCCAGCGCCTGGCGCAGCTTCAGATAGCCGACCTCGTTGTGGATCACCTCGACCTGATAGTGGCGCCGATCGTCTTCGCCGTCGTGCAGCTTGAACAGCCGCATGTCGCGCATGACTTTGGGCGACAGATACTGCTCTATCAGGCTGTCGTCCTTGAAGTTGGCCATGGCGAAGAAGATCGACTCGTTCCACGGCGTTCCGGCCAGCTGCGGAAACCACTGCCGATCCTCGTCGGTGGGCTGCTCGCACACGCGCCGGATGTCACGGTACATCGAAAAGCCGAGCGCGTACGGATTGATGCCGCGATAGGCGCGCGAATCGAACGCCGGCTGCGCGACGACGTCGCTGTGGTTGGACAGCCATTCCATCATGAAGCCGTCGTCAACCTCGCCGGCATCGTACAGCTCGTGCAGCAACGTGTAATGCCAGAAGGTCGCCGCCCCCTCGTTCGCCACCTTGGTGAGGCGCTGAGGATAGAAGTACTGGGCCACCTTGCGCACGATCCGCACCAGCTCGCGCTGCCAGGGGTGCAGCTTGGGCGCGCTCTTTTCGATGAAGTACAGGAGGTTCTCCTGCGGCTCGAATGGCGCGGACGCATCGCTCGGCGGCGGCGGCGGGGCATCCAGGTGGGCGAAGTCGGGCTTGTAGTGTTGCTCGGCAAAGCGCAGCCGCTCGCGCAGGCGCTCGCGCTCGCGGCGCGGAGACAGTCGACTGGGTCGCCGGTAGCGGTCCACGCCATAGGACGACAGCGCGTGACAGCTGTCCAGGATCTTCTCGACGTCCGGCCAGCCGTAGCGCTCCTCGCATTCCTGCACGAAACCGCGCGCGAACTTCAGGTAGTCCAGGATCGCGTCCGGATGCGTGAACTGGCGAAACAGGTAGTTCGATTTGAAGAATGCGTTGTGGCCGTACCCCGCGTGCGCCATCACCAGCACCTGCAACGCCAGCGTGTTGGTCTCCATCAGGTAGGCCAGCGACGGGTCGGTGTTGATCACGATCTCATAGGCCAGGCCGGACAGGCCTTTGCGGTAGCCGCGCTCCTGCGACAGCAACTGCTTGCCGAAGCTCCAGTGCGCGTAGTGGACCGGCATGCCGACCGTTGAGCACAGGTCGATCATCTGATCGGCGGTGATCAGCTCGTACTGGGTGGGGAACGTATCCAGCCCCAGCCGCTGCGAGTGGCGCGCCAGGGCCGCGTCGAATTTCTCCAGCGTGCTCAGCGTCCACTCGCTGCCACGCGCGATCGGATCGGCCACGCGTTGCACACCGGGGCGTGGCATCGGCACGCTCGGCCGCGCCAGCAGCTTGGGCCAGGGGCGCTCTCGCTCCTGCTCGGGCGCCGGATCGGAAGCGTCGCTCATGAGGCGCTACCCCCCTCTGCCCTTGGGAAGAGCGGCCCAGGGTGCAGGGCGGTTCGGGTCTTTTCTACCTGCCTTCATACGGCCTGCTTGGTGCGGCTGAACAGTTCACGGAAAACCGGCCAGATGTCGCTGCGGCCGCGAACGCTGCGGCGGGCGAAGCCGGGGTCTTCGATCGCGTCGTAACTTTGCCACAGATCGGACGGACGATTGAACCACCCGCTGGAGCTGGGAATGTCGACGTAGGCGAAATAGCGCACCTTCGGCAGCAGCACATCGTTGACGAAAGCGGCGCTCTGGCGGCCGTCCTCGGACGTGCAGTCGCCGTCCGACGCCTGGGCTATATAGACGTTCCAGTCCGGGCCGCCGTAGCGCTCCTCGAGCACCTGATCGGCAAGTTCCAGGGCCGGGCGCACCAGCGTGCCGCCCGTCTGCGGGTCGTTGAAGAAGCGCTGCTCGTCGACTTCCTCCGCGTGCTCGGTATGCCGTATGAACACGACGTCCACGCCGCCATATTTGCGCTCCAGGAACAGGTAGAGCAAAACGAAAAAGCGCTTGGCCAGGTCCTTCTTGCGTTCGTCCATGGAACCGGACACGTCCATCAGGCACAGCATCACGGCGCGCGCAGCCGGCGCGGGACGCGCCACCCGCGAGCGGTAGCGGCGGTCGACATCCTCCAGGAACGGCAGCGACTCGCGGCGCAGCCTCAGGCGTGCGATTTCCTCATCGAGCTCCGCCCGCCGATCGGCGCCCGCGTCCTCGCGCTCGCGCTCAAGCTCCTCGACAAGGTCGGCGATCGAGCCACGCAACGCGATGCGCCGCGCGATCGACATCCGCATCGTCATCGCCGGCAGCAAACTCAGTGGAGGGCCGTCGCGCGTGTATCCGGCGCGCTGCGTGCGCTCCATCGTGACTTCGCCAAAGCGCGTGCGCTCGAGGTTCGGCAACTCCAGGTCGTCGAAGAACAGCGCAAGGAACTCTTCGCGCGACAGCACAAACGCGAACGAATCGCGGCCTTCGCCTTCGCCCGCCTCGTCGCCGTCGCCTTCGCCAGCGCCGGATTCGTCCGGGCGCGGCAACTTGTCACCGGGCAGGAATTCCTTGTTTCCGGGAACCACGAAGTCGCGGTTGCCGGTGTCGTCGTCATGCGTCAGGTGCGGTTCGGCCAGCCCCCGGCCTGGGATCGTCACCCGGCCGCCGCGCCCGACGTCGGTGATCGAGCGCTTGGAGAATTCCTCGTCGGCCGCCCGCTTGATCTCGCCCTTGAAGCGCCGGATGAAGCGCTCGCGGTTCACCGCGCCGCGGCCCTGAGGGTCGACGCGGCGGTCGACGATTCGCATGTGCAGCTTACCGACCCGATCGCTCATCGGGCGAATTCTCCCGCTACGCCTGAGCGCTCTTCTTGAAGTGCAGGTACCAGTCGACCAGGCGCCGAACCTGCTTTTCCGTGTAGCCACGCGCCACCATCCGGTCGACAAAGGAGCGATGGCGCTGGTCCAGCTCGTCCGAGCCCTTGGCTTCGAACGAGATCACCGGCAGGATGTCCTCGGTCTTGCTGAACATCCGCTTCTCGATCACCG
>DATBCI010000250.1:0-6103 GCA_036270555.1 Burkholderiaceae bacterium
CGGCCTGCTGCCGGCCGCGCTGGCGACCGGCATCGGCAGCCAGGTGCAGCGGCCGCTGGCCACGGTGGTCGTGGGCGGCATGCTGCTGGGACCCATCATGCTGTTGGTGGTCGCACCGGCGCTGCAGGTGATGGTGCTGAAATGGTCGGCGCGCCACCGGACCGAAGCGCGCGGCCGGTCTGTGGAGATCGATGATGAGCCGTGATGACTCCGTGAGAAACTCCCCTCTCCCGCGTGGGGGAGAGCGGCCGGGGGTGAGGGTGCCGGACGCGGCGTGGCGCGCAACCGCGATCGCATTCGCGATGCTTTGCGCCTCCTGCGCGGTCGGCCCCGACTTCGACCGCCCGCCTCAGCCCGACGTCCAGAGCTATGTGCGCGAACCGCTGGCGGCGACCGCCGCCGCACCGGTGGCGGCCGGCGCAGCGCAAACCTTCAAGGCGGGCGCCGAAGTGCCAGTGCGCTGGTGGAGCGGCTTCGGGTCGCCGGCGATCGACCACCTGGTCGAGCTCGCGTTTGAACACAATCCGACGCTGGACGCGGCCAAGGCCGCGCTGCGCCAGGCCCACGAATCCACTGCCGCCCAGTTCGGAGCGTATTTGCCGGTGCTGCAGGCGAACTATTCACCCAGCCGTGCCGAAAACGCAGTCGGCACCATCGCGCCCACCCTGAGCTCGGGCGCGCCGGTCTACACGTTGCACACCGCGCAGGTGAGCGTCGGCTTCGTGCCGGACGTGTTCGGCCTGAACCGGCGAGCGGTCGAATCGCTGGCGGCGCAGGAGGAGTCGCAACGCTTCCAGCTCGAGGCGACCACCCTGACGCTTTCATCAAATGTCGTGGCCGCAGCGATCCAGCAGGCGGCGCTGCAGGCGCAGGTCAACGCGGCCGAAGATATCATCGGCGCCGAACGGCGCTCGCTGGAGCTCCTGCGCGAGCAGGCCCGCCTGGGCTACGCATCCGCGCTGGACGTCGCCGCCCAGGAATCGGCGCTGGCACAGGGGGAGCAGTTGCTGCCGCCACTGAAGAAGCAGCTCGAACAGACACGCGATCTGCTGGCCGTGCTGGCGGGTGACCTCCCCGGACGTGCTGCGCCGGGCGCTGCGCCGGGAGCCACAGCGCTCGATCTGGAGGCACTGAAGCTGCCTGAAGAGTTGCCGTTGAGCGTGCCGTCGAGACTGGTGCAGCATCGTCCGGATGTGCGGGCGGCCGAGGCGCTGGTGCATTCCGCCAGCGCCGAAGTCGGGGTTGCGGTCGCGAACCGGCTGCCGCAATTCTCCATTTCTGCCAACTACGGCGGCACCGCCACGCAGTTTGCGAAGATGTTTGCCGAGGGCGATCGCTTCTGGGCCGTCACCGGCAACGTAACGCAGACGATTTTCGACTTTGGGACGCTGCATCATCGGCAGCATGCTGCCGAGGCCGCGCTCGATCAGGCGACTGCGCAGTATCGCGGTGTTGTGCTGACGGCTTTTCAGAATGTCGCCGACAGCCTGTATGCGCTGAAAAGCGACGCCGACGCGCTGGCCGCTTCGGTCAAGGCGGAGGCCGCTGCCCGCAAGACGCTCGACTTGACGCGCCAGCAGCTCGACGCCGGAGCGGTGAACGTGCTGGCGCTGCTCAGCGCGCAGCAGGCCTATCAGCAGACCCGGATTTCCCGCGTGCAGGCCCAGGCCGCGCGCTATACCGACACGGCGGCGCTGTACCAGGCCCTGGGAGGCGGGCGCCTGAGCGGAGAGGACACCCTGGCGAGCGAGAGCACGAAGTAGCTGGAACACAGGAAGGTTCGCCTCTCCTGCGAACGGAAACCGAACACCGAACACAATCCCTCGGCTCCGTCCTCGAGTGCTCGGCCGTCGCCGCGCTAGCGCCTGATGCTTATGTGCCGCTCAGATTCGGTTGCTTGAGCTCGATTGAACCTTGGGCCGAGCGGTCGCCACATACCGCAGGCGATGCGGGGCGCTGGGCGCCGCGGCCATCGCGCTCCTGAGGGGGAAAGATGACATCCAAAATACAAGCCGGGCGCCGCTGGCGCGCATCGGCATGCACCGCGGTGGCGGCCGCTGCCACGTTCTCGTGGATCTGCGTCGCAGCCGCCGAGGACGATGGCCAGTTCAATGCAAGGGGCAACATCGTTATCGCGGACCAGTACAACAACCGCATTATCGAGATCGACCGCGAATCCCATGAGATCGTCTGGAGGTTCGGAACCGGCTCGGACAAGCCGGGGCCCGACAGCGTGGTGGGCCCGAACGACGCCGAGCGGGTGGGGACCTTCACTTTGGTTTCCGGCACCGGGATCCCAGGTGGTGTCTCGCCGCCGCTACCGGGGTGCTCGGACCCGGTGAACGGCTGCCCGGACAATCGCGTGATCCTGGTCAACGCCAAGGGTCATATCGTCTGGCAGTACGGGCAGGACGGCGGCGCCTCGGGCGCCGGGTTCAACCAGTTGAGCGTGCCGGTGCATGCGCTGTTTCTATCGTCGTTTCCAGGGCACCCCGGATTCCACGTGATGATCACCGATCAGAGTAACGAGCGCATCATCGTGGTCAATGCGGCGAAGCAGATCGTGTGGCAGTACGGAACGACCGGTGTGGCGGGCAATGGTCTGAACCAGCTGAGCAACCCGAACAGCGCCGAGTTGCTGGAAAACGGCCATGTACTGATCGCCGACGAGAACAACAACCGGGCCATCGAGGTGACGACCGATAGGCTGCAGATCGTGGCCACGTTCAGCGCCGGAGGCACGGCGAGCGCCCTGGCTTTCGCGAGCCGGCTCAAGGACGGCGATACGCTGCTCACCGACTCCAACAACGGCCGAATCGTCGAGGTCGATGCCCATGACAACATCGTCTCCCAGTACATGACCCACGTCGCAGGCAGCAACACGACCTATGGTGGGCCGCTGCCGACGCGAGCGGTGCGACTGCGCAATGGCGACACTCTGATCAGCGACCAATACAATGACCGCGTGATCCAGATCACGCCGGCGCCCGAACAGCAGACCGTGTTCACGCAGGGGAGGCTCAATGCCCCTAGCGCGGGATTCGACCGGCTGAACGGTCCCTACGATGCGAAGGTGGTCGGCGATTACACGGGCCTGACGCCGCCGTTCGATTTCGAGGCGTGGGACCTGCCCATTCCGTTGCGCTAAAGCTCAAGCCTGGCGCCGTCCTCACACCCTAAGGTGTGGATTCGCTTCGCAATTGTGCGACCGGTTGACCCGTGCGCAGCAGCGCAGCGCCCAGCAGTGAGGAGGCCGCTGCGAAAACGGCGCCAACGCCGAAAGCCAGATGGTAGCCGGCCGTCAGTGCAGCAGCCGAATCCGTCCCGAACGCCATCAGAGCATCCGTGCGCGCCGCTGCCAGGCTGGCGAGGATCGCCAGCCCCAACGCGCCGCCCATCATGAACGAAGTGTTGACCATCCCGGAGGCGAGCCCGGACTCGCTCGGCGCGACGTCGTTCATCGCGGCCAGCAACACGGGATTGAATCCCATGCCGGCGCCGAGCCCGAGCAGGATCATGGCCGGCAGCACGTCGCCCATGAAATTGCCATCGACGGGGGCCTGCGCGAAAAAAGCCAGGCCCGCCGTTGCCAAAAGCAGTCCCAGGAACAACGGCAACCGCAACCCGAACCGCATCACGAGTCGCGCCGACAGTCCTAGCGAGAACGCCGCCATGATCAGGTCCGCCGGCAGGTAAGCCAGGCCAACCTGCAGCGCGCTGTAGTGGAGCACGAGCTGCATGTAAAGCGCCGAAATGAAGAACCAGGCAAACATGGCGGCGGCCCACAGGACCCCGATGACGTTGGCCGTTGCAACATTGCGCAAACGGAACATCGCCAGCGGCATCAAGGGGTCGCGCACCCGCGCCTCGATGCCGATGAACAGCGCGAGCAGCAGCACGGCGCTGCCCAGAAGTCCAAGGGTCTGCACCGATCGCCAACCGGCGTCGTTTCCGTTGACGATCGCGTAGACCGCCAGCATCAACGAGGTGGTCACGGTGATCGCGCCGGCAACATCCAGACGGATCGTCCCCGGATGACCGCGGTCGGGTGGCAGCAGCAGCATGCAGCAGGCGAACACCGCCGCTCCGATCGGCAGATTGACGAGGAACACCCAATGCCAGTTCAGCGAGGTGGTCAGAAGGCCTCCCGCCACGACGCCGATGCTGCCTCCCGCGGCGCAGACGAAGCTGTAGACGCCCATCGCCTGAGCGCGCTCGGCCGGCTCATTGAACAGATTCATGATCAGCGACAGTGAAACGGCCGATACCACCGCCCCGCCGATTCCCTGCACGGCGCGCGCGGCGATCAGCAGCTGTTGTGAGTCCGCCACCCCGCACGCCAGCGATGCCGCCGAAAACAGCGTGATGCCGAGCAGGAACAGCTTGCGCTGGCCGAACAGATCGCCCAGCCGGCCGCCCAACAGCAGGAAGCCTCCGAAGGTCAGCAGGTACGCATTGACCACCCACACCAGCGACTTGCCGAAATGCAGATCCTCCCGGATCGAGGGCAGCGCCACGTTCACGATGGTCGCATCGAGCACGATCATCAGGACACCGGTGCAAAGAAGGTACAGCGAAAGCCAGCGCTTGCGCTCGTCGGCCTGGTCGGTCATTTAAGCTCCTGCGAATCGATCGGGGTTACCCGCACGGTGCAACGCGAAAAGGCGGGCCACGCGTTTAGTCGATCGATCGGCCCCGAAATCGACAACGAGCCGACCACAAAGGCAGCGATCATAAGAGCGGACAGACAAAATGAGGAGCTGACACACAATGGGAAATAGCACGCGATGATCGACTCGCGCGCGCCGGGGGGCGTCGGTCGCGCCTCGGAAGTCCTGCTCGCCTCGCTGCAGCTGGGATTGACCTCGTTCGGTGGCCCGATCGCCCACCTCGGCTATTTCGAACGGACCTACGTTCGGCAACGCCGTTGGTTGACGGGCCAGGAATACGCTGGCCTGGTCGCGCTGTGCCAGCTGCTGCCGGGGCCCACCAGCAGCCAGGTCGGCTTCCTGATCGGATTGCGCCGCGCCGGCTGGCTCGGCGCGCTCGCGGCCTGGATCGGCTTTACGCTGCCATCGGCGCTGTTGATGCTTGCCTGTGCGACGTGGCTCGCTCCGGCACAGGGGCCATGGGCCGTGGCGATCGTGGATGGGCTGAAACTGGTGGCGGTTGCCGTCGTCGCTCAAGCCGTCTGGAGCATGGCGCGCACGATGTGCCCGGACCGCGCCACGAGCGCGATCGCACTGGCCGCCGCATGCGTGCTGCTGCTGGCGGGCGGCACGCTGGCGCAGCTGGCAACGCTGGGAGCCGGTGCGGCAGCCGGCGCGGTGCTGTGTCGCCATCCCGCCCGACCGGACGCAGCCCTGTCGCTGCCGGTCCGGCCCGAGGCGGCGTGGGTCGCGCTGGCGCTGTACCTGCTGCTGCTGATTGGCCTGCCCGTGCTGGCGGCACTGTTTCCGCACAGCCTGATCGCGTTGTCCGAAATCTTTTACCGCGCCGGTGCGCTGGTATTCGGGGGCGGTCATGTCGTGCTGCCGCTGTTGCGCGACCCGTTGCTGGCTGGCGGCTGGATTTCCGACGATCGCTTCCTGACCGGCTATGGTTTGGCCCAGGCGATCCCGGGCCCGCTCTTCACGTTTGCGGCTTACCTGGGCGCAGCCGGTGGCTTGGGCGCCGGGCCCGCGCTGACCGCTGCGGTCGCGGTGATCGCGATCTTTCTGCCGGGCCTGCTGATCGCTGTCGCGGGCGGATCGCTGTGGAACCAGCTCGCACGGCACGGGCTTGCGCGCGCCAGTCTGACCGGCATCAACGCCGCCGTTGTGGGGTTGCTGGCCGCCGCGCTCTACAACCCGGTATGGGTCACTGCCGTGCACGACGGGAGCGACGCGGCCATTGCGATGATCGGCCTTGCGCTGCTGGGGCGTTGGAAGGCCCCGCCGATCGCGGTGGTGGGGGTGTGTGTCGCCCTGAGCGGCATGCGAACGTTCTTGCGATGACGCGCGGGGTCGTTGCGGTGGAGACCGACCGATGAGGTACGAGCTGTACTACTGGCCTGAAATCCAGGGCCGCGGCGAATTCGTCAGGCTGGCGCTGGAGGAGGCGG
>DATBCI010000251.1:0-2204 GCA_036270555.1 Burkholderiaceae bacterium
CCGCAGTCCTGTTCTGGGATGGCGCGGTCGGCCGGATACGACCGCGTCGCCAGCGGCGAGAGCGCAGAGCTTTCGAGCTCGCGGACGCGCTCGGCGAAGCGCTCGGCGACGGGTCCGCTCGGATGCGAGGCGACGGTCGACATAACCACGATTCTGACAGCGCCACTCAACGCGGGCAGGACTTCGCAACGAACACATGACACCCCTGTAGCAATTAGACTCCGACGCGGACCAAAGGGATGGCGTCTGCGGTAGTGAAATCGACCCGCTGGGCATGGACGTTGTGCGTCGCGTCGGTGGTCGCGCTCGCCATGGCCGCCGCCCCCCGTGATGGCGAAGCCCGTAACGCGAGCGGAACCGCACCCGGCCCGCTCCGGCACGTGCGGCACCTGGGCGACTATGAGGCGACTTTGAGTGCTGCCGGAGCCCGCGCGTACACCTGCTCGACCAGCGCGCGATGGGTCGGCAGATCCGCCACCGCACGCTCCGACACCTGCCGGATCATGTGGAATTCGTGCCTCGCCTCCTCGAAGCGCGGGTAGCACGCACGCGCCGGGTCCAGGTCGGTGTGGAACTCCATGCCGTACAGCACGAACTGCCAGCTGGACGGCAGATACATCTCCAGGTCGGTGACGAAATCGAGGCGATGGGGCGGCCGGCAGCGCCACATCGCGAGCTTCTCCTTCAAGGTGTCGGGCACCGAGCGCGGATCGGCGTTGTCGGCCCAGAACGCAGTGTCGGTGCGTTGGGTCAGGCAATAGTGCATCTTGACGAAGTCCACGATCCGTTCGAACCGGCTCCGCATCAATTCGTTGAACAACCTGGCCGCTGGCGCGAAATCCCCATTGAACGGAAACAGATAAGCGATCAGATACGCCGCCGTTTCGATCAAACCGATGCCGGACGACTCGAGCGGCTCGAGGAATCCGGCCGACAGACCGACCGCGACGCAGTTCTTAACCCATTGCGTTGCGCGATAGCCGACGTTCAGTTTCAGCAGGCGGGGGTTCAGGCCCTCGCAGGCCGGTCCGATATAGGAGCGCAACACCGCCTCGGCGCGCGCGTCGTCGGTGTACCGGCTCGAATACACATAGCCGATGCCGCGACGTCGATGCAAGCCGATGTCCCAGGTCCACCCGGCCTCCTGCGCGGTCGAGATCGTGTAGGAGGCGATCGGCGCATCCGGGCGCTGATACGGCACCTGCATCGCCACCGCCCGATCGACGAACAGGATGTCGTTGATGTTGCGAAATGGCGAGCCCAGCGCAGCGCCGATCAGGGCAGCCCGAAAGCCCGAGCAGTCGACGTACAGATCGGCGGTCAGCGCCCCACGCTCGCGCGTAACGACCGACGCGATGGCGCCGCTCCCGTCGAGCTCGACGCGCTCCACGTTGGCCAGCACGTGGCCGACCCCCAGGCTCTTTGCATGCTCGCACAGCAGCGCTGCAAAGCGCGCAGCGTCGAAGTGATAGGCGTAGTTCAAAGGCCCGAGAAAATCGGCGTCGCCGACGCGCTTGGGCGCATGCGAGGCGTCCGCCACCCGCTTCTGCAGCGTCGCCGCCTGCGCGAAGGCGACGCCGGGGCCGGCGGCTCCGAGCAGCCAGTAGGGCAGCAGCTCCGGCCCACCGGGCTTCTGGCTCGGCAGGCTGAACGGATGGAAATAGTGGTCCGCGCCCGGCGTGCCCTTCGGCCGTACCCAGTGGACGAACTTGATGCCCTGCTTGAAGGTCGCGGTGCTCTCGCGCAGGAAGTGCGCTTCATCGATCCCGACCGTCGCCAGCGTCCCCTTCAGTGACGGAAAGGTTCCTTCGCCCACGCCGATGATGCCGATTTCGCTCGACTCGACCAGCGTGACCTTGACGCCCGCACCGGAGGCGGTGCCCAGCGCGCGCGCCAGAAAGGCCGCGGTCAGCCAGCCGGCCGTGCCGCCGCCGACGATCAGCACGCTTCGGACGGGTTGCATCGCTAGGTTGCTCCCTTGAATCAAGGACGCGCGCGGATACGGCGCGATTTGAACTGGCCGGACCATCATAAAGCGGTTTGAGATAGCGCTGTCAATTTTTCTTGACAGCGCTGTCTTCCACGCGCATGATGCCGGCAAATATCAACGTCCTCGGGCCACTCGAGCGACGCACGACAAAGCGAGGAGACAGAATGAGAAGCAGGCACCTGAAGTTCCGCAGGAAGCCGATCCAGATGGCCGT
>DATBCI010000252.1:0-9901 GCA_036270555.1 Burkholderiaceae bacterium
CCTGCTCAGCTGCAAGGCATACGACCTGGCCGGCGCGGTCGACGACTTCGCACCCGCGGTCGATGCCGGCACCGCAATCCTGCCGCTGCTGAACGGCATGCGTCATCTGGATGTGTTGAAGCAGCGTTTCGGCGCCGAGCGCTGTCTGGGCGGTCAATGCCAGATCGCCGCCACGCTGGGCGAGGACGGCAACGTGATGCACTTGAACGAAACGCATCAGCTTTCGTACGGGGAGCTGACCGGTTCGCGCACGCGGCGCGTCGAAGCGATCGAGGCCCTGTTCTCGAAGGCCAGGTTCGATTCGCGCCTGAGCGAGGCCATCGTTCAGGAGATGTGGGAGAAATGGGTGTTCATCGCCGCGCTGGCGGGATCGACCTGCCTGATGCGGGGGGCAGTCGGCGACATCGTCCGAAGCGGCAGCGCGGACCTGTTGCGCCGCCTGTTGGCGGAGTGCGCTGCGATCGCGGGCGCTCACGGATTTGCGCCGCGTCCTCAAGCATTGGGACGCGCCGAGGCGGTGCTGACCGACGCCGATTCGACATTGACCGCCTCCATGCTGCGCGACCTGGAGCGCGGTGCCAGGACGGAAGCCGACCACATCCTGGGCGATCTGTTGAGCCGGCGTGGGCCCGCCTTCGCGCCTGACGGCGCTACGGCGGGCAAGCCCGCCGAAGCCGCGAATGCGGCGAAGGCCGGCGTACTCGATGTGGCCTACGCCCACTTGAAAACCTACGAGTTGCGCCGAGGAGCCGGTCGATGAGCAGCCAGCTGCGTCCCGCCAAGAAGATCTACCCGGCCCACGGCGATGCGATCCGCATCGTGCCGCTGAGCCTGCCGGACGCGATGCGCCGCCCGGTGCAGCCGCTTGCCGGCGCCGCGCCGGCCGCGGCTCCACAGCTGACCTATCGCAATGGGCCGCTGATGACCGCGGTGGAGGTCTTCACGATCTTCTGGGGCTCGCAATGGGAAACCGGCGCGCTGAGCGCGGTTCCGGCGCAGATCAACGCGTTCTTCGACTTCGTCCTGACCAGCCCACTGATCGACCAGCTGGCCGAATACAGCGTGCCCCATTGGACCATCGGGCACGGCAAGCGCTCCGGCACGCTGACGGTTACGACTCCGGAGCCGAAGGCGTCGATGTCCGATACGGCGATCCAGCACACGCTGCAGCAGCTGATCTCGAGCCACCCACAGGTTCCGCCGCCGTCGCCCAACGCGCTGTATTTCGTCTACATGCCGACCGGCGTGCGTGTCGTTCAAGGCGGCGCGGCATCCTGCCAGTCGTTCTGCGGCTATCACAACGACATCGCGGGGCAGATTTTCTATGCGGTCATGCCGTACCCGGACTGTTCCGGTTGCATGGGGACCCTGTCCACCCTCGAAGCGCTAACGACGACCTCGTCGCACGAATTGTGTGAAGCGATCACCGATCCGATCCCGGGTCAGGGCTGGTACGACGACACCAACGGCGAAATCGGCGACCTCTGTGCCTGGAAGACCAAGCCGCTCGGCTCCTACACGGTGCAGCTGGAGTGGTCTAACAAGGCCAATCAGTGCATCTAGCCTGTCGCGGCGCCTCGCCAGGGCAGCGTCTGCGCTGGCGCTGGCGGCTGTTGCGGCGATCTCGGCTCCGGTGCGGGCTGCGGGCCCGCTCGGCATCGATCATCGCTGGACTTATGACGACAGCGGTATCTGGAGGCGCAGCAACCAGCTGATCCTGATGGACTCGCTGATCGGCAGCGAGATTGTCTGCGGCCTGTGGGAAGGCGGCGAGACACGCTTCGGCAACACCTGTTGGCGGGCCATCGATTCCTCGTTGATCGCCAGTGCCTCGGCGCAGGTGCTCAAGGTCGTCTTTACCCGGGCACGGCCGATTCAAGGCAACGACCCCAACGCCTGGTTCCAGGGCGGGTCGCACTTCAGTTTTCCGAGCGGCGAGGTGGCCGCGGTCAGTTCGATCGTGACGCCGTTCATTTTCGAATACCGCGACCTGCAGCCGGGCGTCTGGGCGCTGGAGGCGCTGCCGCTGTATGACGGCATCGCACGGATGAAGGTGCAAGCACACTGGCAAACCGACGTGCTGGCAGGCCTGGCGATCGGCACGGCAGCGGGCTACTACGCGCATCAGCGCGATCATCCGCTGGTGCTCAGGGTGATTCCGCACGGCATATCGATCGGCCTGCGGCGACAGTTTTAGCCTCCTTCGCCCTTCCGGCTACGACGGACTCGCCCGCCGGAGCACGAAGCGCCCAAGCGCTTGGTGCGAAGGCGGGAGCCCATATTCAAATCGCGGGCTCAGAGTTACGATGGACCGCGACAAGGGTTTCGGGCGGCAAGCGGGTGGCCGCCAAAATAGCGCGACGCGGAGTTTCCATGGGGACGTTGGCCGCTTGGCGCCAATGGCCGGTGACATTCCTGCGCATTGTGCTGCTGACGATCGCCTACGCCGGTGTGGGCGTGCCCACGCTTCAACTCGCGATTCCGCCGGGTTACGCGGCGCCGATATTTCCTCCCGCCGGGATCATGCTGGCCGCCGGGGTCATCTACGGCTACCGCGTGCTGCCGGCGGCGTTCTTCGGATCGCTGCTGATGCGCACGCTCGCGCGGGACGAGTTTCCGCACGGCCAGCTGGTGTTGCCTTGGGTGGCTCTGGTCATTGCGCTGGCGGCGACGCTGCAGGCGGCGCTGGGCACCCGGCTCGTGCGAGCGATCTGCGGGCCGGACCCGGCGCTGAACACACCGTCCACCATCATCCGCTTCGTGCTGCTGTGCCCGCTGATTGCGCTGGTCGCCTCGAGCATTTCGGTGGCAACGCTGGTGCTGCACGGAGTCATCGCGCAGCGCAACGGCTTGTTCGCATGGTGGAACTGGTGGATGGGCGACGCCCTCGGCATCCTGGTCGGGTCGCCGATCGTGTTCGCCTTGTTTGCAAAGCCGCGCGAGCACTGGGGCGCACGCAAATGGACGGTCGCCGCGCCCCTGCTGGCGATGATCGGCCTGGCCGCCATCGTCGCCAGCGTGATCGCGGGTTGGGAGAACGAACGGATCGAGAACCGCTTCGCGTTCGATGCGCAGAAGCTGGTCGATGCGTTTCGCAACGAACTCAGGCTGGACGTGCTGGCGGCTCAGGTCGCCTCGCACGGCCAGGCGAAGCTCGACAACGGATCCGTGGCTCCGCGATGGTTGAGCGATGCACCCTCGATCCGCTCGATCGGGAAGGTCACCGTCGGCACCGCACCGGGCGGCGGATTGGCGTCGCTGCAAGTGCTGGTCGACGTCGCCAACCGGCGCCGTGAAGACGAGCGCATCCTTGCGATGCCCGCGGTTCGCGGGGCGCTTGAGCGCGCATTGATCACGGAAGCGGTCACGGCGAGCTCCGACTGGACGATCGGAAGCGGTGCGCAGGAGCTGGTCGAGTTTCTGGTCTGGATCCCCGATTCGGGCGGAGCCGATTCGAGCTCGTTGGCCGTCAACAAGCTGGTTTACGCGGTCATCAATGTCGAGCGGCTCGATCCGAGGCGCCTGGCCAACGACGGAGGGGGCCTGGCCATTTGCTGGATCGATCGAACGCAAGGAAGCGTGGCACACCGCGTCGCCGGTCCGCAGGATTGCGAGCGTCCGGTCGAATCGCTTCAGCTGGTGCGCCAATCGCCGGTCCCGCTGTGGGGCAGGGACTGGCTGATCCGGGTTGTCGCGACCCCCGCCTATGCCGGCGCATTGCGCAGCTGGGGCGCCTGGGCATTTTCCGCCGTGACGGTGCTGGCGATCGGCGCAACCGGGGTGTTCCTGCTGCTGCTGACCGGCCGCACGCAGACCATCAGCCAGCTCGTTTTGTATCGAACCGCGCAGCTCGAGCGCGAAAAGGGCGCGCTGCGCGAGGCCGAGCGCGCGCGCCTGGTCGCCGAGGAAGCCACCCGCGCCAAAGACGACTTTCTGTCGCGGATGAGTCACGAGCTGCGCACGCCGTTGAACGCGATTCTCGGATTCGCGCAGATCGTGCTGGGCGATCCCGCCCAGCCGCTGTCCGACCCGCAGCGCCGGCGGGTTGCGCACATCGAGACCGCCGGATGGCATCTGCTGGCGATGATCGACGACCTGCTGGATCTGTCCCGTATCGAGGCGGGAACCTTCAGGCTCTCGATCGAGCCGATCGCGCTGGACCTGGCGATCGACGAAACAATGACGATGCTGTCGAGTGCGGCCGGGCAGCAGGGGGTCGTGGTTCGAGCCCAGATCGATCCGGCGGCGAGCCGGGTGCTGGCCGATGGCACGCGCCTTAGGCAGGTGCTCGCGAATCTGGTCAGCAATGCGATCAAATACAACGTACGCGGCGGCACGGTCACGATCGTGGCCCGGCCCGCCGACCACGACGACGTCCGGATCACGGTGGCCGACACCGGCCACGGCATGTCGCCGCCGCAGCTGTCGGAGCTGTTCCAGCCATTCAACCGGCTGGGTCGCGATGCGGGACCGGCTGAAGGGACCGGGCTCGGCCTGGTGGTCGCCAAGAGACTGGTCGAGGTGATGAAAGGGCGCATCGACGTGAACAGCGTCGAGGGACGGGGCAGCACGTTCAGCGTAACGCTGCCGGCGGCCCATGCCGATCCGGCGGCTCGCCTGCACAGCGGGCAGGCGCAGGAGCGCGCCGCCCACTACGGCCGCAAACGCGTAGCCTATGTCGAGGACAACTCGTTGAACGCCGAGGTGATGCGCGCGCTGCTGTCGCTGCGGCCGCAGATCCAGCTGGAGGTGTATGCGCGCGCAGCCGATGGGCTGGCTGCGATCCGCGACGGGGGCTTCGATCTGTTGCTGCTCGACATGAACCTGCCGGATGCGCGCGGCATCGATGTGCTGCGGGAGCTCAAAAGCGATCCGGCCACGCGGGCCATGCCCGTGATCATCGTCTCGGCCGATACGGTGGCCGACCGGTTGCACGAAGCCTTGGGCGCTGGCGCCGCCGCCTACATCGCCAAACCGATCGAACGCGTGCAAGCGCTCGAAAAGATCGATCGCGCCTTGCAAGCAGGCTGACCCCAAGCTAGAGCTCGACCAGTCCGGAGCGCAGCCCCTTGGCGACCGCGTGCGCACGCGAGCTCGCGTCCAGCTTGGCGATGATCTGCGCCACATGGAACTTGGCGGTATGCGCCGAGATGTGCAGCGCTTCGGCGATCTGCCGATTGCCGAGTCCGAGCGACATCTGCAGCAGCACTTGGCGCTCGCGCGGCGTCAGGGCTTCGCCGCCTTCGGCCAGCGCCCGTCGGTCCGCGCCGCAAGCGGTGCGCAGCGCCTCGGCGGCCAGTTCCGGCGTGCTGGCGAGCAGCCCGCAGGCAGCGGCCTGCGCCGCCACCGCGATCAGCTCGATGGAAGCGTCGCGCGGAAGCAGCGAGTGTCCGCCGCTCAACCAGTCGGCGAGCGGACTGTCGCGCTCGGGCCACAGCAGCAGCAGCGGGGGCGACTCGCCGGCGGCGGCAGCGACCGGTTGAAAGTCGGCATCGGTCGCGACGTCGACGATCGCGACCTGGGCCTGCGCGAAGGACTCGTCACCGACCGCCTGCGCAGCGTCGCGAGCCAGCACAATCTCGAAGTCGCCACGCTGCTCCAGTCCGGCTTTCAAGCCGGCCAGCACCAGTGCAGAGCTCGAGATCAGCGCGGTGCGAAGGGCTGCCTGCATCGCCTTGAAAGACTCAACAGGCGCGCGCCTCGGTCGGCCACTGTCCCACCGTGACGTCGACCTGAGCCGGCGCCCCGCCGCGGATCAGCGCCAGGCGCACGTTCTTTCCGATATGACCTGCCAGCGCTTCGCGCAATTCAGCCACGCTGGCCGCCCGCTGCTCGCCCACGTCGACCACGATGTCGCCCACCAGCAATCCCGCCTTCGCCCCCGGTCCGTCGGGAGTCATTGCCGTCACCAGCAATCCTGGTACGGCCGGCGAGCCCGCCGAAGCTCCAGGCGCGTTAGCGCCCGGAGCGAAGGCGGGTTGAGCGCTGATGCCCAGGAACGCACGGGTCACGTGGCCCCGCGCAAGAAGGTCGTCCACGACCCGGGAAATCGTCGACTCGGGAACGACGATACCGTCGGTGCGCGAGAGGGCCGAAGTGGCCATGCCGAAAACGCCGCCGGCGGCATCGGCCACCGGAGCGCCCGACAGTGCGCCGTGCAGGCTCGCATCGAGGCGGATCAGCCGGTCAATGCGGCCGCCGAGCCAGGTCTGCCAGGCACCGGAGACGCGGTGGATCGCGGAAACGCGGGCCGTTACATCGGCACCTTGCGAGCGACCGACCAGCACCGCCAACTGCCCCGCGCGAATCTCGCTCGCACTCGAGACGGCGACCGCCGGCAACTCTTCGTCCGGCAGCCGAAAAACCGCCAGGTCGGTCGGTGCGTCGGAGCCGACCAGCGCAAGATCGGCCCCTGCATGGCGAGCTGTGATCGCCACCGCGGTGGCCGGTGCGCGGCCAAAAATGTGGGCGGCAGTGACCAGGACGCCGGGACGCCACACCAGGCCGCAGCCCAGCGCATGGCGGCCCCGTGCCCGCACCCCGACCGTGGATGCCCCGACCCTTTCGACGATCGAAGCGATGGAATCGGAAAGCGACTGCAATGCCGTCACGTTGGATTTGTCTTGAAGCGATGCCATGATGTCGTGTCCCTGTGATGCGAAACGCGTCGCGCGTGCCTGGCTCAAAACATAACCAAGCGCGACAGCGCCCGCATCCGCCGATCGGGCAGGTTCACCCTACGCAGCGCGCAGCGCGAAGGAGGGCGGCGCGAAGGCGCCCCTCCTTAGAGGGCCTGCTGACGAACCGGTGGAACGTAATTCCTGCGCGCGTCCATCACGCGCCGGTGATTCTGCCTGGCCCAGCGAACCAGTTCCCACACCGGGTCCAGCAGAGATTTTCCCAATGGAGTCAATGCGTAATCGACGCGTGGCGGATTGGTGGGATACACCGTCCGCGACAACAGCCCGTCCTGCTCGAGTCGTCGCAGCGTCTGCGCCAGCATCCGCTGTGAAATATCTTCGATGCTGGCCTTCAAGGCACTGAAACGCAGCGTCCCGCTCTTGGACAGGGTGCACAGCACGAGCATGCTCCAGCGATCACCGACCCGATCCAATATGTCCCGAATCGGGCAATCATCAGGGTCGGATACCTTTGAATCGGACCCTTTCCGCTTGAGTGCGGTCATCGATGGCTCCCGAAAATCACTAACAAGTTGAGCACGGTTACTCAGAAGACACCAGGTGACTCCGGCAGCACTCCTTGTGCGCTGCCGCGCGACCTGTACGATGTCGAACGTTATCTCGTTTGGATAGTAGATCTAATTTGTATACCAGATCTCGATGAGGATGATAGGACAGGATCAGGAGGAAGTCACGAATTTTAAGCAGGTGCGACCTGGAGTTGTCTGCCTGCGCCAAAGCGGTTGAGCCTCTCGCCTTGGATTGGGATCACCATTTCGACAGGCAAAAAGTCCTTGCGGCGGGCGAGGGTCGCGGCTCCGCCAGCGCTCGATAATGGCGCGTTGTTGTTGGGTTGTTGTTTGGAACTCAGTCAGTTTTCTTTTTTCGGGACCGAACCCATGTCAAGCGGTTTGCTCAGGTTGTGCCAATCGGCAGCAAGCATGTTGCGGACGCCCGCAGTACGCGGCGTCCTGATCGTGACCGCCTCGATCGCCCTGGCGGCGTGCCAATCCAGGGCGAGCGATGGGCCACCGGGTGGCATGGGGCCGCCCCCGGTGTCGGTGGCCCCGGCGGTGGAACGTCAGGTTCAAGAGCTCGACGAGTTCACCGGTCGCCTCGAAGCTCCGCAATCGGTCGACGTGCGGTCGCGGGTGACGGGCTACATCAAGGCGGTCCATTTTCGTGATGGCCAGGAAGTCAAGCAAGGGGACCTGCTGTTCACGATCGACCCGGATCCTTACGTCGCGGAGCTGGCGAGGGCGCGGGCGCAGCTCGTGGCGGCGCAGACCCAGGTCGATCTGGCGCGCAGCGACGAGGCGCGAGGCCAGAAGCTGATCGACGTGAAGGCGATTTCGCAGCAGGAATACGACCAGTTGACGTCCGGGTCGCGCAACGCCGCAGCCAACGTGCAGGCCGCGGAAGCCGCGGTCAGGTCGGCCGAGCTCAACGTCGGGTATTGCCAGATCCGCGCGTCGATCGCCGGGCGGGTCTCGCGCGCCAACCCGACGTCCACGGTGGGCAATCTGGTCAACATCGGCGATCCGGTGCTGACCTCGATCGTGTCGCTGGACAAGGTCTATGCGTATTTCGATGCGGCCGAAGATGACTACCTGAGGTACGTCAGACTGTCGAAGGACGGCCAGCGCCCCAGCTCGCGGGCGACTGCCAATCCGGTGATGATGGGGCTGGCCGACGAGGAGGGCTATCCGCACCATGGCGCGATGGACTTCGTTGACAACCGGCTGAACCCGCAGACTGGAGCAATCCGGGCACGCGCTGTGTTCGACAACGCCGATCGGCGCTTTACACCGGGACTGTTCGCACGGATCCGGCTGGTTGGAAGCGGCACCTACACCGCTGTGCTGACGCCGGAGCAGGCGATCGGCACCGATCAGAGCAAGAAATTCATCCTGGTCGTCGGGCAGAACAACACGGCCCAGTTCCGCGAAGTCAAGCTGGGAGCCCTGATCGACGGCATGCGCGTGATCAAGAGCGGCCTGTTCCCCGGCGACCTGGTGGTGGTCGACGGCCTGCAACGCGTGCGCCCCGGCATGCCGGTGACGCCCGAAAAACTCGCCGTTGACGAGCGGGGTATGCCGGTTGCCAAACCGGCCGCACCGCCGGCGGGCCAATCCTAGAAGCAGGAGCAGGGAGCCTCGATGGACATCTCCCGTTTTTTCATCGACCGGCCGCGCTTTGCCGCGGTCCTGTCGATCCTCGTATTTCTGCTGGGGCTGATCGCGATATTCAAGCTGCCCATCGCGGAATATCCGGAAGTGACCCCGCCGCAGGTGGTCGTGCGCGCCCAGTTCCCCGGCGCCAACCCGCGCGTGATCGCCGAGACCGTGGCCACGCCGCTGGAAGAGCAGATCAATGGCGTCGACAACCTGCTGTATTACGACAGCCAGGCGACCGCCGATGGTGCGATGACGCTGACCTGCACGTTCCGGATCGGAACCGACCCGGTGGTGGCCGAATCGGAAGTGCAGAACCGCATCAACCGCGCGCTGCCGCGCCTGCCGGATGTGGTGCGCCAGATCGGCGTGACGACCGAGAAGAGCTCGCCCACGCTGACGATGGTCGTGCACATGGTGTCGCCCGACAATCGCTACGACGCGCTTTACCTGCGCAACTACGCGCAGCTCTACGTACGGGATCCGCTGCTGCGCTTGCAGGGCATGGGATCGGTGCTGGTGTTCGGCGAGGGCGACTATGCGATGCGCATCTGGCTCGATCCGAACAAGCTGGCCGCGCGCGGCGTGGCCACCAGCGAGGTGGTTTCGTCGATCCGCGAGCAGAACGCGCAGGTCGCGGCCGGGGTGGTCGGGGATGCACCGGCCCCCGCGGGCACCGTCTTCACGATGTCGGTCAACACCAAAGGGCGCCTGAAGACCGAGGAGGAGTTCGGCGACATCATCGTGCGCGCCGATACCAGCGACGGCTCGGTGATCCGGATCCGCGATCTGGGGCGGGTCGAGCTCAGCGCCGGCACGTTTGCCTTGCGCAGTCTGTTGAACAACAAGGAAGCGGTGGCGATCGGTATTTTTCAGGCGCCTGAATCCAATGCGCTGCAACTGTCCAACCAGGTGCGCGAGACGATGGAGCGGCTGAAGGCCGATTTTCCGCAGGGCGTCGACTACCAGATCGTGTACGACCCGACCCAGTTCGTCAGGACCTCGATCAACAAGGTCATTGAAACCCTGGTGATCGCCATCCTGCTG
>DATBCI010000253.1:0-18068 GCA_036270555.1 Burkholderiaceae bacterium
TCAGTGCGGCTACTGCCAGTCCGGGCAGATCATGGCAGCGATCGGCTTGCTCAAATCGAAACGCAACCCGACCGACGCCGACATTGATGCGGCGATGACCGGCAACCTGTGCCGCTGCGGAACGTATGTGCGCATCCGTGCCGCGATCAAGGATGCGGCGCACACGTTGGCCGCTTAGGGAGTCAGAACATGCGAACACTGATCGACCCGCGCCCGCACGGTGGCCACCTGGCCGAATCGCTCGCGGCATCGCTGACCAGCGGCTGCCCGGTACCGGTCAGCCGGCGCGAATTCCTGAAAGCCACCGGGATGGCCGGCGGTGGATTGATGCTCGCCATCGGACTGGGCGAGCGTGGGATTCTGGGGGGCCGGCTGGCACAGGCAGAAGAAGGCGGAGCCGCAACGGGGCCGAAGGTCTATCCGCCGGCTGCTTTCATTCAGATCGGCGAAGACGAACAGGTCACGATCCTGGTCGGCAAGCTCGAGTTCGGCCAGGGCGTGCTCACGTCGATGCCGATGCTGATCGTCGAGGAACTCGACTGCGACTGGAACAAGGTCCATTCGGAACATGCGCCGGTTGATCCGGTCTACGCGCACCCGCAGTTCGGCATGCAGTTCACGGGCGGATCGATGTCGATCGCGTCCAGCTACACCCAGATGCGAACGATCGGGGCAACGGCGCGACAGATGTTGATGTCGGCGGCCGCGCAGCGCTGGGGCGTCACGCCAGACAAGGTCTCGACGCGCCGCGGTGTCGTGCTCGAAAAGGGCGGCAAACGATCGCTGACGTACGGCAATCTGGCGCCCGACGCGATGGGCCTGGCGGTGCCCAAGGACGTTGCGCTGAAGGATCCGAAGCAATTCGCGCTGATCGGGCGGCCCACACGTCGCCTGGACTCGCCGCAGAAGGTCAACGGCAGCGCGCAGTTCGGGATGGATGTGCGGCTGCCCAACCAGCGTGTGGCGGTGCTGGCCAGGCCGCCGGTGTTCGGTGGCAAGGTCGTGAAGGTCGATGACACCAAGGCCCGGGCGATTGCCGGCGTCGAAGCCGTTTTGCAGGTTCCGGTCGATCGTGGGGGTACGGGCGTTGCCGTGGTTGCCAACGGTTACTGGCCGGCCCACCAGGGGCGCGATGCGCTGAACGTTCAGTGGGACCTGCCGCCCGGCCCGACCACCGCTTCGCAAATCGAGCAGTACCGCGCGCTGGCGTCGCAGCCGGGAACGTTGGCACGCGCCGACGGGGACGCCAAGGCGCTCGAGAAGGCGCCGCGGCAGCTCGAGGTGGAATACGTGTTCCCCTACCTCGCGCACGCTCCGATGGAGCCGCTGAACGCGACGGTCGACTTGAAGGCTGAGGCGATGACGGTCTGGGTCGGCACCCAGATGCAGACGCTCGATCACCAGATGGCGGCCAAGACGGCGGGCCTGAAGCCGGAGCAGGTCAAGCTGAACACCCTGTTCGCGGGCGGTGGATTCGGACGGCGCGCCAACCCGCACTCCGACTTCGTGGTCGAAGCCGTCAACGTGGCCAAGGCGATGCGACAGGCGGGCATCGAGGCGCCGGTCAAGGTGATCTGGTCGCGCGAGGACGATATGCGCGGCGGGTACTACCGGCCGCTTTACTTGCACCACGTGCGAGTCGGCGTCGACGGCAGCGGGATGCCTATGGCCTGGCAGCACGTGCTGGTCGGCCAGTCGATCATCAAGGGAACCCTGTTCGAGCCGGCGTTCGTGAAGGACGGGGTCGACGCCGTGACGGTCGAAGGCATGATCGATACGCCCTATCGACTGCCCAGTTACCGGCTGGAAGTGAACTATCCCGACATCAACGTCCCTGTCCTGTGGTGGCGATCCGTCGGCCATACGCACACCGCGTATGTGATGGAAACGCTGATCGACGAGTTGGCTGTGGAAGCCAGAAAAGACCCGATCGACTATCGATTGGCGTTGCTGGATCCGAAGCAAACGCGCCACCGCGCTGCGCTCGAACTGGTTCGACACAAATCCGGCTGGGACAGCCCGCTGCCGTCCGGGCGCGCACGCGGGCTCGCAGTGCACAAGAGCTTCGATTCGGTCGTGGCCGAAGTGGCGGAGGTGTCGGTCGACAAGGGCAAGATTCGCGTACACAAGGTGACTTGTGCGATCGACTGCGGAGTGGCCGTCAATCCGCTCACCGTCGAGGCGCAACTGCAGTCGGCCGTTGCGTTCGGTCTGGGCGCGGCGCTTTACGGGCGCATCACGCTGAAGGATGGACGGGTCGAGCAGAGCAACTTTCCCGATTACCCGGTGCTACGATTCGACGAGATGCCGCAGATCAGCGCTCATATCGTCCCCAGTACCGCCGATCCCACCGGACTCGGCGAGCCGGGCACGCCTCCGATCGCGCCTGCGGTTGCCAACGCCGTGGCGCGTCTGACCGGTAAACGCCTCAGACGACTGCCGTTTGACTTGAGCGCCGCGTGAGCGGCGAAGCGCCGGGGGCGCCGCTTCCGGCGCTGTCGACATTCGATGCCGCGATGATCGTATGCGGCATCGTGATCGGCGGCGGCATCTTCGCGTTGCCGCCGCTGGTGGCCTCGACCGCCGGCTCCGTCGGATGGATGTTCGGAGCCTGGATACTGGGGGCCGTGCTGACGCTGGTCGGTTCGCTGTGCTACGCGGAGCTGGCCGCGACCTTTCCGAACGCGGGCGGTGACTACCATTTCCTGACCCGCGCATTCGGCCGCGATGTCAGCTTTTTCTTCGGCTGGGCGCGCGTGGTGGTGACGACGACCGGACCGACCGCGGTGCACGCGTATATCTTCGGCGACTACGCCTCGCGCATCCTGTCGATCGGCCCTGCCTCGCCGGCGGTGTACGCCATGCTGGTGGTGGTTCTGCTGACAGCGCTGAACATCCTCGGCTTGAAGGAATCGTCGCGCACCCAGAACGTGATCACGCTGCTGCTGATCGTCGGCATGGGATTGGTCGCATTCGGCGGTTTCCACGCGCCCGTTTCCGCGTTATCGGCTGCGGCGGCGCCATCGACGTCGACGTCGGCCCCGCTGCTGGGTCTGTCGCTGGTGTTCGTGCTGTTCGCCTATGGCGGATGGAACGAAGCCGCCTATGTGTCGGCGGAGCTGCGCGGGGGCCGCAGGGCGATCCTGACCGCTCTGCTGGCGGCGATCGCGGTCATCACGACGTTGTATCTGGTGTTCGTGGCCGCCTTGGACACCGGGCTGGGCTTCGAAGGCCTGAAAGCCAGCAAGGCTCCCGCCGCCGATGTGGCCGGGCGCGCCTTCGGCTCGTTCGGGCAGACGCTGATCGCCACCGTCGTATGCCTGTCGGTGCTGGCGTCGAGCAACGCGACGATGATTGTCGGGGCGCGCTCCAATTACGCGCTGGGCCTCGACTGGCCCATCGTGTCCTTCATGGGTCGCTGGGACCGCAAGCGCGATGTACCGGTGTCCGCCTTCCTGGTGCAAGGTGCGATCACGCTGGCCCTGGTCGTGTTTGCGGCCTACGAGAAGGACGAAGTGCGCACGATGGTCGAGTTCACGGCGCCCGTGTTCTGGTTCTTCTTCATGCTGACCGGAATCGCGCTGTTCGTGCTGCGCCACAAGTACATGCACGTCACGCGCCCATTCTCCGTGCCGCTGTATCCGGTGCTGCCGCTGATCTTCGTGGGCACCTGCGGGTTCCTGTTCTGGAACAGCCTGCTATATGCTCAATCGCAGCATGCGCTGCAGGTCGCCTTCGGGGTGATGGCGGTCGGTCTCGTCCTCTGGCTGATTGCGCGCTTCAAGCGCTCATGACCATTCGCTACGCGATTCGGCCCGCCGATCCGGGCGCACACCTGTTCCACGTGACGGTTACCGTCGACCGGCCCGACCCTGAGGGCCAGCTCTTCGCGCTGCCCGCCTGGAATCCCGGCAGCTACATGATCCGCGAGTTCGCGCGCCACATCGTGCGGCTGACCGCGCTCGCCGGCCAACGCAAGCTGCGTGTGGAAAAGCTCGACAAGCACACCTGGCGTTGCGCTCCGACCGAGGAAGAAGTGACGCTGGCCTACGAGGTCTACGCGTTCGACCTGTCGGTGCGCGCCGCCTACCTGGATCCCGAGCAGTCCCTGTTCAACGGGGCAGCGGTGTTCGTGGCACCGATCGGACGCGAACGCGACGACTGCCGGCTCGATATCTTCCCGCCGGCCGGCGCGCGCGCCGGCAGCTGGCGCCTGACCACCGGCCTCGCGCCTGCGCGGGGCACCCGCGCGGGCGAATGCGGCACCTACCTGGCACACGACTACGACGAACTGATCGACTGCCCGGTCCAGATGGGCCGCTTTGCGCATCGACGCTTCGAGGTCCACGGCGTGCAGCACGAGATCGCCATCGGTGGCCGCGTGGCACGACTGGACTTGAACCGCTTGCAAGCCGATCTGACGCGCCTGTGCGAAGCGCACGTCCGGCTGTTCGAACCACGCCGTCCGCAGCCGCCATTCGGCCGCTACGCGTTCCTGACGCTGGCCGTGGACGAGGGTTACGGAGGCCTCGAGCACCGCAATTCGTCGGCGCTGATTTGCCGACGCGACGACCTGCCGTACACCGGGATGAAGGAATCGACCGAAGGCTATCGGCGCTTCCTCGGGCTGGTCAGCCACGAGTACTTCCATGCCTGGAACGTGAAGCGGATCCGCCCGCAGGCGTTCGTTCCTTACGACCTGGCGCGGGAAAACTACACGCGGCTGCTGTGGGTCTTCGAGGGGTTCACGGCCTACTACGACGACTTGATGCTTGCGCGCGCGGGCCTGATGTCGCGTGCTCAGTATCTGGATGCGTTGGGGCGCACCATGAGCATCGTCATGCAGCGCAGTGCCCGCTTGAAGCAGTCTCTGGCCGAGAGCTCGTTCGATGCTTGGATCAAGTACTACCGCCAGGACGAGAACGCGCCGAATAGCGTAGTCAGCTACTACCAGAAGGGATCGCTGGTCGCCCTCGCGCTCGATTTGTCGATACGGCATGAAAGCGGTGGACGCCGCTCGCTCGATGACCTGATGCGGTGGCTGTGGCGCCAGTGGCGGACGGCCGGCGCGTCGTACGAAGGCGTGGGCGAAGATGCGATGGTCGATGCATTGAGGCAATCCACCGGACTGGATCTGTCGCGGGCCGTGCGCGTCTGGGCTGAAGGCACGCGCGATCCGGACTTCGCGGCGCTGCTGCAAAGCGTCGGCATCCGGCTGCAGCGCAAGCTGGCGCTCGAATCGCCCCATTTCGCGCTGCTTGGACTTCAAGTGCACGCAAGCGGCGGTGGCGATGCGCGGGTCGGGCAGGTGTTCGATGGTGGGCCCGCGCAGCAGGCGGGACTTGCAGCCGGCGACATCCTGATGGCGTTGGACGATCTGCGCGTGACGCCGGGGCGGCTGGACGCCTTGCTCGCTCGCTACTCGCCGGGCGACGTGGTGCAGGTCCTCGCCTTTCGCCGCGAGGAGTTGCAGCGGTTCGAGCTGCGGCTGGCGCGGCTGGCGCCGCCGCGCTTCGTGCTCGAAGTCGACGAGAAAGCGAGCGACGTTGCGAAGCGGCGCTGTCATGCATGGTGCGGCGAGAGACGCACCTGACGTGGAGGCCGGAGCACTCCGGCCTAATCCCCGGCGCACCAGTCGATCACGCCGCGGCCATGCGAACGCAGGAATTCGTTCGCCTTCGAGAAGTGCGAGCAGCCGACAAACGGCAGCGGACCGCGCCGCGCTGACAGCGGCGAGGGGTGGTTGCACAGCAGAAGGCGGTGCGCGCTGCCCGAGTCCTCGATCAGCGGCTGCAGGGCCTGGGCCTGCGCTCCCCACAGCAGAAACACCTTCGGCGAGAGCTCGCGCGCGAGCGTTTCGATCAGCGCCGAGGTGAACGGCTCCCAGCCCTGGCGCGCATGGCTGGCCGGTTGGTCCTGCTCGACGGTCAGAACGCTGTTCAGCAGCAGCACGCCCTGGCGCGCCCAACGCTGCAGACAGCCACCCATGGGCGGCTTGCACCCGCAATCGCGTGCAACCTCATTCAGGATATTGCGCAAGCTCGGTGGCGGGGTGACGCCGTCCCGCACCGAGAAGGCCAGCCCGTGCGCCTGGCCGATCCCGTGGTAAGGGTCCTGCCCGACGATCACGACCCGCACCGCGCCCGGGGGCGTGTCGTTCAACGCCACCAGCGGACGGGGCGGATAGACGATGGCACCGTCACCGATCCGGCCATCGACGAAATGACACAGGCGCCCGAACGCCGCACTTCGCATGAACGGCTCGCTCGCGGCGCGCCACGCGGGCGCAATCGCATCAAAGTGCGCTGACAGCGGAGCCGTCAGACCCGGCGTCGCGGGCGGCGCCGCGCGCACGTCGCGCGAAGTCACGCGAACAGGCGCGCCAATTCAGCGCCCGGATCGGCGGCGCGCATGAACGCCTCCCCGACCAGGAACGCATGGACGCCAGCGGAGCGCAGCCGCGCTACATCGGTCGGCTGCAGCACGCCGCTTTCGGTAACGACCAGGCGCTCCGGACCAATGCGCGGCAGCAGGTCGAGCGTTGTGTCGAGCGAGACCTCGAAGGTTTTCAGGTTACGGTTGTTGATGCCGATCAGTGGCGTCGACAGTGCGAGCGCCTTGTCCAACTCGCCGGCATCATGCACCTCCACCAGCACGGCCAGACCCAGCGCGCGCGCGGTGGCCTCCAGGTCGCGCATCTGGGCCGGCTCCAGCGCCGCCACGATCAGCAGCAGGCAATCGGCGCCCCAGGCGCGCGCTTGGGCCACCTGATATTCGTCCACGATGAAGTCCTTGCGCAACGCGGGCAGGCCGCTCGCCTGGCGCGCTTCATGCAAATCGGCCGGCGCGCCCTGGAAGAAATCGCGGTCGGTGAGCACCGACAGGCATGCGGCACCGCCCTGCGCGTAGCTTGCGCCGATCTGGACCGGATCGAAGTTCTCGCGCAGCACACCGCGTGAGGGTGACGCACGCTTGACCTCGCCGATCACTGCCGGCCGTCCCTGCGCGATCCTGGCCCGTAACGCTGCGGTGAAATCGCGCACGTCCTTGCGACCCTCGGCACGTGCGCGCAGCGTGGCGAGCGGCTCGTGCACCTTCGCCTGTGCCACCTCGGCGCGCTTGACCTGCAGGATGCGGGAAAGGATGTCGGACATCGGATGAATCGGATGGCGGTGCGCCTGGGCGACCGGCTGCGCAACGGGACGCCCTAGGCGCCTGCCAATTTCCGCGTAACGTCGACGAACTGGTCCAGCTTGGCGCGGGCGGCGCCACTCATTATGGTCTGGCGCGCCCGTGCGATACCGTCCCCGATCGAGGTCACGACGCCCGCGACATACAACGCCACCCCGGCATTCAGTGTGACGATCTCGCGCGGCGTACCGGCAGTGCCGTCCAGCGCCTCCTGCACCATCATGCGCGACTCGTTCGCGTTGGCGACCTTCATCCCGCGGTTGGACACCATCGACAGGCCGAAGTCTTCCGGGTGGATTTCGTACTCCAGAATCTGGCCATCCTTCAGTTCACCGACCAGCGTGGCGGCGCCCAGCGACACTTCATCCATGCCGTCCTTGCCGTACACGACCAGGACGTGCTGGCTGCCCAACTGCTGCAGTACGCGCACCTGGATTCCAACCAGGTCCGGATGAAACACACCCATCAGCTGATTGGGCGCCGACGCCGGATTCGTCAGCGGCCCCAGGATGTTGAAAATCGTGCGTACGCCCAGCTCCTTGCGCACCGGCGCCGCGTGCTTCATTGCCGCATGGTGGTTGGGCGCGAACATGAAGCCGATCCCGGTCTGCTCCAGGCAGGCCGCAACCTTCTCCGGCGACAGCATGATCTGAGCCCCAAGCGCCTCCAGCACGTCGGCGCTTCCGGAACCGGACGACACGCCGCGGTTGCCATGCTTGGCGACCCGCGCACCGGCAGCAGCCGCCACGAACATCGCCGCGGTCGAAATATTGAAGGTGCTGGATGCATCACCCCCGGTGCCGACGATGTCGATCAGGTTGCGCTGATCGGGTACGACGACCTTGGTCGCGAATTCGCGCATGATGCGCGCCGCTGCCGTGATCTCGCCGATGGTTTCCTTCTTGACCCGCAAGCCCATCAAGAGACCCGCGATCTGCACCGGCGACAGCTCACCGCTCATCAGGCGTCGCCACAACGACAGCATCTCATCGTGGAAGATCTCGCGGTGCTCGATGCACCGGGTCAATGCCTCGGGCGGGGATATCGACACGGAATTCGGCTTTCGGTGGTCGCGCGCGCGGATCGTGGTTCAGTGGCGGTTCAGGAAATTGCGCAACAACTCGTGCCCATGCTCGGTCGCGATCGATTCCGGGTGAAACTGCACACCCTCGATCGGCAGCGATTTGTGGCGCAACCCCATGATCTCGCCATCGGCCGTCCAGGCACTGATCTCGAGGCAGTCGGGCAGCGTTTCGCGACCAACGGCCAGCGAGTGGTAGCGGGTTGCCGTCAGCGGGCTTGGCAAGCCGCTGAACACGCCCACCCCGGTGTGCTCGATGGCAGACGTCTTTCCGTGCATCAGGGACTTGGCCCGTATCACGTGGCCGCCAAACACCTGTCCGATGGCCTGGTGACCAAGGCACACGCCGAGGATCGGGATCGAGCCGGCGAAGCGCGCGATCAGCGCCAGCGTCACCCCCGCCTCGTTCGGCGTGCAGGGGCCGGGGGAAATGCAGATGCGCTCAGGCGCCAGTTCGGCAATCGCATCGATGCTGATCTCGTCGTTTCGAAAGACGCGGACGTCCTCGCCGATCTCGCCAAAGTACTGGACCAGGTTGTAGGTAAAGCTGTCGTAGTTATCGATCATCAAGAGCATAACGCGCCTAACTAGCTGAAAACAAAGAGACACTTGATCGGATCACGCTGGCCATACTCACCTTCGTACACACAGCAAAGTAGATCGCAGTAGACAGGGCGAGTTCTCGCCCTTTAACCATGGTGAGTCGCAGCGCATCCCGTTTTCGTTAACGGCGGACCACAGAGCATCCCCTAATTTGGGTCGCCCTGAAGCTTCGACTAACGAAGTTTAAACAGTCAGCGACACAAGTGCTACGTCCGCTCGATCAGATTGCAGCGGCCGCCGCAGCATTGGAGACGTGACATGAAAAATCCGAAGCATCGTTCTCTATCTCTCCTTGACGACACACTGTGCGTGCTTGCGCTCGTCATTTCGCTGAGCGTTGCAGCCGCGCGTTACGTCGACTCCGAACGCGAGATGACGGCATTGGCCAAGCTGCAGCAAACGCACACGACCGCGGTCGTGGAGGCGACTACCGCGGAAGAGAGGTCCGTCTACGGCGACCGGATCGCTTGGCGCATGAAATCTGATGCTGCGCAGATCTCAACGTCGACTCCCTAGGATCCCAAATGAGTCAGATCACGCAACTACTGGGTCGGATGCAAGCCGGTGATGAGAGCGCGCGCAACCAGCTGTTTGAGGCCGCCTACAAAGACCTGTGCCGGCTGGCGCGCGCGCGGCTGCGCGACGGCGGTCGTAATACGGAGCTGCAAACGACCACCCTGGTGCACGATTCGTACCTGCGGTTCGCTCAGGCCGGGCAGCTGCGCGCCAAGGACCGACCGGCGTTCTTTGCCTACGTCTCCAAGGTAATGCGTTCTGTGATCCTTGATAAAGTGCGCGAACAGAAGGCCGGGCGGCGTGGCGGGGACGCACAGCACCTCACCCTCTCCACGGAACTGATATCCAACCTGACGAATGACGAGCACACGACTCGAAGGGTGCACGAGGCGCTCGAGGAGCTGGAGCAAGCCGATGCGCGGCTGGCGCAGGTCGCGCAGATGCGCTTCTTCGGCGGGTACACCACGAAGGAGATCGCCGAGAAGCTGCACGTCACGGAGCGCACGGTGCAGCGCGACTGGGAAGAGGCGCGGCAGATCTTGGCCGCGGCGCTCAGGTAATGGTGGTCGCGTTCAGAAGGCGCAGTCGCACCCTGGGGACCGGCTGGATCTTGTGCATGAGGGCCTTTTTGCTACGGTTTCAACGTCGACCATCGAATTGGTCCACCCTCCTTTCACCTTCTGGTCGATCGCGTCACGGCGCACGACAACCGATACGCCGTCAATGAGTACGGCACACACTCTCCAGTCGCAGCAATGGCCGTCCGTTGGCCCGCTGCACGACTGCCTGACGCGTGCGCAGCCCCGATTCCGTCTTTATGACCGAGCGCTCTGCGCAAGGCGACACGATGTGAGCGTGCGCTCACTCTGTCATCAGGGCGTGACGGATGGTTCGCTGCGCGCAGCAAGTCCGAGGTAAGCTGCAACCGATATTGGGCGGTTACTCAAGTTCCCCAAACTCTCAATAAGTCGTTGTCAAATTGGGCTAACGGGGGTCAAATAAATACCATTCAAAAACAATCCTCTGGCTTCGGGGGGAAGCCGATGGGACAGATCACGGAGCTCCTGGGCCGTGTCAATGGCGGGGACAAGACTGCTCGTGATGCCCTTTTTGCTCTGGCCTACGGGGAACTGAGAAAGCTCGCGCACGTACGGTTGTATCAGGGCGGTCGCTGCGACGTGCTGGACACGACGGCGCTGGTGCACGAGGCCTACATCCGCTTCATCCAGTCTTCCGAGCTGCGCTCGGAGGATCGTCGGTCGTTTTTCGCCTTCGCCTCGCAAGTAATGCGCAACGTCATCGTGGATACGGCGCGCGCACGCCTCGCGCAGCGACGGGGCGGTGGCGCCACGGAGCTCTCGTTGTCCACCCAGCTGCTGGACCATTTGTCCAGCGGCGAGGAGGCGATCCTGGATGTCCATGAAGCGCTGCTGGTTCTGGAGCAGGCGGACCCGAGGCTCGCGCAGCTGGTCGAGATGCGCTACTACGGTGGCTACACCGAGGCCGAGATCGCCGAGACGATGGGCGTTACGGAGCGCACGGTCCAGCGCGACTGGAACAAGGCACGCCTGTTGCTGAGGGCTGCGCTGCAGCGCCCCTGAGCAGACCCGCTGCGGATCCACCAAACGGCCTGACCCGAACAGGTTGTCGCCTTCAGGGCCCGGTTCGCGTCTGGCCCCTCAACGGTAGTGGTAGTGGCATCGAATGGCTGTCGGTCCTGCAGAACTGAAAACACTGAGCCGCTTACTGGACGAGGCGCTGGCGCTGCACCCGTCCGAACGCGGTGGTTGGCTGGCTGCTCTTAGCGGGCGAGACGCCGGGCACCGCGCCACACTGGCGCAACTGTTGGCCGAAGCCGACAACCCGGACGATCGCTTCCTGACACGCCCGGGACTCGATGACCTGCGCGACGCCGCCGTCCTGGGCAACACCATCGAGCACCCCGGCATGCGGGTCGGGCCCTACCAATTGGTGCGGCAGATCGGCTCCGGTGGCATGGGTTCGGTCTGGCTGGCACACCGCGTCGACGGTGAACTGGAGCGCGCCGTTGCGTTGAAGCTGCCGCACGTGAGTTGGGTGCCTGGGCTGAACGCGCGGCTCGGGCGCGAGCGTGACATCCTGGCGCGACTGACGCACCCGAATATCGCGCGCCTGTATGACGCCGGCACCGACGAGCGTGGCCGACCTTACCTGGCGCTCGAGTACGTCGAGGGCGTGCCCATCGACGCTTATGTGAAGCAACTCGATCTGCGCCAGCGCCTGTTGCTCTTCAAGCAGGTTGCCAGCGCGGTCGCTTACGCGCACACCCATCTGGTCGTGCACCGGGACCTGAAACCGTCGAATGTGCTGGTCGATGCCGACGGCAACGCGCACCTGCTCGATTTTGGCGTTGCCAAGTTGCTGAGCGACGAGGCCGAGGGACTGACCCAGCTCACGCGAGCCGCCGGTCGGATGCTCACGCCCGGATATGCATCGCCAGAGCAGGTTCATGGCCAGCCGATCACGGTCGCATCGGATGTCTATTCGCTGGGTGTGTTGCTGTTCGAGATGTTGACCGGCACCCGCCCGTTTCACGTCACCGGCGCTTCGCTGACCGAACTGGAAGCGGCTGCCACCGAAGAGCTGCCGCCGCTGGCCAGCAGCCGTGTCACGGCCAAGCCCACCCAGCGCGCGCTGCGCGGCGACCTGGACACCATTCTGGCCAAGGCGCTGCGCCGGGAACCGGAGGCGCGTTACCGCACCGTCGACGGGTTGATCGATGACCTGGACCGTCACATGAACGGCGAGCCGGTGCTGGCGCGTCCGGCCAGCGGCTGGTATCGCGCCAGTCGCTTTGTCCGCCGGCACCGCGACTACGTGGCGCTGGCGACATCGGCGTTGATCGCCGTTTTCATCGGGACCGGGTTTGCCGTGGTGCAGGCGAAGCGCGCCACGGAGCAAGCCCGTCGCGCCGAGGCGCAAGCCGAGCGAGCCGATGCGGTGCGCGACTTCATGATCGGCTTGTTCGACTTGAATCACGGCGACGATCCGAACAAACTCTACCTGCGGCAACTGCCCACGGACGCTCTGGTAGAACGCGGCGCGCGTCGAATCACGGCCCGGTACGAACGCAACCCATTGCTTCGCGCCGAGATGATGGGCATCGCCGGAACAATTTTTGCGGATATTGGGGACTCGAAGCACGCGATCGAGATGGCCAACGGCCAGTTGGCGGCACTGAATGTAGTGCCGGGCAACGACCGTCAACGAGTGGAAGCGCTGCGCGTACTGGCGCGAGCACAGGTGCAGGAAATGCATAATGACCGAGCCGAAGAAACGCTGAATCAGGCGATCCAGGTGGCAAGTTCGCTGGCGCCACAGGAGCGAGCCGATCTGCACACGTCGTTGGCACGTGTGCTGCTGACTCGGCGCAAGTTCCCGGCGGCCGACGACCATCTGAATCAGGCCGAATCGCTGCTCGCGAGCGAGGCGCAGCGTCATTCGATGGGCTATTCCGAAGTTCTGTTGAATCGCGCGGTGCTCCTGCTGTGGGACCGCAAGGATCCCGCGGCGGCCCGATCGACATTTGATGCCGCGATGAAATTGACCCGGGAGTTGGCGGGCCCGCTATCGTCCGAATCGGTTGTGCAACGCCAGTTTTTCGCGCACAACCTGATCCAGTTCGGCGACCTCGAGGCGGGTCGTGCGGTATTCGACAGCCTGCTCACCGACATTCGGCGGGCCTCCGGCGCCGACGATCCGGAAGCGTTCGAGATGGAATTGGCGCTGATTGACCGCCTCAATGACGTCGGCGGGCTGCCCGATCTTGGCTTGCCTCGAATTGAGCAGATCGTCGCGGCGCTTGCCCGCAAGGATTCGAGCGTGCCCGCAACCTTGAAGGCGTACGCGGATATGGTCGCTGGCTCCGCGTACTGGCAACACGGCGAAATCGAGCGAGCCGCACCGCTGGTTCGACGCGCGCTTCCGGCCCTGATCGACGCGCCGGCGAGTCGCAACGACCAGACTCCCGTGTACTCTGTCAAGTACCGTGCGATGTATATGTATGCGCAGTGGGCTGACGACCGCGGGGAGCACGAGGAGGCAACACGGTTGTGGGACGAAATCTACACCGCCCGCCGCAGCGGGCTGCATGCGGAGGGAGTGCGAACCGACGCGATCCTGGACCCTCAGATCTACGCGATCCAATCGCGCATCATGGCAGGGGACCTGCAGTCGGCCGCGCAGCGCCTTGCCGACCTGAAGGCCCAGATCGCCACTTCCGGCCAGCAGGCCGTCCTGAGCTCACGCTGGGATCCGCATTGGGAGGCGTTGGCACTGGATGTTCTGGTCAAGATCGAATCGAAGCGGTTCGCCGACGCCGCCAAACTGCTTCATGAATGGACCTCCAGCGTGCCGGAGGCACGCCGCAAGGACTTCATCATCGTGGCGTTTCCGCCCAGCGGATTGGCAGGGCTGCAGGCCGTCGTCGAGTGCAACACCGGGCAGCCGAAAGCGGGGCTGGCGAGGTTGACCGCATCGCTGAACGAATTGAAGGGGCAGTTTGCACCGGCAAGCCCGGGGATCGCCGCGCTGCGCGCGCACGTCGGACTGTGCGCGCTGCAAGCCCAAGAGCTGGCCATTGCGCGCGAGATGCGCGACGAAGCGCGGCGCGCATTCACCGAGCAGCCGGCAGTCAGTGCCTTTTACAAGAAACCGTGGGAGGAACTGGAGCGTCAACTCAGTCGGCGGCAGTTGGCCGAGCAATAGTCAGCCAGCCGGCTCGAACAGCGGCATCGCGCTGCTTTCCGGCCCTTTCAAGTCCTCGACCAGCAGAGCCACGCCAAGTGCGCCCTGGTACAGCGCGCTATCGTGGAAATGCTTCGACCGATCGGCGGTGACACGCCGGGCAGCGTTCCGGGACCGTTGCAGCCATCGATCTTCACCGGTCAGTCGATACAGGGCCAACATCGCATAGCCGATGCCACCCTGACCGCAGCACAATGAACCAAGCCCGGAGCGGCTCGACCACGCACTGACGGCAGCCTGTTCCGCCACATCGCCGAAGCTCCACTCGTCCAGTACGCGGCAGGCCAGAGCGAACAGCATCGCGTATCCAGCGCTGCCGTTGCACCATCCGTCCACGAACGAAGGGGTCAGCGTGTTGATCGGCCAACGCAGGCCGGCACCGTTGGGTTGCCCAAGCGCCGCGAGCTCCCGCAGGCGATCCTTGATGACCGGGTCCGGGTCGCTCTGAACGACCCGGGACCAGCGCAGCAGGCTGAACAGAAGGCCAGCCCAGCCGTGCGCGATGCCGAGCGTCGTCAGCCCGGACGCCTGGATCGACTCGCATTGGACCCTGGCCAGCACTTCTGCAGCGATATCCGATCCCCTGGCACGCACGGTCTTCAGATCGAAAGGCGGCGAGTCCGAAAGCGATTCGATCAGTTCGGCGCACCCGAGCAGAAGGCCCGCCCTGCCCAGCACCAGGTCGGTCTGCGCCGATGGGTCACTGCACCCGCACGGCCGCTTCGTGTGTTCGACGAAGGCGTTGAGCGCGACATTGGCAGACGCCGCGTCGCCCTGAACGGCCGACACCAGCGCGCGCACGCAGTGCAGTCCCGATGCCGAGTGAAACAGCGAGATCTCTCCCACCGTGGCGCGCTCGATTTGCGATTCGGCGCTGTAAAAAGCACCGGCGCGCCCGGACAGTGCGTACGCCTTTTGCGACCACAGGTCGGCGGCGGCCAGCAAGCGCGGGTCGCCCCGACGCTGGGCGATCCTCAACAGCGCATAGGCGATGCCTGCAGCTCCTGTGTTGATCGACGCGAAAGGAGGCTCGGGCGGGGCCTCGCGCAGCCCACGTCCTCCGAGAGCATGGCGCTCCAGCGTCCGATCCAGCAGCTCCAGTTCCGGCGGCGGCGCGGCGCGATCGGACGCGCGCCGGCGGTCCCGCTCGCGGGCCTCGGGCAGCATCCCCCGCAGTGCCTCCGCCAACGACCTCAGACTCGGAAAGCGTTGCTGCGGTCGCTTGTCGAGCGCTTGCCCAAGAACCCGCTCCAGTTCCGGCCAAGGCGGCACGCGGCGCGCCTCAAAAGCGACCGGAGCGTCTTCGACGATCTGGCGCAGCATTGGGTCACGCTCCAGGCTCCAGTCCAGGTAATGCAGCCCCGTCCACAATTGGTACAAAAGCGCAGCGACTGCGTACTGCTCCCCCGCCAGGCTGGTCGCGAGTGTTCGCCCGTGACGCAAGGCACCGGCGAGCTCGGGCTCGAAGTAGAACGGCACACCGCCCCGCACATCGTCGGCGCGGAGCCGGTGGACATCGCGCGCCAGCCCAAAGTCGATAAGCCGAACCGAGCCAGATGCCCGGACCAGGATGTTGCCGGCCTGCACATCGCCGTGCAAAACGCCCCGCTCATGCAGGTCCGCAAAGGCCGAGGCGATTTCGATGCACAGCGACAGCAGGCCGGTTTCGTCGCGTTGCGGGACGCCTTGCAGCAGCTGCGCGGCATCAAGCGCCTCGTTGCCGCAGATCCACTCGACCGCGAGCCCGAGGCCTGCGCCGAAGCGCCACAGACCGAACAAGGCGGGCACCCTTGCGCCCGCGATCCGGCGCAGCAGGCGCGCCTCGCGCACCAGAGTTCGCGCAACGCGCCGGGTGGCGGATCGGTAGAACTTGATCGCAGCGTATCGCCCCGTTTCGTCGCGCGCGAGAAACACTTCGTTGTCGCTCATCAGCTGCACGCGGCGCAGCAGCTCAAACCCGCCCAACATGTCTCCGACCTTCAACTGGCCGTCGATCGGACCAGCCAGTTGGCCGTCGGCCGCCACCAGCAGTTGCATCCGGTACAGACGGCCGAGGACCGCGTAGGCCGCACCCAGCGTGGCACGCGGATCGAGCCCGCGCCGGCCCGCGAACGCAACGATCGCGTCGACGATCCGCGCAGGCTTGCGGAAGCTCTCGAGCAGTTCGACGCTGTCCGGATCCAGGATGCTGGTCGGAATACGCGAGCGGGGGCGGGTGATCGCGTAGTCGCGGTCCGCGGCCTCGATGCAAGCGCGCACGTTGGACTCGAGCTCGCGGACCGGGACGATTCGAACGTCCTCGGGCAGCAGCAACAGGCCGTCGATGCTCACCCGACCCCCTGCTCGGTTCCGAGCGGGCCGCGCCAGATCGCCAGATCGGGAGTCCAGTTGGCTGGATCGACGCCGTCCAGAGCGATTCGCTGCCGCACAAACGCCTGCACGTCATCCGCGGACTGTCGGGCTGCTGTCACGTACACGGCAATACGCTCGGACAGCCATTGGCGCCAGCTCAGAACTGCATCGCTCTGCGGCGCCAGCTCGAATCGGGGCGGATCCATGCCCCAAGACAGCAAGCCCGCCGGATCGATCGGAGCCGAAAAAGGCACGCCCTGCGCCTTCGCCTCGGTGGCGCCACCCGCGATCAGCTCAGCGGCTCGCTGCAACGAGTCCAGGCTCGAGAAATAGGCGACCAGCTTGTCAGGTCGCAACAGGCCATAAGCGCCTGCGCCGAGTTTGAAGCGTCGGCAGTCGACCTGCGCGAAGGCGTGAACCGCAACCGCGAAGACCCTCGGCAGGTCTTCCAGCAGCGGGCTGACATACAGCTTGTAGGCTGCCTCAGCCACGGCGGACGTAGACCACATCAACCAGCTGTCTTCAATCGCTTCGCCGCGCCACTTCGATCTCAGCCGGTGCTCCGTACCGCGGACCTCGTACAAGAAGGAGCACTGTTGCTCGGTGGTCGCGAATCGCCGCTGCAGAGCCGGCGTGCTCGGAGCCGCATTGAAGAAATACAAGCGCGCAGCCAACTCGCCAACCGTGAGCGACTCCAGCGCCAACGCGTAGTCGATCGCCTCCGACGACAGTCGCGCCAGCCTCGAGGCAGCATCCAGTCCCGGTTCGACGCCCAGCAGTGCCGCAGCCGCAGGGCCGGATAAGAATCGGCCGGCCTGCTCGACTTCGAACACCTGGTCCAGAACGAGCTGGCGCAGCCGCTCGTTGGCATGGTTTCCGAGCAGGTCCGTGAGCAGATTGGGCAGGCAGGCCGACTCAGCCAGCGCCAGGAACAACAGCGCGGCGTCGCGCGACACCGACTTGGCGGGCAGGCCGGATTCCGGCGGAGGCACCAGAATCCCGAAAAAGTCGCGATCCTTTTTCAGCGATCGGAACTCGATCTGCTGCGTCGATGACAAGCGGTCGTACGGAATCAGCCGAAAGCGCGGGTTCGAGCGAAGCCGCACCTGCCCGAGGTCAACCACGACCGGTCCAGCCCCGCTGTGAACGCTAGCCTCCGGTCCCTTGGGTCGGGTCCGAGCGACTAGAGTCGATCCAATACCTCTTCCAGCTGCGCTTTCAATTTCGCCAAGTCCGCCTCAGGGATATCGTCCGTACAAATCATCTGGCTGGACCTGCACAAGTAAATCTGGCTCAGCGCCTGTTGACTGGCCCTGCACAGCCCCGCCTCGATCGTGACGAGCAGATCCTTGATCTTGAACTTCAGGATTTCCTCCACGATGACCTCCCCTCAAATCGGCTCTGAACCCGGTTCTCGTCGCACCTGGGTGCTCGCGATCACCCAGACGATTTTTTGCCGGCAAAGGCGACTACTCCACCTCGAACCCGTCCTCCACCTGCTCGGCGGCGCGCAGCACCGCACGCGCCTTGGCCTCGGTTT
>DATBCI010000254.1:0-22361 GCA_036270555.1 Burkholderiaceae bacterium
CGGGCCTTGGGCCCGGTCGTCGCCGCGCGGCGGAAACAGCCGATCGCCTCGTCGCGATGGCCCAGCGTGTACACCAGGGCACCGGCGCGGAACCACGCCTCGGTCAACGACGGGAGCAGCTCGGTGGCGCGGTCGTAGGCAACGATGGCTCCGCGCATGTCACCCAGCTTCTCCAGCGCGATCCCCAGGCGGAAATGGGCATCCGCGCTCCGCGGGTCGCTGGCGACGGCCCGCTGCAATGCTGCGACGGCGTCCGCCACCAGGCCGACTTCGAGGCAGGCCAGGCCAAGATCGTGCTGGATGATGGGGTTGGATGGCTGCAGCAGCGCCGCTTCACGCAATGGCGCGATCGCATCGGCGGGCCGCTCGGCTCTGAGCAGCTCGGTGGCCAACGCGAGCAAAGGCGCCACCTGCTGGGGCGGGTGTGGATTCGGAGAATGGGGCATGAGAGAACGCGGCGCCGCAACTGTACCGTATCGACCGGCCCCTATTGATCGCTCAGGAACTGATCCTTGCCGAACGCAAGATCCGGCAGCCAGGTGCTCAGGATGGGGACGTAGGTGATCAGGATCAGAAATACGACCAGGATGGCCAGCCACGGCAGCGCCGCCTTGGTCACGTCCCACAAGGATTGCCTGGTCACGCCCGCGGCGACGAACAGGTTCAAGCCGACCGGCGGATGCACCAGGCCGATCTCCATGTTCACCGTCATCAGGACGCCCAGGTGGATCGGATTGATCCCCAGCCGCATCGCGATCGGGAAGACGATGGGCGCGAAGATCAGGACGATCGACGTCGGCTCCATGAAATTGCCGGCGATCAGCATCGCGATGTTGATCGACAGCAGGAACATCCAGGGTTGGACATTGCCGCGCGCCATGGCCTCGGTGAGCGCCTGGGGAATCTGCTGCGAGGTCAGCACGTAGGCGAACAGGCCGGCGTTGCTGATGATGAACATCAACATCACGACGACGCGTCCGCTTTGCAACAGCACCGGGAACACGTCCTTCAACTTGAGGTCGCGATAGATGAAGACGGCGACGATGAAGGCGTAGACGGCCGACATGGCCGCGGCTTCGGTCGGCGTGAACGCGCCCACATAGATACCGCCCAGCACGATCACGACCAGCAGCAGGCCCCAGATAGCATTGACCGCCTTCACGCCCAGATTGCGCCAGCCGCCCCAGGCGACGCGCGGCGTATCCAGCAGGCGCGAGGAGACATACACCGCGATCATCAGCATCAAGGCCAGGATGAATCCAGGCACGATGCCGGCCGCGAACAGGCGGCCGACCGACTGTTCGGTGGCCGCCGCGTAGACGACCATGACGATCGAGGGCGGGAGCAGGATGCCGAGCGTGCCCGCGTTGATCACCACGCCCGTCGCGTACTTCAGCGAATAGCCATTTCGTACCATGCCGGCGATCGCGATGGAGCCCACGGCGATGACGGTGGCCGGGCTGGATCCCGAGATCGACGCGAAAAGCATGCAGGCCACGACCGCCGCCAGGGCAAGGCCACCTGGGAAGTGCCCGACGGCCGCGTTTGCAAAGTCGATCAGGCGGCGTGCGGCGCCCCCGGTCGTCAGGAAGGTCCCGGCCAGAATGAAAAAGGGAAGGGCCAGCAGCTCGTACTTCTGCGTGGCCTGGAAGAATTTGAGCGCCATCGAAGCCAGTGATTCCTGGCCGAACACCAGCAGGGTCAGGACGCTGGTCAGCCCGAGGGCGACGGCGATCGGAACGCCCAGCAGCATGGTCCCCAACAGGACGAGGAACAGAAACGCGATGTTCATCGGTCCGGTGCGATGTCGGACGCGCTGTCGGAGGCGGCACCGCCCGGCTGCTGGGCGGAGGCCTGCCTCGGATGACCGTGCGCAAGCCCCAAGGTGTCGCGGTCGCCGCGCACGACTTCCGCAGCGACCTGGGCCAGGCGCACGCCCAGCAGCAGGAATCCCGCCGGGACCATGGACATGATGATCCAGCGCTTCACGGGCAGGTCACGCGCATTGGTGCCGAGTTCACGCAGGTGGTCAACCAGCTCCAGGGCACCCCAGATCATCAGGACCAGGTAAACGAAGCACAGGGCGATCGCCAGCAGGGTAACCGCGCGCTTGAGCGGCCGCGGGAGCGTGTTGACGAAGGCATCCACGTTCATGTGCGCGTGCAGGCGCATCCCATACGAGATGCCCACCATCAGCAGGGCGCCGAACATGCAGGTCGTCGCCTCCAGCGACCAGACCCAGCCTGCGTTGAAGGCGTAGCGCGCGACGACCTGCGAAAAGGTCATCAACGTCATGGCCGCCAGCAGCAGTGCGACCAGGCCCTCTTCCAGCCTTGCCAGGGCCCGGTTCAGCACCGCCCACACGATGCCGTGGCTCGCGTCAGTTGTTGGCCGATTGAGCGGACTTGATCAGCTTGTCGCCGATTTGCCCCTCGAACTGCTTCCAGACCGGCACCATCGCGTCACGCCAGGCCGCCAGCTGTTCCGGGGTCAACGTGTGGATCGTCGTCTTGGCGCTGCCGGCGACCTTGGCGCGGTCGGCCAGGTTGCTCTTCTCCTCGTTGGCGTTGTTATCCTCGGTGGCATCCTCGATCGCCCGCTGCAGCCCGGCGCGGACATCCGGCGGCAGCGCGTTCCACCATTTGACGTTCACCGTGACCATGTAGTCGATCAACCCGTGGTTGGTCTCCGTGATGTGCTTCTGCGCTTCGAAGAACTTCAGCCGATAGATATTCGACCACGTGTTTTCCTGGCCGTCGATCACGCCATTCATCAGCGCCTGGTACACCTCTCCCAAGGCCATCTTCTGCGGATTGGCCTTGAGCGCGCGGAACTGCGCTTCCAGCAGATCGGACTCCTGGATACGGAATTTCAGACCAGAGGCATCGGCCGGGGCCATCAAGGGTTTGTTCGCGGTGAGCTGCTTCATTCCGCTGTGCCAGTACGCCAGGCCCAGCAGGCCTTTGGGTTCCAACTCGCGCAACAGCGCCTGGCCGTCGGCGGAGTGCTGAAACCGATTGACCGCCTGCTCGTCCTTGAAAAGAAAAGGCAGGTCGAACAGTTGAAACTTCTTGGTGAGGCGATCGAACTTGGACAGCGACAGCGCGATCATCTGGATGTCGCCATTGGCGAGCGCCTCGAGCGACTCGTCATCACCCATCAGCTGGGAGTTCGGATACACCTCCACCTTGACACGATTGCCCAGGATCTCCTCTGCGCGCTGCTTGAACTTCAACGCTGCCTGACCCTTGGGGGACTTTTCCGATACGACGTGCGGAAACTTGATCACGATCGGCGCCTCTGCGCGCGCGCTGCCGCACGCCATGACGGTCGCGCACAGGATCCAACCCGCAATCTTCTTCATGGCCTGTCTCCCTTGTGGTTCCCGCTTCGTTGGCGGGACGTCCGCTGACCGGACCCTCAATTCAATCCGTCGTCGACCGGAACATTCTCGGATTCGAGCTCGATGCCGGACGCCTTGGCCTGGAGCAGCAGCAGCGTCGAGAAATCCTGGTCGGTGTGGCCGTGACCCATCTGGGTCTGGATCAAGTCGCGCGTCATGGACGCCAGTGGCAGCGGCACTTCCAACTTGCGTCCTGCGTCCAATCCCAGGTCCAGGTCCTTGCGCAACAGATGGGGCGTGAATGTCACCTTGAAATCCAGGTTCACCAGGGCAGGAGTCTTGTACCGCGAAAAGACCGATCCCATCACGCTGTTGTTCATGAAATCGAGAAACGCGTGCCGCGAAAGCCCGGCCTTCTGCGCGAGCACGGTGATCTCCGCCAGCGACTGGGTGACGACGCCCAGGAAGACGTTGTGGCAGATCTTGGCGATGCGGGCCAGTTCTCCGTCATCGACGTAACTGACACCGCCTACCCCGAAAGTCAGCAGGTAGGGCTGGCATTCGTCGAAGACCACGCGCGGACCCGAACACACGACGGACAGCTTGCCCGCCTTGATGACCTTCGCATTGCCTGAAACGGGCGACGCCAGGAATGAAATGCCGTGGGACTGCAGGGCGGCGCGCATCTGGGCCGAGGCTTCGATCGAGATCGATGAGCAGTCCACGATGATGCGCGGCTTGGCCTTGGCACCATCGAGCAGGCCACCGGCATCGAGCAGGACCTCCTTCAGGTCATCCGAGGTCGACACCATCGTGAAGACGATGTCCCGGTCCAAGAGCTCGCCCAGCGTCTTGGCGACCTTGACGCCGTACGCGGTCAGCGGGTCCGCTTTGGCTTTGGTCCGGTTCCAGGCCAGGACGTCGTACCCTGCCTTGCCCAGGCGCGCGGCCATCTCGTAACCCATCCGACCGGTACCGATCCAACCCAGCTTCTTCTCGTCAGGCATCGCAGCTCCGCCCATATCCAAATCTCCCTTGCTACCCCAGCTCCGCCAGCCAGTCGCGGCCTTCCAGCGACTGCTGCACGCGTCTCAGGAAGGCGGCGGAGTAGGCGCCGTCAAACGCTCGATGATCGAAACTTTGCGCCAGCACGCCCACCGGATGGACCACGATGGCGTCGCCGCCGGGTCCCTCGACAACGACCGGCTTCTTGCGCACTGCGTCGGTGGAAAGGATCGCAACCTGCGGCTGGTTGATGATCGGTGCGGTGATCAGCGTCCCGAAGGATCCGGAATTGGAAATCGTGTACGTGCCGCCCTTGAGCTCGTCGGGCCCCACCTGATGGGCGCGGGTACGGGCGATTAACGCCGCCAGGTCCAGCACGAGGTCACGCAGATTGCGCCGATGGGCATCGCGCAGCACTGGCGCGAGCAGACCTTCATACGCAAGGTCGACCGCAATGCCGAGATGAACGCGGCGATGCACGATGAGCTCGTCGTTGGCGAAGCTTGCATTGACGTACGGAAATTCGGCCAAGGCCTCGCACACCGCCGCGCAAACGAACGGTAGATAGCTCAGCGCGACGCCTTCCCGGGCCTTCCAGCGCTCGCCATGCGCGCGCCGAGCACGTTCGACGTTGTCGAAGTCAACCTCGATCGCCTGCAGCGTGTGGGCACTGGTGGCCACGGATCGAACCATATGCGCCGCGGTGGCCCGGCGTACCTTGTTGAGCGGCACGACCCGGTCGTCGGCATCGGAGGGCACGGACGAAACGGATGCGGCCGCTGTGGTCGCGGATGGGGCCGTCGAGCGCCCGTCGCGGCCCAGGTACGCCAGCACGTCCTCGCGGGTGATTCGTCCGTCACGGCCGCTGCCACGCACCTGGTCGGCTGACAGGTGCGCCTCGCCCAGCAGCCGTCGCACCACGGGCGAGAGCTTTGCCTCGGCCGAGCGTTCCAGCGGGCCTGCCGTGGCGCCGGCAGGCGCGCCGGTCGGCGCTGAAGAAGCGCTGGCCACAGATGCCGCAGAGGTCGGGGCAGAGCGGGCCGTTTCGAGTGCCGCCGAAGCGCTGTGTGCGGCCGCCACCGTGTCGACCACCGCCACGCGCGTGCCGACCTTCACGGTGCTGCCGGCCTCGACCAGGATCTCCCGCAGCAGACCGCTCACGGGAGAAGGAATCTCCATCGAGACCTTCTCGGTCTCGACTTCGAACAGCGATTCGTCCGCCTTGATCGTGTCGCCCGGCTTCTTGTACCAGGCGCCAACGGTTCCCTCCGTAACTGTCTCGCCCAGCTGCGGCATGACTATGTCCATCGAGTCATCCTCGCCTACCAGCTCGCCGCGATGTACTTGGACTCGAGATATTCGAGCAGTCCGGCGTGCGCCCCCTCGCGGCCAAGCCCGCTCTGCTTCCAGCCGCCGAACGGGGCTGCGGGGTCGGAGACCACGCCGCGATTGATGCCGACCATTCCCGACTCGATGCGCTCGGCCACACGCAGCGCCTTCGCCAGGTCGCGCGTGTGGACGAAGGCAACCAGGCCGAACTCCGTATCGTTGGCCAGCGCTATGGCCTCCTGCTCGGTGCCGAAGCTGGCAATCGGCGCGACCGGGCCGAAGATTTCCTCGCGAAAAACCCGCGCGTCGGTCGGCAGCTCGGCGATGACCGTGGGTTCGTAATAGAAACCCGGTCCCGGCAGGCTCTTGCCGCCGGTGAGCACGCGCCCGCCGCGCGCCTTCGCGTCCAACACCAGATCGGCCACCTTGCTGCGCGTGGCCTCGTTCACCAGCGGCCCCATCTGGACATCTTCGTCCAGACCGGGACCCACCTTGATCTTGGCCATCGCTTCGGCGAAGCGGTTCGCGAACTCGGCCGCCACCGGTGCCTCGACATAGAAACGGTTGGCGGCGGTGCAGGACTCCCCGCCGTTGCGCAGCTTGGCAATCATCGCGCCGGACACCGCGACCTCCAGGTCGGCGTCCGCGAAGACGATGAAGGGCGCATTGCCACCCAGCTCCATCGAGCACTTGACGACGCCTTGGGCAGCCTGCGCCAGCAAGGTGCGGCCGGTTTCGGTCGAACCCGTGAAAGAGAGCTTGCGGACGCGCGGATCGCGCAGCATCTCGCGCACGATCCTCGATGAGCGGCGCGACGGAAGCACGTTGAGGACACCGGGAGGAACGCCGGCCTCCTGCAGGATCGAGGCCATCGCCAGGGCCGTGAGGGGCGTTTCCTTGGCGGGTTTGAGCAGGATCGTGCAGCCGGCCGCCAGCGCCGGCCCGATCTTGCGGGTCGCCATCGCGGCCGGGAAATTCCAGGGCGTAATGAAGAGGCACACGCCGACCGGCTGGCGCAGCACGATCATGCGATTGTTGCCCGAAGGCGCGGTGCCGATCTCTCCGAGGATGCGGGCCGCCTCTTCGGAGTACCAGCGCAGGAACTCGGCGGCATAGGCCACCTCGCCGCGCGCCTCCGACAGTGCCTTGCCGCTCTCCAGCGTGATCAGTCGCGCCAGCGGCTCTTTGCGCTGGAGCATCAGCTCGAAGGCGCGGCGCAGGATCTCCCCTCGCTCGCGCGGCGGACGCGCAGCCCAGGCTGGCCCGGCGCGGGCCGCCGCATCGACGGCAGCAAGCGCGTCCTCAACTCCCGCATCGGCGACGGATGCGATCACTTGCTCCGTGGCCGGGTCGATCACATCGATACGCGAATCGTCCGCCGCCGGAAGCCAGACGCCGCCGATATACAGCTCCTTGCGAGTTTCGGCCAGGTCGAATGGCATATCAGGGTCTCGAGCGAAAGTCGGTGGCGCGCACGATGGCCTCGACGATGCGCCGCACCGAGGGAACGACGGCGTCCTCCAGCGCATCGGCAGACGGCAGTGGAATGTGCGGCGTCGAGATGCGCACGACCGGCTGGTCAAGGTCGAAAAAGCACTCCTCCATGACGGTCGAGGCGATTTCGGCGCCCCAACCGCACAGGCGCGGGTTTTCCTCGACGGTAAACAGGCGTCCGGTTCGGATCGTCTCGGCCAGGATCGTCCTGGCATCCAGTGGCACCAGCGTGCGCAGGTCGATGACCGTTGCGGATATGCGGTGTTCTGTGGCGAGGGTCTGCGCCGCCTCCAGGGCCCTTGGCACCATGGCCGCCAGCGCCACGATCGTGATGTCGTCTCCGCGCTGCAGGACCTTGGCCTGGCCGAGCGGCTCGACGTGCTCGCCGTCGGGCACTTCGCCCTTCATCGCGTACAAGGACTTATGCTCGAAGAACAGGACCGGATCGGGATCGCGCACCGCCGCCGCCAGCAACCCCTTGACATCAGCCGGACTGGAGGGGGCAACCACCTTGATGCCCGGGATCGCCATCGCCCAGTTCTCGACACTTTGCGAGTGCTGCGCCCCGAAGCGTGAGCCAGCGCCGTTGGCGGTGCGGATGACCAGCGGCATCGAGAACTGGCCGTTGGTCATGTAACGGGTCTTCGAGATCTGGTTGGCCACGTAGTCCCAGCAGCCGGCAAGAAAGTCCGAGAACATGATCTCGGCGATGGGGCGCAGCCCCGTCATGGCCGCGCCCATGGTCGCGCCCAGGATGGCCAGCTCGGAGATCGGCGTGTCGCGAACCCGGCGCGGGCCAAAACGCTCGAGCAGCCCCACGGTCGTCTTGAAAACGCCGCCCGCCGCGGCGATGTCTTCGCCCAGGAACACCACGCGCTCGTCGCGCTCCATCTCCTGGGCGATGCCGGCGGCAACGGCATCGCGATAGCTCAGTTCCGCCACGCGGCACCTCCATCAGCCCATAGGTCGGTGAACGCGGTTTCCACCGCGGGCGGTGGCGAGGCCCTGCACACCTGGGTCGCGTGCTCGACCTGTGCGATCACCTCGCGCTCGATCGCATCCAGAGTTGCCGCCGGTACGCCGCCCCCGATCAGGCGCTGCCGGTAAGCTGGAATGGGATCGCGCTCCTGCCAGGCCCGCAGCTCCTCCGGCGGCCGGTACTTGGCCGGATCTGCGCGGGAGTGTCCGCTGTAGCGGTAAGTCTTGCATTCGACCAGTGACGGCCCCGCGCCGTCGCGAGCTTTCGCAAGCACATTCAGCGCCGCCTCGTACACCGCCTCCACGTCGTTGCCGTCGACGATGATGGACGGCAGGCCATAGGCGGATGCGCGATCGGCCGCGGGATGCTCCACCGCCGTGACGCTGCGGATCGGCGTGTACTCCATGTAGAGGTTGTTTTCGCAAACGAACACCACCGGCAGCTTCCACACGGCCGCCAGGTTGACGGCCTCGTGAAATGCACCGATGTTGGTCGCGCCATCGCCAAAAAACGCCACCGCGACCTGGCGCGTGCCTCGGTACTGGGCGGACCAGGCGGCCCCCACGGCGATCGGAAGGTGGCTGCCGACGATGGCATAGGAGCCCATGACCCCGTGCTCGACGCTGGTCAGGTGCATGGAACCGCCTTTGCCGGCCAGCAGTCCGCACGTGCGCCCCATCAGCTCGCCCAGCACCCCGATCATCGAGGCGCCGCGCGCCAGTGTGTGGTGGTGGCCGCGGTAGGTGCAGAAGGTGTAGTCGCCGGCCTGCATCGCGACTCCGAAGCCGGCGGCCACCGCTTCCTGCCCGAGCGCCAGGTGACTGGTGCCCTTGATCAGGTTCTCCAGGAAAAGATCGTAAGCACGCTTCTCGCAATGGCGCAGTTCGACCAGCATCTTGTAGAGCGCAAGCCGGGTCGCCGGGGACTCCGCAGCCTTGGATGCGTTCCAGGCGTGGGCGCTGCTCATGGTTCTTTGCTTTCTTTTGCCGTGTGGGGGGACGTGGTGGACCGTGCGCGCAAGGTCGGGCGCGCTCAATAGCGATTGGCGATCGGAAGGTCCTGCGCCGGGAACAGGCTGATGATCTGTGCACCGCGCGGCGTGACCACGATTTCCTCCTCGATGCGCGCCGCGGAAATTCCGTCGGTAGCAGGGCAGTAGGTCTCCACGGCGAACACCATGCCCGCCGTCAGTTCCATCGGATCGTCGAGCGAGGTGAGGCGCGAAATGATGGGACGTTCATGCAACCCCAGGCCGAGGCCATGGCAGAAATTCAAGCCGAAGGCCGCCATTTCCGATTCGAAGCCGATTTCGTCGCAGGTGGGAAATGCCAGGGCGATCTTGTCGGTGGTGACGCCCGGCCGGATCAGCTCGATGGCGCGATCCATCCACTCACGTGCCCGCTGGTAGGCGACGACCTGGGCCCCGGAGGCGCGGCCGACGCTGAAGGTGCGGTAGTAGCAGGTCCGGTAGCCCATGAAGGACTGGATGATGTCGAAAAATGCCTGATCCCCGGGGCGCAGCAGCCGGTCCGTGAAGTTGTGAGGGTGGGGGCAGCAGCGCTCGCCCGAGATGGAGTTGATGGCTTCAACGCAGTCCGAACCCATCTCGTACAGGCGCTTGTTGGCCAGGGCGACAATCTGGTTCTCGCGCACGCCCGGCTTCAGTGCCTCGTAAATGTCCTGGTAGACACCGTCGACCATCGATGCGGCGATATTGAGCAGCGTGATTTCGTCGCTGCTCTTGACCTGCCGCGCTTCCAGCATGACCTGCTGGCTGTCGCGGACCTCGATGCCGGCGCGCTGCAGTTCGAACATCATGGGTGGTTCGATCACGTCCACGCCCAGGGGCATGCCGGCCACGCCTTCGGCGACCAGGATCGACTTGATCTCTTCGGCGGCGCGGCGGAACAAGCCCGCATCCGTGTGCACGGCGCCGCGCAGCCCGAGCAAGCCGGCCTTGCAGTGATCCTGGTGCAACCAGGGCGCATGCAGCCGATGGTGCTTGGCGGCCGATCCGAAATCCCACACGTAGGGATCGCCGTTGCCGGTCAGCAGCGAGTAGCGGGTGAGCTTGTCGCGCGCCCACTCGCCGATCACCTTGCTGGTCGTGTACCGGATGTTGTGCTGGTCGAAGCTGAGCAGGGCGCCGAGCGGCGACTGCGACAGCGCCTCGCGTACCCGCGCCAGGCGATAGTCGTGCAGCCGGCGGAAATTGACGCGCTCCTCGAAATCGACCTGCATCTGCCCGGGCGCCTGGATCGGGCGGTCCCAGTTGTGATGCGGATCCACCGCGCTGGCGCGAACGATTCTCGGCTCGTGTTCGGGATGGGCCATGGGTGCCACATTGATGCAGATCGTTTATGCAAAACCTTATGCAAGCGCGTGCAATCTTAGGGGCCGGGGCGTAGACTGTCAACGCGATGAGAATTTCCAAGCGCAGCCAGCCGGCATCGCGCGTCACGATTCGTGATGTTGCAGAGCGTGCCGGCGTCAACATGTCGACGGTGTCGCGCGCCCTGAACCCCGAAATGCGCCATCTGATCAGCGACGAGGGCGTGGTCCGGGTGATCGACGCCGCCAAGGCGCTGGGCTATCGCCAGAACAAGCTGGCGTCGGCGCTCACGCGCGGCCGCTCGCAGATCATCGGCGTGCTGCTTCCCGACATCGAGAACGCGGTCTTCCCGCCGATCGTGTGCGGCATCGAGGAACGCCTGGCCGCGGCAGGCTATGCGGTGCTGATCGCCGATGCGTCCGGAACGGCCTCGGAGCGCGAGCGGATCCTGGAACAGATGTTCGGGCGTCAGGTCGACGGGCTGGTGGTGGCCACGGCCAGCCGGGACGACCAGGTGGTGCGCCGCTGCATCCTGGAGCAGGTGCCGGTGGTGCTGGTCAATCGGGGCGAAGACCACCGTCTGGCTCCGGAGGTGGTCAACGACGATCTGCATTCGATGTATCTGGCGGTGGATCACCTGGTGACGTTGGGCCACCGGCGGATCGCGCACGTGGCCGGCCCCCAGTCCCTGCAGACCGGCTATACGCGGTGGCAGGGCATGAAGGTTGCGGCCCAGCAGCACCGCCTTTCGTCCGTGCCCATGGTGGAGGCCGGTGAGTACGCGCGCGAGGCCGGCCGACTGGCGTGCAACGAGTTGCTCAAGCGCTATCGGGCCACCACCGCCATCATCGCCTCCAACGACTTGCTGGCCTTGGGCTGCTACGACGCGATCGCGGCGGCTGGCCTGCAGTGTCCGCGCGACATCTCCATCGTCGGGCACAACGACATCCCGCTGCTGGACATGGTCAGCCCGCCGCTGACGACGCTGCGCATCCAGCACCGTGAGATGGGCCGTCAGGCGGCACGGCTTCTGCTGGAACGCATTTCCACCCCCGATGCAAAAGCGGTGCGCATCACGCTATCGCCGGAACTGATCGTGCGCAAATCCACCACAGGGCCCCGCACCGCAACAACATAATTTCTTGACAGCGCCCGCCTTCCCATCGAATATGCAACCGCTTGCAGTCGGTTTGCGGCCCCGGAGGGGAGGCTGGACAGATACCCCATTCACGACACCGGGCGTTGCAGCGCGGATGCTTTTTTTTTGGCCACGTAGTGCAAGCGCTTGCACTGATCCTCGAAATGCACATCGACCCGATCGAGGTCGGGCGGGGGCGTTCAAAGAACCAACGGGGAGGAGCCTGTATGCGCAAATTGCCAAGTCGATCGTGCCCGGTGCGGACGGCCCGGAAACTGCGGCTGCGAGAGAGCGCCGTCGCGCTCACGGCCGGTGCGGCGCTCGGTTTCGCAACTCCGGGCGTGCTGGCCGAGCAAGGCGCCGCGTCGTCGCCGGCCAGCGAGGCCCCGGTAGCGCAGGCAACCGGAGCTCCTCCAGCGCAGGCAACCGGTACCGTGGTAGCGCAGGCAACCGCCGCCCCTGCACAGCCGGTGGCCAGCGCCGACGACAGCGGGCCCGAGGCGATCATCGTGACCGCGCGCAAGCGCAATGAGAACCTGAAGGACATTCCCGAGTCGATCCAGGTGATTCCCAGCAGCCTCATCGACGAAAGCCACATGGTGCAGCTCGACGACATCAGCAGCGTGGTGTCGAACGTCAACATGTTCGAGGCGCACGACAACTCGCCCGCGGCCGTGGTGCGCGGCATCGGCGCGTTCGAGGTTTACAACGGCGTGGGCTTCTTCTTGAACGACACACAGTTGTTCGAGGGGCAGACCGTAAGGCCGAACGACGTCGAGCGCATCGAGGTGCTGAAGGGGCCGCAAGGAACCTTGTACGGCGGCTCCAATATTGGCGGCGCCATCAAGTATGTCGGCAAGGATCCGACCAAGAGCTGGCAGAACGAGGTGACGGCAGAGGTCGGCAGCTACTGGGCACGCAACGGGAGGGCGGTGCTGTCGGGGCCGATCAGCGACACGCTGGGCGTGCGCCTGAGCGTCTACGACGACAACCAGGACGGCTACATCACGGATACTTACCACGACCAGAGCGTCGGCGCCAGCTACGACCGCGGGGGGCGGTTGACGCTCCTGGCCAAGCCCGAAGCCTCGACTCTCGTTCGGCTGTCTTTCAATTACGACGACTACGACTCGCAAAACGAGAACCTGCAGTACCGGGTCGAGGGCCCACCCGCCTTCATCACCATCACCGCACCGGGGCAGTATTTGCCCTACACGGCGGACGCCTACCGCCACTTAGTGGACGACTATTTCCTCCCGTCGTTCACGCGCAAGCTCTACTCGACCACGCTCCATGTAGAGCACGAGTTCAGCGACAACCTCAAGCTCACCTCGATCACCAACCAGTTCTGGTCGCTGAATCGCGGGATCACGGACTTCACGAAGCAACCGGTCCCGATCGACAAGCTGTTCCAGAATCAGGACCAGCGGGTCCTCAGCGAAGAATTGCGGCTGGCGTCGGCATCGCACACGGACCTGGACTGGCTGATCGGCGCCTTCGTCCAGCAGCACAAGCTGTACATCAACAACAGCGACGATCAGTACGCCGGGGATCCGACCAATCCGGCCATCACCGGCTACGACTACGACACCCAGAACAGCAAGCAGAACGAGTACGCGCTGTTCGGCGATGCAACCTATTACTGGGGAAGGTGGCAGTACGAGCTTGGCCTGCGTGCCGAGAACTACAAGACCGACTTCGATGCGATGAACAACCCCGGGCCGCCAGGCGGGGGGTTCCCCACGCCGGCGACGCTGGTGGTCATGCCGCAGCAGAGCCTGTCAAAGACGGAACTGTCGCCGCGCGTGTCCGTGCAGTACAAGCTCAGCGCGCAGACCAACGTCTATGGCAGCTACGCGCGCGGCTACCAGCCGGCCACTCTGACCGAGCAGTTCCTCAAGATCTTCCCGGTCAAGGCGGAGACCGCGAACAGCTACGAGCTGGGGGTCAAGACCACTCTGCCGCATGGCATCCAGGTCAAGGCGGCCGCGTTTTTCATCAATTACGCCGATCGCGTGTATCAGACCTTCAAGGACATCGCGGGACAATTCCTGGACGTCACGACCAATATCGGGAACTCCCATAATTCCGGGTTCGAGATGGATTTCTTTGCGCCGCTTTCGCGCGATTTCAAGTTGAGCGGCGGTTTGGGAACGACGCGCGCGGTGTGGGGTAACGTGGTCTATAGCGATCCTCAGCTGACCGGCACCCAGCCGTGCGTATTTTTGCCGAACCCCTGCCTGGCTCCGCCGCCCGTGTTCCGCAACCTGCATGGGCTCACGGCGCCGTTCACGCCGGCCTATTCGGCGAACCTCGCGCTGGACTGGAACCACGTGTTCAGCGACGGCTACCGCGTGGGCGCCAGGGTGGACGGCCAGGCGATCGGCCAGTCCTATTGGGATCCGAACGATTTCGCGCGGCAGAAGGCCTATCAGCTGATGAACTTCGGCGCGCACCTGGACAAGGACGATTGGACCTTTATCGCACACGTGTCCAACCTGACCGGAACGAAGTACAACACGATGTACTGGGACTTGTTCGATGTCGGCGGGTCGCCGCAAAATCCCCCCTTCCGCAGCTTCGGGCGCATCAACCGCCCCAGGATGACCGTGGCCAGCGTCACCTACCACTTCTGAGGCTACTCGGGATGCCGGCAGAACCGCGAGGCGGAGCGCTCGCATTCGCGCTTATTCTGCTGGCAGTAGCAGCCCTTCGCGATCATCGTGATCGCGCCGTGACGAGGTCACCATGCGAATGCTCCTGATGTCCGCGCTTCTCCTTCTATGCGGTTATGCGTTCGGCGATGAGCGCGACCGCCCGCACGGCCGGAACTGCGACCTTGCAGCTCCGCCGAAGAGTGCAGGTGAAGAATCGCATCACAGCGTGCTGCTGCTGGTCTTTCCCCGTGCTCGTGAAATCGGCGCTCATTACGACGGTTGCCAGGTCGTTTGGATACAACGCGAGAAGGAAGTGACGCTCGCCTGGATCGTCGTGATTCATAGTGGAGAAGCCGTTCGTATCTGGTCCCAGGATCCCGAGATGAAAGACATGTTGGGCAATTCAAAGGGCATGATCATGAAGTCGTACCTGCCGGGCTGCATTTCGAAGGCGCCCGACGGACTGACCGAGGACGAATTCCGGGCTTACGACCGAAGATATTGCGGCGACGCTGAATGAAGCGGGGACCCTGACCAGGGCGGGTTCGCTGCCAGTCCGTGTCAATGAGCGGACTCGGGAAAAGCGGGCAGCTTCCTGACGTCGTCGGGCTCGTGTTGAATCACGAACGTTGCGCCGAGGTTCTTCACGATCTCTTTGATGCGGTGCATGGATGCCAGCGTTTGCGAACGATCGGTGTTCCAGGCGGGCAACCCGTCGGTGTCGTAGTTCTCCCTGAAGTGAGCCGCATCGCCCGACAGCAATACGTAACCTGTACGCGGAAGTTTCAGGAGCAAGCCGTGATGGCCAGGCGTGTGACCGGGCAGGTACAGCATGACCACCGTGCCGTCGTCGAAGACGTCCTTGTCGCCGGTGACCTCCTCCAGCTTGCCCGAGCCGTTCAGCCAGTGCTCCAGCGGCTTGGCTCGTGAACTGTCTCCGTGGCGCAGATCTTCCACATCGCCTCGCCCTATGAGCAGCCTGGCGCCTGGGAAGCGCGCGGCCTGGCCGGTGTGATCGTAGTGATAGTGGCTGATCCCGACGATGGAGATCTGGGCGGGAGTTACGCCGATGCGCTTGAGCTGCTCCACGATCGTCACCGACAGCGTCTCGTCCTTGGCGTCCTTGCCATCCAAGGACTGCCCGAGCGTGCTTTCGGGAAGGCCGGTGTCCCATAGCATGTAGGTATCACCGTGCTTGACGAGATAGCAACTGGCGGCCAGTCGTTTTGACCGGCCGCTGTAGGCAAACGTATCGGAGAAATCGTTCAGGTCGTCGACCTTGATCTGGCCGCAATCGAGGCGCCAAAGCTGGACCTCCGCATTGGGTGCTGCCGGCGCCGGACCGCAGATCGCGATGGCCAGCAGGATTGCAGCGAAGGTTGTGCGCCGTCCCATGAGTCTCGTCTCCTCGAGTCTTATCGAGCGATCTGTCCGTCAACACACCGCCGGCTTCACACGTGACGGCTTCAAACGGGAGTCAGGCCGGCGGCGCGCCGCAGCATGGTACCCGTCTGCGGATCCAAACAACCGGATACGTTCAAGCCGATACCTTCCGGCTTCATTGGATGCGGCACCGCAGCAGCCCTCGGTGCCCTTGGCAGGCGGGGGCGGGCACAATAACCTGGACGTTTCAAATCAGGCTGTCACGTGTCAACGCCCGCCTACGCACCGCTGCGCAAGACCAAGCTCAACATCCCGCCGCCGCGCCCGCACCTCGTGCAGCGGGAGCAATTGCTCGAGCGACTCGAACAAGAGGCATCGCGCCCGCTGACGCTGATCTCCGCTCCGGCCGGATTCGGCAAGACGACGCTTCTCACCAGCTGGCTGCGCGCGGGCGGCAGTCGACCGCGCGCCGCATGGCTTTCCCTGGACGATGAGGACAACGACCCGGTCCGCTTCTTCTACTACATCGTCGCGGCCCTGCAAACGGTGGAGGCAGGCATCGGACGGGCACCGATCTCGCTGTTCGGCTACCTGCAGGTGCCGGCTGCGCGCGATCTGATGACGCTGCTGCTGAACGAACTCGGTGAGACCGCCGAGCGGCTGGTGCTGGTGCTGGACGATTACCACGTTGTGAAGAATCCGGAAATCGATACGGCGCTGGCGTTCCTGGTGGACCACGCGCCGGACAGCCTGCGACTGCTCGTGGCAACGCGGGAGGAACCGAGACTGCCGCTGGCTCGATGGCGTGCGCTCCAGCGCATCAGCGAGATCGACCTGGAGACACTGAGGTTTACGCCCGACGAGGCCGCCTTGTTCCTGAAGCAGACGATGGGTCTGCGGCTGGACGCCGAGACCGTGCGCCTGCTGGAGGCGCGCACCGACGGTTGGATCGCCGGACTGCAGATGGCCGCCTTGTCGCTGCAACACCATGCGCAGGCCGACCGCGCGGTCGACGCCGCGCAGGTTGCGAGCGCTTTCGGCGGTGGGCACCGCTACGTGATCGACTACCTCGCGAGCGAAGTGTTGCGCCAGCAGCCGGACGAGATCCGATCCTTTCTCCAACGCACCGCGATTCTGGAGCGGCTTTCAGCGCCGCTGTGCGACGCGGTGACGGGGCGCACGGACAGCAAGCTCGTTCTGGCGCGCCTGGAGCAGGCCAACATGTTCCTGCTGCGGTTGGACGATCACCGGCAGTGGTATCGCTATCACCAGCTTTTCGCCGACTTCCTGCGCACCGGGCTCGATCCGGCGGAGACCTGCGCGCTTCATCTGAAGGCCAGCGCGTGGCACGAGGCACAGGGTCTGATCGAAGAAGCGTTCCGGCATGCGCTCGCCGCACCGGACGCGCCTCTGGCGGTGCGGCTTTTCCGGGTTGCCGTCGAAAGCCTGTTGCGCCGAGGAGAATTTCCGACGGCGCTCGCGTGGCTGCAGGCGCTGCCGGATGGCACGGTGCGTTCGCATGGCGATCTGGCCGGTTATATGGCGTGGCTGCTGTACCTGGGCGGTCGCCTCGAGAAAGCCGAGGCGTACTCGGCGCTCGCCTACAGCGTCCAGGATGACAGTGTGCCCGTCACGCACCGCGCGACGATGCTGACCTTCCAGGCCTTCCTGGCGATCAATCGCGGCGATCCCAAGCGGGCGCTGCCGCTCGCCGAAGAGGCGCTGCAGCAGCTCGGTGACAGCCAGACGTTTTTTCGCGCCTGTGCGCTGAGCTTGCTGGGCCATGCACAGCGCTTCTGCGGCGAGCCGCAAAAAGCGGTGCGGACCCTTCAACAGGCGGTCGATCTTGGGCGCTCGTTCGGAAACGACCTGATCACGCTGGACGCGCTCGGCACCCTGGCGCCGCTGATGCTGGCCCAGGGCCAGTTGCGCGAGGCGATGGCGTTGTGCCGCCGCGCCGCCGAGCAGTATGCGGATGCGCGCGGCAAGCCATTGCCGGTGGCGGGCCTGGTCTACATCCCCCTTGGCGTTCTTTACTACGAGATCAACGATCTGCAATCCGCGCTGCATTACCTGAAGGCCGGCGTCGATCTGTGCCAGCAACTCGGAATGGTGTATTACGCCCTGGCCGCGCAGCGGGCGCTCGCTAGGGTGCAGCACGCGGCCGGCGACCGCGAGGCGGCGTGGAATACGCTGGCTGCCGCCAGCGAGCTGGCCAGGCACTCCGAAAATCCGCAGCGCCGGCGCTCGCTGGCTGCCTTGTCGGCCGAGCTGCATCTGCGTGAGGGCAACCTCGACGCGGCCGCGCGCACGCTCGACGAAGTCACCAAGGCGCCCGGCTCCGCAACCGGCCGCGAAAGCCTGGTGCGCGCCCAGCTCGCGCTGGCGCGAGGCGATCCGCAGGCGGCCTGTCAGGTACTGGATCGCGCCGAGGAAGTCGCGCGCAAGAACGCGCTGCTGGGCAATCTGATCGCGATTCATGTGCTGCGGGCTTTGTGCAAGCGCGCTCTCGGCAACCGCTCGGCCGCGGCGCGCGAATGCGAAAGCGCGGTGTCCCTGGCTGCCTCGGGTGGCTTTCGTCGCGTGTTCTTCGACGCCGGCCGCGGCGTAGCCGCTTTGCTGGACCGGGCTCGCGATGTCGCTCCGGCGTTCGTCGCGGATCTGCTCGAGGAGCTTGCGCCGGCCGACGAGGCGCAGCCTGAATCGCCATCGCTGATCGAACCACTGAGCGGGACGCAGATCCAGATCTTGAACCAGCTCGACCGCGGCCTGACCAATCAGGAGATCGCGGAAAAGCTGGAGATCACGGTCGGCACGACGAAGTGGCACCTGAACCAGATCTTCGGCAAGTTGCAGGTGCGCAATCGCGTCGAAGCCATTGCCAAAGCGCGTGAGCTGAAGCTCATCTGAGCGCGAAACGGCCGGCCTGGACGGGCCGGATCCGTGGCTTGCCTAACTTTCGATGGGCGAAGCTCGGCTTGCGCCACCGCACCGCGCCTGCCGCCAGGGCGCGCAGCCGTCCGACTGCTACAGGCAGCCCTAACTTTGGATAGGCGACAAGGCGTCTGCGCGCACGCAAAGTGCGCGCACTTGCGGATCGCAAGCACCTGCCGGAAAAGCGCCGGACGTCTTGAGGAGAGCGAATGAAAAACCTACGGAGAAACGTCGCCGCCGCGGCATGCGTGGGACTCACCGCATCGTCCTACGCGCCGGCAGCGCGGGCGGCCGATCCACTCATCAGCCTGATCGGCCCTGACGAGTGGCACTTGCCGGTCGTTCCATCGCTGAACCTGTTCCTGCAGTCCGGCCTGGCACAGACGAACACCGCTTTCTACGACAGCAACGGCAATTCGCACAACATCCCGGGCTCGCATCTGTATGCCGGTGTGACGCGCTTCGCCCATCTGTTCTCGTACGATTCGCTGCCGGGAGTCGGCTTCGGCGTGGAGTACCTGCAGCCCCTGCTGGACGTTCAATTGCCTGGACAAAGCATCACCGGGCTGGGCGATCCCCTGTTTGAAATCGGCGTCTATTTCAAGCCGGCTGCCGGGTTGACGCTGGGATATGTGAACGTGCCCTCCATTCCGGTGGGCAGCAACGAGCTGTCCAGTCACTTCTGGTCGGACACCTCGCTGATCGTCTGGAACTACCATGTCGGCAAGTTCGGATTCAACGGAACTTTCGAAGCCGGGTTCAGCTCGACGCAACATGCCGGCGGCAGGGACACCGAGATCGGCGATTCGTACGGCGGGCAGGTTACGGGCCTGTACGAGGTCACGGATTGGCTGGCACCGTTCCTGGGCTTCACCTACCACCGGAACGAAGCCAGCCACGCCGCCAACACCGGCGCGCTGGCGCCCAGGCAGGGAGCACTGTACAGCTGCGCGAGTCCCGGCGGATGTCATGAGGATCTGTTCGGCGGCGGGTTGAATTTCCACATCACCCACAAGCAGACCGTGGCCCTCTGGTACTACAAGGGGATCGATGGCGACAACGTCGTCAAGACCAACGCGGCCTATCTGTTCTATACACGCGCGTTTTGACCCCCCACGATCTTCGAAACGGCCAGGAGAACGAGACCATGAAGGTTCTGGTGCCCGTAAAGCGCGTGGTCGATGCCAACGTCAAGGTGCGGGTAAAGGCCGACGGCAGCGGCGTCGACATCGCGAACGTCAAGCTGTCGATCAATCCCTTCGACGAGATTGCGGTGGAAGAGGCCGTGCGGTTGAAAGAGGCCGGCTTGGCAACCGAAGTGATCGCGGTGTCCTGCGGTGTCGGCGGATGCCAGGAAACCTTGCGCACGGCCATGGCGATCGGCGCCGACCGCGGCACCCTGGTCGAGACCGGAGTCGAGCTGCAGCCGCTGGCGGTGGCGAAATTGCTGAAGGCAGTCGTCGCGAAGGAGCAGGTGCAGCTGGTCGTTCTGGGAAAACAGGCGATCGATGACGACGCCAACCAGGTGGGCCAGATGCTGGCGGCGTTGCTCGACTGGCCGCAGGCCACCTTCGCTTCGAAGGTGACCGTTGCCCACGATATGGCCACGGTGGTGCGGGAGATCGATGGTGGCCTCGAAACGCTCGAGCTGAGGCTGCCTGCGGTGGTTACAGTCGATTTGCGGCTGAACACGCCGCGCTACGCGACGCTGCCGAACATCATGAAGGCGAAGAAAAAGCCGCTCGAGTCCTTGACGCCCGAAGCCCTGGCGGTCGATGTGACGCCGCGGCTGGCGACGCTCAGGCTGACGGAGCCAGCCAGGCGCCAGGCGGGGGTCAAGGTCGGCAGCGCGGCGGAACTGGTCGACAAGCTGAGGAACGAAGCCAAGGTGATCTGAGCGTTTCGGACAGGCGGCGAGGGAGCGAGACATGGCGGTACTCATCATTGCTGAGCACGACAATCAAGGCCTCAAGGGGGCGACGCTCAATGCCGTGACTGCGGGGACCCGCATCGGCGGCGCGCTGCACATCCTGGTGATGGGCCACAACTGCCAGGCGGTGGCGGAGCAGGCCGCCAGGGTCGCCGGAGTCGCCAAGGTGCAGGTGGCCGATGCCGAGCACTACGGCCAACCGCTCGCCGAGAATCTGGCGCCGCTGGTGGTCAGCCTGGCAGCGGACTACAGTCACCTGCTGGCGCCGGCGACGACGGCCGGCAAGAACCTGATGCCACGGGTCGCAGCCCTGCTCGACGTAGCGCAGATCTCGGAGATCGTCGCGGTCGAATCCGCGGACACATTCGTGCGCCCGATCTACGCGGGCAATGTCCTGGCGACGGTGCGCAGCGCCGACCGCATCAAGGTGATCACGGTTCGCGGCACCGGGTTCGAGCCGGCCAGCCGCCAAGGCGGCGCGGCGACCATCGAGTCGATCGATGCGGCGGCCAGGACCAATAGCAGCCGCTTCGTGAGCCGGCAATTGACCGAGTCGGCTCGCCCGGAACTGAGCGCCGCACGGCGGGTGATATCCGGCGGGCGGGGCATGGGCTCGGCCGAAAACTTCAGGCTGCTGGAAGAGATCGCCGACAAGCTCGGAGCAGCGATCGGGGCCTCGCGCGCGGCGGTCGATGCCGGCTACGTCCCGAATGACTACCAGGTCGGTCAGACGGGCAAGGTGATTGCACCGGAGCTCTACATCGCGGTCGGAATTTCCGGTGCGATCCAGCACCTGGCCGGCATGAAGGAGTCCAAAGTGATCGTCGCGATCAACAAGGACGAAGAAGCGCCGATTTTCCAGATTGCCGACTACGGCCTCGTGGGCGATCTGTTTCAGGTGCTTCCCGAGTTATCCCGAGCGCTCGATCAGCTCAAACCGGCCTGACGGAAGGAGGCAAGCATGACTACGTACATCGCCCCTGTTCGCGATATGCACTTCGTGATGCGCGAGCTCGCGGGCCTTGAGCAGCTTGCGAAGCTGCCCGGCTACGAGGAGGCGACACCCGATCTGGCGGAGGCGGTGCTGGAGGAGGCGGCCAAGCTCGCCAGCGGAGTGCTCGCGCCGCTCAACAAGATCGGCGACGAGCTCGGCGCCACCTTGACCGACCAGGGCGTGCTGACGGCGGAAGGTTTTGGCGCGGCGTACCGCCAGTTCGTGGAGAACGGCTGGAACGGCCTCGGAGGCGATCCGGAGTACGGCGGCCAGGGTCTGCCGGGCCTGATCTCTGCCGCGACCGTGGAGATCTGGAATTCGGCGAACATGTCTTTTGCGCTGTGCCCCTTGCTGACGGCCGGCGCCATGGAGGCCTTGAAGCAGCACGGCGCGCGCGAGCTCAAGGCGCGATATTTGCCGAAGCTGATCAGCGGCCAATGGACTGGGACGATGAATCTGACCGAGCCGCAGGCAGGCTCGGACCTGTCGGCAGTGCGTACGAAGGCGGTGCCCGAGGGGGACCACTATCGTCTCTACGGGCAGAAGATCTTCATCACCTGGGGTGACCACGACATGACGGACAACGTCGTGCACCTGGTGCTGGCGCGTACTCCCGATGCGCCGGAAGGCGTCCGTGGCATCTCGTTGTTCCTGGTGCCCAAGGCCTTGATCAACGCCGACGGCAGTTTGGGCGAACCCAACGACGTGCGCTGCGTCTCCCTCGAGCACAAGCTGGGCATCCACGCCAGCCCGACCTGCGTGATGAGCTTCGGCGATACGCAGGGCGCGATTGGCTACCTGGTTGGCGAGAAGAATAGAGGCCTCGCTCACATGTTTACGATG
>DATBCI010000255.1:0-6904 GCA_036270555.1 Burkholderiaceae bacterium
CGCGATCACCGCGTCATTGCGCACCGAGCGCACTTCCTCCGGCAGGATTTCGGGCGTCGGGTTGGCCAATGCGAGCACGAGCGGGCGCGGCGCCATGCGGGCCACCTGCTGCGGCGACAGCACGCGGCCCGCCGAAAGGCCTAGAAAGACGTCGGCGTCCCCGATCACGTCCGACAGGGTGCGGGCCGAAGTGCGCTGCGCGTAGCGCGCCTTTTCCGCATCCATCAGTACGGTGCGGCCCTCGTAGACGACGCCCTCGATATCGGAGACGAACACGTTCGAGCGAGGCAAACCGAGCTCGACCAGCAGGTCCAGGCAGGCGAGCGCAGCGGCTCCGGCGCCGCTGCACACCAGCCTGGCGTGAGCGAGGTCCTTGCCGACCACCTTCAAGCCGTTCAGGACCGCCGCCCCGACGATGATGGCGGTGCCATGCTGATCGTCGTGGAACACCGGGATCTTCATCCGTTCGCGCAAGCGGCGCTCGATCACGAAGCATTCCGGAGCCTTGATGTCTTCCAGATTGATGCCGCCGAAGGTCGGCTCCAGCGAGGCGATGATCTCGATCAGTCGATCCGGATCGCGCTCGGACACCTCCAGGTCGAACACGTCGATGCCGGCGAACTTCTTGAAGAGAACCGCCTTGCCTTCCATCACCGGCTTGGCGGCCAGCGGGCCGATCGATCCCAGACCGAGCACGGCCGTGCCATTGGTGATCACGCCCACCAGGTTGCCGCGCGCGGTAAAGCGCGCGGCCGCGTGCGGATCGGCCGCGATGGCCTCGCAGGCAACCGCCACGCCGGGCGTGTAGGCCAACGCCAGATCGCGCTGATTGGTCAGCTGCTTGGTCGGCGTGATCGAGATCTTCCCCGGCTTCGGGAACTCGTGATAGTCCAGAGCCGAGCGACTCAGGTCGGTCTCTTGTTGATCCACTTCGGGCCCTTTCACGAAAGGGCCCTCATTATCGAATGGAATGTGTGGCTACCCCTGCGACCTTGTGGCCGCGCGCCGGGCACTGCGGATAAGTCCCGACCGCCCCCGGTCCGGCGCAAGCGCCCACCGGGAAAAATCAAGGGCGCGGTGGAGCCGGACGCGTATTAAGCAACCCGCACTAAACCTGCCCCTGTTCTAAGTAGGTTGATCCATGTAGTCACCCCGCATCCAGGGGAGCGCTTAATGCGAAAGTTGAGTTGTTCATGCAGAAAGTTTCTGTTTGTCCAGGACGTCACTTGACTTTGCAGATGACGTGAGTACACTGTGTTTTATGCTCTCTTAAGCCTGTCGCAAGGCCTGAGCGCGTACAGCCCGACTCGGTGCCTCTCCTCCCTCCCTCCTCAACCGAATTGGGGTACGCTCGGCCGACAGGCTTTTTTTTTGCCCTGAATCAGCGTAAAAGCGTGCGCTCACACTGATGCGCGCTGTCTCCCCAGATTCCCGAATCCGCTGATGAAGGCTCCCGCGGCACCGCTCTCGAAGCGCTCCGAGTCGATCGGCCCGTTCTTCGTGATGGAACTGGTCAAGGAAGCCGAGCAGCTGGAGAGGGCCGGCCGCTCGATCGTGCACCTGAGCATCGGCGAGCCCGACTTCACCGCGCCTGAGCCCGTGGTCGAGGCGGCCAGGGTTGCGTTGCAGATGGGCCGCTCGCGCTACACGGCGGCGCTCGGTACGAGCGAACTGCGTGCGGCCATCAGCGGCTTTTATCGGGATCGCTTCGGATTGGATGTCGAGCCCGAACGGATCGTCATCACTGCCGGCGCTTCGGGCGCGCTGGTGCTGCTGCTGTCCTGCCTGCTCGACCCGGGCGACGAACTGCTGCTGCCCGATCCCTCGTATCCGTGCAACCGGCATATCGCGTCGGCACTGGGTGCGCAGGCGCGGCTGGTTGCATGCGGACCGCAGCAGCGATTCCATCTGAACGTCGCCGCGGTCGAATCGGCCTGGTCGCCGCGAACGCGTGCCGTGCTGATCGGCTCACCGTCGAACCCGACGGGCACGACGATCGATCGCGACGTGCTGGCTGCGCTTTGCGACGCGGTGCACGCTCGCGGCGGCTTCGTATTGGTCGATGAGATCTACCAGGGCCTGACTTACGACCACGCTCCGGTTACGGCGCTGTCGCTGGATCCGCGCGTCGCCGTCATCAACAGCTTCTCCAAGTATTTTGGAATGACCGGCTGGCGCCTTGGCTGGATCGTCGCACCGCGGGCTTGGGTCAGTGCGCTGGAACGGCTCTCTCAGAATCTGTATCTGTGCCCATCCGCTGTAGCGCAGCACGCCGCGCTTGCCTGCTTCGAACAACGCTGCATCACCGTGTTCGAGCAGCGGCGCGAGCAGTTCCGACAGCGGCGCGACTTCCTCGTGCCCGCGCTGCGGCAACTCGGCTTGCAGATCCCGGTGTTACCGGACGGCGCCTTTTACGTGTATGCCGACATCGCAGCGGTGGCGCGCGCGTCGGGCGGGCGAACCGAAGGCAGCATGCAGTTCGCGCGGCGATTGCTCAACGAAACCGGCGTGTGCCTGGTGCCGGGCCAAGATTTCGGGCACGCCGATTCGGAGCGCTATGTCCGCGTGTCCTACGCCGCCTCGATGGCCCACCTGCAGGACGCGATCGAGCGGATGCGCGCCTGGCTGGCACGCGGTTAGACGAGCGGACGCGCGCCTGGCGGGCGCGCTTAAGAAGCCGCCCTCGGGCCGCTCAGAACGCGGAGCTGGTGAGCGAAGCGGGCAAGCGCCTCGGCGCCTCCGGGGCGGCAACAGCGACCGGAGTCCTGCCGTCGGGGCGCACACCGGCCGAGGCCAGCGCGGCCGCCACATCGCCGCTCGCGGCCATCTTCAGGCGCGCCATTTCAGCCAGCACGCGCGACCCGTAGCCGCCATCGTCGCGCAGGTTGCCGGCGCCGACGTACAACTGCAGGCCGCGCTCGACCGAGCCGCCGCGGCGGATCGCGTCGCTCAAAATGGCCGATCCCACGCGGATGTTGGCAACCGGCTCGAGCGCATTGTGCAAAGCGCCGTCCAGTCCGAAGCGGGTCGCGTGGACGCTGGTCATCACCTGCATCAGTCCCTGCGCACCCACTTCGCTTTCGGCGAACGGATTCAGGCTCGATTCCACGGCCATCACCGCCAGGATCAGCAGCGGGTCCACCTGCGATTCGCGACCGGCTTCGCGTGCCGCCAAAACCAGCGGGCGCACCGCTTCGTCGGCAACGTGATAGCGGCGCGACAGATATTGAGCAACCGACGCTTCGGGCGAGTCCAGGTGGACCCAACGCACGGTTTCGACCAGCGCCTCGCGCGCGGCCGGTGTCCCCCTGCTGACGTCAGAGGACGCCGCGGATTGGATCGCGTAGGACGGCTGGACCGTCGACGCATCCGAAGAGAACCACCCGCGCACCATCTGCGCCGTGGCGTCGCGCACGGTCGGCATGGTGGCAATCGCCACCGCGGTCACGACCACGAGCGCGCCCACGGCCTCGGACAATCGCCGTAACATGCTCAGACCGTTACCGGCCAGATCTGCTGCAGCCTCCAGCCAATCGACACCCTGGCGGACCCTGCTGCCTGTGGAGTTAGGCATGAAAACCTCCTGGGGCAGTAGCAGCGCCCGATTACAAAATGGAAGCGGGCGCTTGCATACATCTGGTTCTGGGCCGACCCGCCAGCAACTGGGTCAGCCCCCTAACGATTCGGCCGCGGCGCTCTTGCCGGGCCGGCTATCTGTAACCGGCGGGGACCCCAGTCCCTCGCGTTCAGTGGTTCCCTCTTCCTGCCGGTGGTCCCTCTGCGGGGTCAGACGTCACCCGGAACCAAGACCCGACTACGAACCCACTCATCCGGATCGATTCTATCGGTTAACAAGGATCCGTCAATCGCGACACCCATTCTGCAGTGCGGAAATTATGCAAGATCAACCGGTTAATGACGCACCGCGGAAACTTACGATGTCAAAATCACCTTAATTATTCAATATAATCAATATGTTAATCAAACACGCTCGAGTGTGCGAGTGCTTGCTCCAGTGGCTTTTGCTGCTGCACAACAACATGAATTCAAGGAAATAGGGTGTTGCGATACGGTGACTTGAGGGATTTCCTACAGGCGCTGGAGCGGGTCGGGAAGCTCGCCAGGATCAACCGGGAGGTCTCGCCGCGGCTGGAAATCACGGAGGTCAGCCGGCGGGTGCTCGCCCGGTCCGGGCCGGCCCTGTTGTTCCTGCGGCCTGGAACGGGGTCGATGCCGGTTCTGACCAATCTGTTTGGTACTCAGGATCGCATCGCGCTGGCGATGGGCGGCGAGGGCGCGGAGCGGCTGCGCGAGGTTGGCGAGTTGCTGGCCGCGTTAAAGGAGCCCGAACCACCAGACGGTCTGCGAGACGCGCTGGGCAAGGTCGCCATGCTGAAGACGGCGCTGTGGGACATGGCGCCCCGCTCCGTCCGGGGCGCCGCCTGCCAGCAAGTCGTCTGGGAAGGCACCGAGGTGGACCTGTCCCGGTTGCCGATCCAGACCTGTTGGCCGGAGGACGTCGCGCCCTTGATCACCTGGGGCATCGTGGTGACCCGTGGACCCCACAAGAAGCGGCAGAACCTGGGCATCTACCGCCAGCAAGTGCTGGGGAGGAACAAGGTCGCGATGCGCTGGTTGGCGCATCGGGGCGGGGCACTCGATTTCAGGGACCACCGGCTGGCCAGGCCGGCAGAACCCTTCCCGATCGCGGTCGCGTTGGGGGCCGATCCCGCCACGGTGCTGGGGGCGGTCACGCCGGTTCCCGACCAGCTGTCCGAGTACCAGTTTGCCGGCCTGTTGCGGGGGTCGCGCACCGAAATCACACGCTGCATCGGCAGCGACCTGGAGGTGCCGGCCGGCGCCGAGATCGTTCTGGAGGGGGCAATCCTGCCCGATCCGTCCAACCGAAACGGCGAGATCAGCGCGGTCAACGCCGGCTACGAGACCGCGCTGGAAGGGCCGTTCGGCGACCACACGGGCTATTACAACGAGATCGAGCGCTTCCCCGTTTTCACCATCGAGCGGATCACGATGCGGCGCGATCCGATCTACCACTCGACCTACACCGGTCGGCCGCCGGACGAACCCTCGGTCCTGGGAGTGGCATTGAACGAGGTGTTCGTGCCGATCCTGCGCCGCACTTTTCCCGAGATCGTCGATTTCTATCTACCCCCTGAGGGGTGCAGTTATCGACTGGCCGTGATCACGATGCGCAAACAGTATCCTGGTCACGCGCGCCGCGTGATGTTCGGGGTCTGGAGCTTTCTTCGTCAGTTCATGTACACCAAACTGCTCATCGTCACCGACGCGGATATCGACGCGCGCAACTGGAGCGACGTGGTGTGGGCGATCACGACACGGGTCGACCCGGCGCGCGACACGGTGATCGTCGAGAACAGCCCGATCGACTACCTGGACTTTGCCAGCCCGACGCCCGGGCTCGGCAGCAAGATGGGCATCGACGCCACCCACAAGGTCGCCGGCGAGACCGACCGCAACTGGGGGCGGCCGATCGGGATGGACCCCGCGGTGGTGGCCCATGTGGACTCGATCTGGAAGGAGCTGGGACTGCCATGACGACGATCGAACGCAAGCCCATCCGGCGCGCCGGCTTCCGCTCGGCCGGCTACGATGCCTCGGCGCGGGTGCTGGAAATCGAGTTCGATAGCGGGTCGGTGCTGCAACACACCGGCGTCGGCGCCGAGATCGCGCGCCGCTTCCTGACCAGCGCGGCCCCCGCCAGCTACTACAGGGACAACATCGAGGAAGAATTTCCGTCGCGGCGCGTGCGCTGACCCGCCCCGTGGCCGTTGGCCCGCCGGGCGTTAGTGAGCAGCGGGCAGCTTGCGCTGGTCGTTGCGCGGCCACATCCGCCGCAGCAGACCGTCCTTGTCGATGAAATGGTGCTTGAGCGCGGCGGCCACGTGCACGCCGACCAGCACGGCCAGCGTCCAGGCGAGCGTCGCGTGCACGTCGATCAGCAGGTCGGCGAGCGCCTTGTCCTTCGGCGCCAGGTCCGGCAACCGTATGAGACCGAGGTACACGACGTGAAAGCCGTCGGCCGAGCTGTAGGCCCAGCCCGCCAACGGAACGATGAAGAAGAACAGGTACAGAGCCCGGTGCCCCCAGCGGGACGCGTGGCGCTGCCAGCCCCGGATCGATTCGGGCAGCATCGGCGGTTGGTGCCGCCAGCGCCACAGCAGGCGCAACACCGACAGCGCAAGGATCGTGATGCCGATCCACTTGTGATAGTTGATCCAGCGCACCCGTGCCGGCGTAACGGGCTCGTCGGACATCTGCAACCCGATCACGAATCCGGCCACGATCGCCACTGCCAGGAACCAGTGCAGCACGATCGCCACCGTGGTGTAGCGGGAGGACGTCTGGGGCATGACCAGCAAGGGCGGGTTCATCGGAGCAATTTTCAACGCGGCCCGTTTCGAGCGCGTTGACGTCGATCATCCAATGGCGCTAAGGAGTCCGTCGTTTGAACCTGGCGGCGAGCCAAAGGTTCAAGCAATCTGAGCACTTGATAAGTTGCGTTCGATCGACTCATGGAATCTGAGCACCTGGTAAGTTGCGCAGGATCGAATCGGATCGCTGCGACAGGAACGGGGCTTCGCGGTGATGGTCGAACAGCCGCGGTGCCGGCAGCATGGCCGCCAGCTCGGCCGCCTGTTCGGGCGACAGCGACACCGCATCCACTCCGAAATAGTGCTGGGCGGCCGCCTGGGCGCCGAACACGCCATCGCCCCACTCGGCAACGTTCAGGTAAACCTCCAGGATGCGCTTCTTGTTCCAGACCGCCTCCACCATCCATGTGATCAGCAGTTCCTGCGCCTTGCGCAGGTAGCTGCGACTCGACGACAGGAACAGGTTCTTGGCGACCTGCTGCGAGATCGTC